>CALWKH010000038.1 GCA_944381195.1 uncultured Clostridia bacterium
GGTGTTATAACTCCTGGTTATACTTCCAGCATTGTTATACCCAACAACTCCGCCGACATATGAATAATAGCTGGTGTTGGTGCTAGTTACATCACCGGTGTTATAACTGCTGGTTATACTTCCATAATCGTTTCTCCCAGCAACTCCGCCGACATTTGCATAATTGCCGGTGCTGGTGCCGGTTACATCACCAGTATTATAACTGCTGGTTATACTTCCATAATTGTTACGCCCAACAACTCCGCCGACAAATGGATAACTGATAGTGCTGGTGCTGGTTACATTACCTGTGTTATAACTGCTGGTTATACTTCCATAATAGTTATACCCAACAACTCCGCCGACAGATTTGTAACCACTCACCAACACACCTTGGTTAGAACAATTGGTTATATCGGTATATACTGCGTCTCCAACAATGGCACCAACATATTGCTCACCACTTATGCTTCCACCAACAATGCCAAGGTTTTTGATGTAACAGTGATTACTTGAAGAACCACGGACATAGCCAAAAAGACCAATGTAGTCATTTGATGCCAAAGTCTGTTCGGAGGTGTTAATGTAAAGGTTTGAAATGGTGTGCTCTCCGCCGTCATAATAGTATGCTCGTTCGTCACTTGAAATTGTGCCGGACACATTGTTGATTGGAACCCAATAATGCTCAACCAAATCAATATCTGCTGTTTGCAAGAAGTATTTGTTTGATGCCCAAAAGGGATTATAACTCAAATATGCAAGTTTTGCGGCGCTGTCTATGATATATGGGTTATCTTGGCTGTTTGCTTGCCCGCTGTTTTGCAAAGTTGGCAGAGTGCAATATGAAAAATTTGATGTCCAATTGTCTGTGTTGTTCGGTGCACCATATGCTATGTCTAGATTTTTATACGGGTGTTCTGGTTGGTTTCTTGCTTCATAAAGCACCCCCCCCCCCGAACATCATAAATGCAATTATAGCAAAGGCAAAAAAGAAGGACAACTTCATTAAATTCCTTTTGTTGAAAATTCTTTTGTATTCCATTTTTATCCTCCTGTTTTTATTTTATCTTTTGCAAAATTGTTTTTTCTATAATTTTTTTGTAAAATTTAACTTTTTTTAACTTGTTTTTTGTTAAAGTTTTATTTTTGGCTCTAACTTCCCATTTTTACTTTTGCTATTCTTTACTTATTTTTTTGCACTTATTTGTTGTTAAAATTTTTGTGCAACCTCACATATTGTTTAATGGTTGTGATAAAAAATTTTTTGCAAAAAAGATTTTTATATGTTTATTATAACAACTTTTTTCACAAAACACAAACGATTTTAATAAAAAAACAAATTAGAGAAACAATTTTTTGATTTTGACTTTTTGTTATATAGTTATTGAAGTATTGAAAACTCTATCTTTTTGACAAGATAGAGTTTTTTAGTAATATATTCAAGAACATATATCAAATAGCATTATCTATTCAACAGTAACTGATTTTGCGAGATTTCTTGGCTTATCTGGGTTGAGATTTTTTTCTTTTGCACACAAGAAAGCAAGTTCTTGAAGTGGCTTGATTGCAACAAAAGGCATCAAGATATCCTTCACTTTCGGAAGCAAGATGAAATGCTGAGCACAGTTTTTTAGGTATTCAAATTGAGAGATTAAAATTACTGTTGCTCCCCTTGTCTTGATTTCAGCAATGGCGTTAAGTGTTTTATCAATCAAATCTTTTTGTGTTAAAAGCACAATCACAATGGCTTCTTCGTTTATAAGAGCCAAACTTCCATGTTTAAGTTCTCCGCCAGCAAAGGCTTCGGCGTGAATGTAACTGATTTCAGTCAGTTTAAGTGCTCCCTCTTTCACAAGATAAAAATCAACGCCTCGCCCAACAAAATAGATGCTTTCCTTTGTGCAAATATCTTTTATTAGGTCATGCCACAAAAGTTTTGCTGACCAATTTTCAACCGTTTTCACAACACCAAAAATGTCATTTGAGTTATATTTTATCTTTTTGTTGTTGAGTTTTGCCACAAATTCAATCAAAGCATAAAGAGCAGTTATTTGTGCCACATATGCCTTTGTTGACGCAACTGCTATTTCAGGTCCAGCATATGTTGGAATAACAAAATCGGCAAGGCTTGAAATTCTGCTTGTTATGACATTTGTGATTGCAACGCAATATGCCCCACATTTTTTGGCAAGTTCCAAGCTTGCAATGGTATCGGCTGTTTCTCCACTTTGGCTGATAAAAATGCAAATGCTTTTCTTATTTATAAGTGGCTTTTTATATCTAAACTCACTGGCATAATCAAGGCTTACCCCCACCCGACATTCTTTTTCAAGAACATATTTTGCCAGCATTCCAGCATGAAGTGCTGTTCCGCAAGCAACAATGTGAATATTGGAACTCATCATGGACAAATCTTGAAATTTCGTCTTTTTTATCTTATAGAATGTTCTGTCTTTTATTATATGCTCCAAGGTGTTTTGCATGGCGTAACTTCCCTGAGCAATTTCTTTTTCCATGAAGGTTGAATAGTTGCCAAGCATGACCTGTTCGGGTGAAAGATTGATTTTTTTAATAATATTATTTTTTTGTTTAAGTTTGAAATCAAAAATTTTAATTTGCTCTGCGCTTATCTCACCCATTTCACCGTCTTTGACATAGATGATGTTATTTGTGAAAGGCAAAAGCGCTGGAATATCGCTTGCCAAAAAGTTTTCACCTTTTCCGCACCCAATGATGAGTGGACTTCCTTTTTTGGCAAAGAAAATTTTGTTTGGAATATGCGCCACCATTATTGCAAAAGCGTATGAGCCTTTTATCATTTCGCAAACTCGTGCAATTTGCTGTAAAATGTGATTTTCGTCACTTTTTTTAGTGATATATTTTCCAAGCAGTTGAACAACCACCTCTGTGTCTGTTTCTGAAATAAATTTTATATCTTTCAGTTCGTTTTTTAACTTATTATAATTTTCAATTATGCCATTATGAACAAGCGCAACTTGACCATTTTCACTGATATGTGGGTGTGCATTCCTTTCGTTTGGCTTGCCATGAGTTGCCCAGCGTGTGTGACCAATTCCGCTTGTTGCTGAAAAATGCTTATTTTCAATTTTGTTGCAAAGATTGACAAGAAGCCCCTGACTTTTTTCAAGTATCAACTTGCCATTTTCATTAAGCGCAATGCCAGCAGAATCATACCCCCTATATTCAAGTCGCTCCAAAAGTTGTACCAAAACATCTGACACTGATTTTTGCCCGATATATCCAACTAGACCACACATATTTCCTCCCTCCTTTTAAACAGATAGTTATGATTTTCTAACAGCATTTCTTGTTTATCACTTGATGTTGAAATTAACTTTAAAGAGCCCTTGCCTGCGTTTTTTAGGTTTAGCAAAGTCAAGCACTGTTTAAGACGCTTTGCAACACCACCATTCCCTGAAAAAATTGTTATATCTCCAAGAAAGTTTTTGATTTCCTTTTTTAAAATCACATAGTGAGTGCATCCCAAAACCACAGCGTCAAACTTGTCTTTTAGTGGCGTGAGTTTTTCAGCAAGATAATCATCAATAAGACTTTTATTATCTAGGTAGTTATCATCAACAAGTTTGGCAAGTTCTGGCAGAGCAAGAAATTCTAGATAACTGTGCTTGTTTGCTTTAAAAAGTTTAATTAAAGAACTATGCCTAATTGTTGCTCGTGTTCCAAGCACCAAAATTCTTTTTTTACCCGCTTCAATGGCTGGTCTGATGGCTGGTTCTGTTCCAATTATGATGATGTTTGAAAACATTTTCCTGAGCCTTGTGATTGCAACCGCTGTGGCTGTGTTGCACGCAAGAACCACACTTTTTGGGTAAAACTGTGCGTAAAACTTCTTTATGTTATGTATCACAGTGCTTTCAATCTGCTTTTTGGTTTTATTTCCATATGGATGATTTTTGAAATCGGCAACATAGATGAAATTTTCTTGTGGCAAAAGCATTTCAGTTTGAAAAAGCGTGGTCAATCCACCCAACCCACTGTCCAGAAACAAAATGGGACTTTCTGCTGTTATTTTTTTCATACAAATTATTCTATGAGAGCGAAATGATTTTTGTTTGTTTTGTGCTGTTTCTTTATTAAAATTGTTTATATGTCTGAAAAAATATCAAAAAAATTATAAAAAAGAAAGGTTAAATTTTTGAACCGCACCTTTTAATGTGTTAACTTTTGGGTGCACACATTTTTCTTTAACCTTTCTTAATTATCTATTAAACTTAAATTTAAAATATTCTTTTTTGCTTGTGAACCACAAGATTTATTGCATCGCCTATTATTCCCGCACATTTATCAATGAAGAGGTCTATTTCTTTTGGAGTGAAAATTTTATCTTGCAGATTTTTTTCAATATCTTCACAAAGGCTGAACCCACTTATCATAACGGGAACGCCAATTGCAATCACTTCACAGCCCAGCATTTTTTTATTGAGTGGTGTCAAAAAGTTTTGCACCCCAGCACCTGGCGTTATGCCAGCATTAGAAATTTGAAAACTTTTTCCAAGCCTATTTGCCTCATGAGCCACAAGCGCATCAACAGCAATCACAATATCTGGCTTTATCATTTTTGTTACACCAAGAATTAAGTCATAGGACAAAATGCCAGTAACTCCGCCCACCCCAGCATTAAAATAACACAGATTGCCAAAATCTTTTTTTAACTTTTCATCAATCAGCCTTGATGCAAAAACTCGTTCGGTAACCTTGCTTCCAAGACTGTCGGCAACAATGCCTTTATTTCCAAGTCCAACAACAAGCACAAGAGGTTTCTTCTTTTGTGTTGCAAGAGAAAAAAACTTGTTTAAACTTTTTGAAAGTTCCTCAGTGACATAGTCCTCCACCTCTTTTGAAAAGAGAAACAGTGATGTGCAATTTATGATTGAATAGTGCCCTATTTCTTTTTGCAAAAGTTTTGCCTCTTTTTGCGTTTTTATCTCATATTCAAATTTTTTTGTTCCATATTTTCCATTTTTGGTAAGTTTTCCGTCATTAACTCCTTTTGCGACACTAAATCTTTCGTCAATTAAATCGGAAACAAAATTTCTTAATATTTCGCTCATATTTTTGATTATTTCCAAAAAAATGGTAAATATCTCTTGATTTAGCAAAAAAAATATGCTAAAATTGTGCTATAATTTTATAAGGAGAGGAAACAAGTGGCAAATATTAAATCGCAAAAAAAGAGAATTATAACAAACGAAATTGCTCACCAAGCAAACAAGTCAAAGAAAAGCCGCATTGCAACCGAAGTTAAAAAATTTAAAGCAGAGATTGCAAAGGGTGATTTTGATGCTGCGCAAACCAAACTTAATGAACTTTTCAGCCTTATTGACCGCGCAAGACTTGACAATGTGTATCATAAAAACACTGCAAGCAGTAAAAAATCAAAACTTGCAAAACTTTTAAGCGATGCACAACAAGCAAAGAAATAAGAAGTTATATGAGTAACTTCTTTTTTATTTTATTTTATTTTAAGAAAATTTGAAAAATTTGATTGTTTTATTTTTTCATTTGGTTTAAACTTATCTTGTTTAATCTTATCTTAATAAAAGGAATTTATTATGAAACTTATTATAAACGCAGAAGATTTGGGGCTTTCACAAAGCATAAACAAGGGAATTTTTGAGGGGCTTAAAGAGGGCTTTATCACCAGTGCGTCAATGTTTATGAATGCAAAATATACACTTGATGCATTAGAGCAAGTTAAAAAGCAAGGTTTAAAAAATGTTGGTGTGCATTTGAACATCACACATGGAACTCCGCTTTGTGAAAATGTGCCAAGTTTGATTGAAAAAGACGGAAATTTTCGCTATATGTGCTCAATGCCTTTTTTCGCTAGATATGAAGATGTCAAAAAAGAACTTGACTTACAAATTCAGAAATTCTATGACTATGGCGTCACCCCTTCTCACCTTGACTTTCATCACTATTTTTATTCTGCCCCAGAGGTTTATCGTGCATATTTGGAACTTGCAGAAAAATATCAACTTCCCGTTCGCTCAATGACAGCGCATACGGTTAATCTTGCAAGAGAAAAAGGGCTAAAAACAACAGACCTTTACATTGATGAATTTCATGAAAATCATGGAAATTTTGATGTTCTTAAACAAATTGCCCATGAACTTAAAGACAAAAACATCACAGCAGAACTTATGTCTACTGCTGGCTATATTGATGAATATACAATTTCGCAGACAAACTATCTTGCCCGTGAAAGTGAACTTTCTGCGCTTAAAGAGGCATTAAAAGAAAATGTTTGGAAAGATGTTGAATTGATTGATTTTACAAAATTAAAATAGGAAAACAAAAAGATGTTGTTTGATTAAACAGACAACAAATAAAAAAGAGAGAACATATTGTAACCATAAGGTTAAAAAGTCTTTCTTTTTTATTTCTATAATTTTTTTATTGAAATAAACTTTGAAAGTATTTTTTACAAACATTTGAACCTGTGCTTTTATTTTCAAGGTTTTATCAACCACATTTAGATTGATTATAAAAAACGCTATAAGTCCCAAATGTAACTTCCGCATTTTGCCTTGTCATCTTCATCAATGACGGTGATTCCATTTGCCCTGCAATGACACTCTTTGTTAAAAAGACAACTTTGCGCATTGCATTTTAGCACAACATTTTTGATATGTCTGGAATTGGCAAAATCTGGTGCACTCTCAAAAATTCGCTTGCTGAAATCTAGATTTTCCTCTTCTTTTTCTCGGTCTTTTTCAAAAGTGTTGCACACCGTGCCCTTTGTTATGTCCACCTTGCTGGCAAAACAAGTTTGACCTTTATTATAAACACAGGTGGTTCTTCTGCATTTTATGTCCATTTTTTCCCTCCATTAAATTTTATTTTTAGCAGAATTATTGACTTTATTCAAAAAATTTTGTATTATAAGACAAGTTGGAGGAAAAAATTATGCAAGTTATTTTGCTTTGTGATGTAAAAGGCGTTGGAAAAAAGGGCGAACTGGTTACTGTTAGTGACGGATATGGAAGAAATTTTCTGTTAAAGAAAAAAATGGCACAAGTTGCAAACAGTGTTAACACAAATGTGGCAAAACAAGCACAAATCGCAAAAGAGTTTCACAAACAAGAGGAACTTAACGCTTATAGAGAGTTGGCGGAAAAAATCAAGGGGATGAATCTTGTTTTTCTTGTTAAAGTTGGTGAAAACGGCAAGTTGTTTGGTGCAGTTACCAGCAAGGAAATTGGCGACAAATTCAAAGAACTGGGCTTTGACATTGACAAAAGAAAAATTCAAATTGAAAACATAAAAATGCTTGGAAAGTTTAACGCAAAAATCAATTTTGCCCCACAGATTGAAAGCAATTTCTTTGTGGAAGTTGTGAGTGATAAAAACTAGAAAAAACAAATGAAGTGAAATTTTGATTAAAATTTCACTTTTCTTTTTTTAAGTGTTATAATTGCTTGCTTTTTTGAATGATTTTAGATATATTATAAAGTATAAAAAGAAATTTTTATCCAAAAATAAGTTTGGAGGAATCAATGAGTAAAAATAAAAACAACCAAGAGCAAAATGCACAAAACATGACATATGTTCCACCTGAATATCAAAATCAAGAGTTTTATGCGCAAAATAATTTTAACTATCAAAATGCACAACCTTATCAAAACGGTAACGGTGCACCTCTGCCAAATGGTCCATATTATCAGCCAAATCCTGCATATTATCAAGCACCACCCGCTGAATTATATCCGCAAACAGACAGAAAAGGCAGAGTTATAAAATATAAAAAGCGTGGAGGAGTTTTTCCATTTTTCATGGGACTTCTCACCTCTTTGTTTGTTTTGATTTTTGGCTTTGGCGTGGCTTTATCATATGTCTATTACTGTGTTAAGGTTGATGATATAACTGGCACGCTTGGTCTTGACACAAGTTTTTTGCCTGTTGACACCAACAACAAAACAGTGCAGGAAGTTGTTGCTGCTTTGATTGAATATAAAGACGGTTATACCGAAATGACGGTCAGTGACGCCAAAACAAAACTTGGTTTTGACCTTGAAGAGTTCATTGAAAAAAACATTGGTTTAACAATTGACGGACTTTATGACATTCAAATTGTTGTCAGCGATGTTAATGATGGAAACGCACAATCAGTTGGAGATTTTCGCTTGCAAGACATAGCCAACAACCTGCAAGATTTCATTGACGGGATTTTGCCAGAACTTTATAAAAAGATTACCATTGGTTCAATATTGGACCTTGCAAATGTTGATTTTTCTTCTTATGATTATCCACTGTTTAATGACGCAATCTTTGATGTTACTCCAAACCCAACCTTTACATACAGTGGAACATCTTATCAAATTGACTTTACAAAAAATGAAGTTCTAGATATAAACGGCTATTCTCTATCTTCCCCAGTTTTGATTGAAAACAACAGTTTTAATCTAAATGGCGAAAATTTTGTTTTAAATCAAAGCAGAACGACTTTGTCATACAGCGGAGGAACAATTGTTATCTCATATAATGCAACATTGAGGTCATTAAAAAATTTGACCATTGACCAAGCCTTAAATACTGTTTTGCCAAACTACTTAAGTGGAGACAAGCTTACCATTGGCTTTGCACAAACTGCACTTGGACTTAACATCATTCCAGACAGCATTGAAGAAGACGAAAACTACGAAGAAAAGTTTGGAACCCTTCTTAACACAAGCATAAGGGACATTAACACACAAGAACTTTTTGATAATGTAACTGTTCAGTCTGTTTTGGAACTTGTTGGAATTGACGCAATTCCTTTTGACGATGCACGCTATGATGCTCTTTTAGATGCGTTTGTTGGAAAAATCACCTTTGAAGAACTCACGCAAAACATGCAAATTGGTGCCATTTTGGACCTTTTGGACCTTGACCTTTCTTCCTTCCCTATTCTCACAACAGAAGAATTTAGAACGCAGACAATTCAAAATGCGCCAGATTATCTTTTGGAAAGAACCATTGGTGAAATTATTGCCGTTCCAGAACAAATCTATTACTATGATACATTTACTATTGGCGGAAATGAATATTATGTTATTGAAAGCACCATTCAAACAAAAGCAAATATGAGTATTACCTCAAACACTTTTACCATTGGCGATAACAACTATATCATAGATAGCACAAACAGCAATGTTGAGCAAGAAAAATTTATTTCTATAAGTGATAGCACCTTTGTTATTGATGGAATAACCTATCAAATCTCACAAGACGAAATTTTGAACGAAAGTGGCGAATCTTTGTCTCCGCAAGTGTTAATTTCAAACAATCAATTCACCCTTGATGATGTTATATATGAAATAGACAACGAAAATTCTCGACTTATTTATTATGAAGAAGTTTGCAAAATCATAGGAAATAAATTCACTTTAAACGATGTTGAATACAGCATAATTTTTGATGAAACAAATTCGCAGATTACATCACTTGAATATCTTATAACAGTTTGCGATATAGACATAAACAACAATTTCACAATTTCTGGCAACAGTTATGTTCTTGACAGAGCAAACTCTCAAATTTTACAAAACGACATAAAAGTTGCAGAACTTTTTGCGCAAAGTTCAACCGTGGACATTCTTCTGTATTCCATTCAAGACTTAACTCTTGAGCAAATTATTGATGGAACTGTTGACGGAATTGCTGACGGACTGAAAGATTTGCACTTAAGTGATATGATTGAACTTCCTGAATTTTTAAATAGTCTTGGCGAACTCAGTGTTGGCGAAATTTTGGAAGACCCAAACAGCATTATGACATCAATCAACACAATCACCCTTGGCGAAATTGCGGGAATCAGCGCAAGTGATAAACTGCTTGGCGGACTTGCAAACTTAACACTTGAACAAATCATCAGCGATAGCACCATTGTGCTTGACACCATTAAAGATGTTACACTTGCCGACCTTGGTATAGACAGCACCAACACCCTTCTTGGTGGTCTTGCAAGCCTTACCATTGGAGACATCATGGATAACCCAGACAGCATAATGAAACAAATTGGGAATAAAACGCTTGCAGATTTCTGTGGGGACACAACAAGTGGCTTTATGCAAATTCTTGGCGACCTTACCATAA
>CALWKH010000039.1 GCA_944381195.1 uncultured Clostridia bacterium
AACTTGAAGTTTGGGATGAACAACTTGCAAAGTTTGGGACTAAGATTTTTATTGCAAGAAAACGGTTTTGTGAAAAGTTATCTGCTCTTGTGAAAGACATCAACAAGGACCTTTCTGGCGGAGAGGTTTTGCAAGTTTTTTATCAGTCGCCTTTGAAACTGAAAAAAACCTCTTGTGAAAATGATGACAATATGATTGACGCAGAGACTTTTAAAGAAAGTGGTGCTGAAAATATGCAAGGTGATGAGACAATTGTTAGTGCTGAAAAATTGTCAAACAGTGCTGTTACGACTGTGAATGGCAACGATGAAAATACACGAAATTGTGATGTAAATGCGAATAGTAATTTTGAAAAGTTGCAAAATAGCGGTGTTATGAATGCACAAAGTAATACTGAAAATCTGCAAATTGGTTTGACATCGCAGGGTGGTGCTGAAAATGTGCAAAGAAATAATGAAATTGTGCAAGGCGGCACTGAAAACGCCAATAGTAATGATGAAAAATTGCAAAGTGCTGATATGATTAGCAATGCTGAAATTGTGCAAGGCGGTGCAGAAAATATGCAGAAAAAGGCACATCTTGAAAATGTGAAAATAGAAAATGTAAACACGGAAAATGCGTGTTTAACAGAAGATGACACCAAAAAACTTCAAGAACAGTATCTTTTGGAACTTGAAAGCAGTTTTGAAAAGGACAAGATTTTGGGATATACCACCTTTGGTGTTCAAAGTGATGATTTTTCGCTTAAACTTGGCGGGCAAGATGCACGCAAATGCGCAAGCCAGGGGCAACAGCGAACGGCGTCACTTTCGCTTAAGCTTGCCGAACTTGAAATTTTGAAAGAGGAATATGGCGACTATCCCGTTTTGCTTTTAGATGATGTTTTCAGCGAACTTGACGAGTTTAGAAGAACTAAACTGTTGGAGAGAATTAAAGATATTCAGTGTCTGATTTCTTCAACTGATGTAATAACGGGCGTGCAATGCAGTTTGTTTGAGGTAAGCGGTGGAAAAGTCACCTTTATGGGCGAAAATTCGCTTTAATTTAATTTGTTATTTGTCAATTTAACAAAATAAAAAATTAAACTTTGAAACTTAAAAAACAAAAAAGAAAACGCTTAAATTTTTGATATTTAAAAAATAAAAAGAGTGAGTTTTTATGTGAAACAATCAACTTATGCTTAATTTTAAATGTATAATTTTTTAGCAAAAAAATAGAAATGTTTATATGTGAAATTGATAAAATTAAAATTTTAGAATTTGAGGCTAATACAATAAAAATACTCATAGTTTTGAGACTTAAAAACAAAAATAAAAATGCTTAAAATTAAAAAGTGCGTATTTTTATATAAAATTTTAATGTGGAATTTTTAATATAAAAAAATTTAAAATTGCTGAAAAATTTCTGGGAAAAAATTCTGGAAAAATTTGCGGGAAATGTTTATTTTAGTTTTTTAAAAAAGGAAAAAATGGGGTGAAGAGGTAAGATTTTAAAAGGATTTTTTTATGGAACAAACTATGACAAAAGAGGAATTTGATTTTTTCAAAAATGAAATTGTTTTGAGAAGAAAATTTTCTTCACTTTATCCCTTTGTTAAATCTGTCTATGGCGAGATTACTGCCATTATGCCTGAAATGGATAGAATGATTTTGGACAGGCTTAACAAAACAAACGCAAAGTTTTCGCCAAAAATGGCGGACCCAACTTGGAGTGATTTTACAAACAGAAGACCATATGAAACAAGTTTTGGAATTGATTTTCAGCGCTCTGTTTTTCTTGGAAGATATGAACTTGAAAGAATGTCAAACAGAATTGGTGAAGAAAAAGCGCTTAATCAAAAAATTAAGTCAATGGAAAAGGGAAACATCAATTTCTTTATGAGGTTTGGTGACAGCGCAAATCTTGACAAAATTGAAACATCGCAGATAAGCGGTGATATCATCAAACACTTAAAATTGGAGAAAAACAAGATTGGAACAAATGAGGACTATCTCTTTATTCACACAAATCAACATATGCCTTTGAGGTATTATGATAATTATATCAAAGCAGTGAAAAGAGAGAGTTTTATTCATGAACTTTTGCACGCACTTGCTTATTGTGAAATGGGCAGAATAGAGTTTGAAAATTTTGATGCTAATTTTGATGACGCAATTGACTTTGATGTTGCAAGTAGTCTTAATAAAATAGACACCATGCCACTTTATTCTTTTAAAGAACTTGAACTTGATGATTTCGTTTTTCTTCAAAATGGTGCAGATATTGAAAGTGTTTTTGTCACGGACTTATTGGACTTTGGCGGAGTTGGTTTGGTGCCTGTTTATAACAGTTATACCTCTCACCTTAAAGAAGAGGCAATTGTGGAGGGCTGGGCAAGTGAGATTGCTGAAAAATGTGGCGTTTTTGATGATTTAGATAGAAACAATATTGTCTATGAAAGGGACTATGGCACTCTTCCTTTTATTGCTTCAATGTTTAACATTGCCTGTGATGAGGAGTGGAAGGTTCAACACATCAAGGGAATGAAAAGTTTGCGCTGTGAAATGCAGGACGCAAACAAGATGGATGAACTTTTTTCAAACTATATATCCTGCTTTTTTAAAGACAAAAACAAAATTGAGGCAAACTTAGAAGAAACAGATATTCCAAAGATTATTTCTGCAATGAAGGACATTGTTTTGTTCTGTGATGAAAAGGTGAAAGATAAAATTGCGTATGGTGAAATTTCAAAAGAAGATGAGGAGAAATATAGGTTTAATAAATATATGTTTACAAACATGGACGCAACTTCAAAATTTCTTGATTCGCAGGGCGCTAAAATTGAAAATAAAAGTGCTCTCTACCTGCTTAAAAATAAAATGCATAATGAGTTTAGAACAAGTGAAAGTAGGAATTTGTGATTTCTCTTTTTTGGCTTAAAGGAAAATAATTCATGCTGAAAAATTGATTTTCTGTTTATAAGGGCATTTTTGTGTGAAATGTAGAAAATTGTTTTGAAAAGTCTTATCAATTAACACAAAACTGGCATAAAAAATATTTTTAAAACGGAAAAAGCATTGTGTAATGCGAGTTTTTTACTGGAAATTTACACATAAAAAGTGCAATTTTTGGCTTATAGAAAAATGAGGTTTGAAAGATTTGAAAGTTTGATGTTTATTTGTGATGTGTTATTGTGATAAGTTTGATTTTAAAAAGTTTTATTGAAATCGCAAATAGAGCAATGAATATCTTTATTAGCAGTGAAAAGCATTGTGTAATTTAAGTTTTACGCCAAAATTTTATGTGTCAAAAGTGCAATTTTTGGCTTTGTGATGAAATTTTGCTTTAATGGGTTAAGATTTTTGTTAAAACAGCAAAAAAAGACTTAATTTGGGCATTTTTAAGGCAATATTTTTGAAATTTTGTTTGTGAAATTTTTTTATTTGTGATACAATATAGGTGTAATTTGAAGAGGTTAAATAATATGGCAAATGAAAGAAGTTATGATGAAGATGCAATTCAGGTTCTAGAAGGGCTTGACCCTGTTAGAAAACGCCCTGGAATGTATATTGGCTCAACTGATGAAAGAGGTCTGCAACACTTAATTATTGAAATTGTTGACAACAGTATTGACGAGGTTTTGGCGGGATATTGTAACAGAATTGAGGTTGTTCTGCACAGTGATGGCGGTTGTTCGGTTACAGATAACGGGCGTGGAATTCCAACAGGAATGCACAAGACTGAAAAGAAAAGCGCAGTTGAGGTTGTTTTAACAAAACTTCACGCTGGTGGAAAGTTTGGCGGAAGTGGATATAAAATTTCTGGTGGGCTTCATGGTGTGGGGCTTAGTGTTGTTAACGCACTTTCAACAAGGCTGGAAGTTGAGGTAAAGCAAAACGGAAACATCTATCATCAGGACTATGTTCGTGGAAATCCAATCAACCCACTTTCAATTGTTGGAAGCACAAAGGAAACTGGAACCAAAGTTACCTTTGTGCCTGACCCAGAGATTTTTGAAACGGTTGATTTTAACTATGAAAGTCTTAAAACAAGATTTAAAGAAATTGCATTTTTAAATCGTGGGCTTACCATTTCGGTGGAAGATGAGCGAGAGGGACAGGAGAAGAAAGACATCTTTCATTTTGAAGGTGGAATTGTTGAGTTTGTTGAGTTTTTAAACAAGGGTAGAGAGGTTCTGTTTGAAAAGCCGATTTATATCTGCAAGCAAAAGGACAATATGCAGGCGGAAATTTGCTTTCAATATAATGACGGATATAGTGAAATTATCCACGCATATGCAAACAACATCAACACCGAAGAGGGTGGAACGCATATTAATGGTTTTAAAAACGCACTTACAAAGATTATTAACGACTATGGTGTGAAAAACAAAATTTTGAAGGAAAATGAAAAACTTTCGGGCGAAGATGTGCGTGAAGGCATTTGTGCAATCATAAGCGTTAAACTCACCGAGCCACAGTTTGAAGGGCAGACAAAAACCAAACTTGGTAACAGTGAAATGCGACCTTTTGTTGAAAAGGTTATGCAAGACGAGTTTGGTGCATTTTTGGAGGAAAACCCAACCCCTGCAAAAGAACTTGTTTTAAAGTGTGTTACCGCACAGCGAGCAAGAGATGCTGCAAGAAGCGCAAGGGAACTGACAAGACGAAAAGGTGTTTTGGAGACAAACACCCTTCCTGGAAAACTTGCAGACTGCACCTCAAAAGACGCAAAGGAATGTGAAATCTTTTTGGTTGAGGGAGACAGTGCAGGAGGAACAGCAAAACAGGGCAGAGACAGAAAGTTTCAGGCAATTTTGCCACTTCGTGGAAAGATTTTGAATGTGGAGAAGGCAAGGCTTCACCGAATTTTGGAAAATCAAGAGATAAAGACCATGATTACCGCTTTTGGTTGTGGAATCAGTGAAGAGTTTGACGAAAGCAAACTTAGGTATGACCGAATTATCTGCATGACCGATGCTGATGTTGACGGAAGCCACATTCGCATTTTGATGCTGACCTTCTTTTTCCGCTTTATGCGTCCACTTATAGAGCACGGACACATCTATATTGCACAGCCACCGCTTTATAAGGTTACAAGAAGTGGTGTGGTAAGGTATTTTTACAGCGATGCTGAACTTGAAAGTTATCTTAATGAATTTGGGCGCAAGGGCATTGAAATTCAAAGATATAAAGGGCTTGGAGAAATGAACGCCGAGCAACTTTGGACCACCACCATGGACCCAGCAACAAGAACACTTTTGCAAGTTACTATGGAAGACGCTTTTGAAGCGGATAAGATTTTTAATCTTCTTATGGGAGATTGTCCAGAACTGAGGCGTGAATTCATTGAGCAAAATGCGGGGCTTGTTAAGGAACTTGATGTGTAACTGTTTTTAAATTTGTTATTTTTAAAAAATTGTTATTTCAAAATTTGTTATTAAAAAGAAATTATTATGAAAAGTTTATTTGACGAAAAACAGGGCTTAACGCCAGAAGAAAAGGCATTAAAGAAAAATGCGTCTTGTGATTTGGAAAAAGCAAAAAGCAAATGCGAAACAGCAGGCATTGTTGAAGAAATTAAGACAAGAAAAAATGGCGAAAACCTTGTATTGCCAAAAAGTTTGCAGAAGAAAAAAGAGTCTGTAAAAATGAAGGCAACCAGCAAGCAGGCTGACCTTTATGGTCTTTGAAAAGAAAAAACACAAAATCAAGGCT
Source organism: uncultured Clostridia bacterium (assembly GCA_944381195.1). Classification (GTDB taxonomy): domain Bacteria; phylum Bacillota; class Clostridia; order Christensenellales; family UBA1242; genus UBA7584. Next base: position 5,697 of record CALWKH010000039.1, read on the forward strand.
TAGAGAATTTCGAGAAAAATCTTTTTGATTTAGTGTGTTTTATGTTTTGTTCGAGGGAGATTCTGTATGTTTGAAGATAAAAAAGATAGGGAAAATGTCGTAATGGACAAAAAACAATTTTTAAAAAAAATTGAAGAAGCAGGTAGGCAGGTTGAGGAATATAGAAGTGGTAAAACCAAAAAACAGCCAGACTATGAGTTTTATTTTGAAAAAGACATGAGTAACACTGAGACAAAATCGCCAACAATGTATGAACAGTTACTTAAAAAAGAAAGATATGAGCAAAAGATAAAAAACGGTGAAATCGACCCAACAATTCCAGTGTTTCAAAATGCAAACAGAGTTTCTTTTCCTCTTACACCTGAAATATATTTTGCTCATAAAAAAATGCGTGGCAAATATGACACAAGTTCTTGCTCGCCGACCATATCGGTGGAAAGAAATGCACTTTTGCAAGAAAAACAATCTTATCTAAAAGCAAAAGATTTGGGGAAAGTTGGAAAAATTGCTGAAACAACGGAGCAATCAAAAAAAGTTAAGCCAGACAAGGAATTTGGCGCATAATCCAAAGGAGAAGAAAAATGGAAGAAAACGAAACAATAATGGACAAGGAAAGCCAGATTATCAAAGTTCCTGTTATTGATGAAATGAAGAAGAGTTTTATTGCATATGCAATGGCGGTGAATGTGTCTCGTGCAATTCCTGATGTGCGTGACGGACTTAAACCTGTTCATCGAAGAATTTTGTATGCAATGAGTGAACTTAATCTTTTTAATGATAAACCATATCGCAAGTGTGCAAGAATTGTTGGTAATGTTCTTGGTAACTATCACCCACACGGAGACATTGCGGTGTATGAGGCACTTGTGCGTTTTGCGCAAGATTTCACTCTTAAAGCGCCACTTGTTGACGGACACGGAAACTTTGGTTCGGTTGACGGCGACCCACCTGCTGCAATGAGGTATACCGAGGCAAGACTTTCAAAAATTGCTGGTGAAATGCTGAGAGATATTGATAAGGACAGTGTTGATTTTGGACCTAACTTTGACGATACCTTGATGCAACCAATTGTTCTTCCAAGTCGTTTTCCAAACCTTCTTGTTAACGGAGCAGACGGAATTGCTGTTGGAATGGCAACAAGCATTCCAACCCACAATCTTGGCGAGGTTATAGACGGCGTTATTGCTCTTATCAACAACCCAGATATCACTGTTGATGAACTTATGGACTATATAAAGGCACCAGATTATCCAACAGGCGGAATCATCATGGGGCGCATGGGAATTCGTCAGGCATATAAGACAGGGCACGGAAAGGTTGTTGTTCGTGGAAAGTGTGAAATTGAAGAGGACGAAAAAGGGCGTTTTCACATTGTGATAACCGAAATTCCTCATCAAGTGAACAAGGCACTTTTAATTCAGCAAATGGCTGGGCTTGTGAAAGATAAACGCATTGACGGAATCTCAGACATTCGTGAAGAAAGTGACCGTGAGGGTATGCGAATTGTTGTGGACATCAAAAAAGAGGCAAACCCACAGGTTGTTTTGAACCTTCTTTATAAGCACAGCCAACTGCAAACAAGTGCGGGAATTACCCTTTTGGCACTTGTGAACGGCGAGCCAAAGATTTTAAATCTTAAAGAAATTTTATATTACTATCTTGAACATCAAAAACAGGTGATTTTGCGCCGAACAATGTTCGATTTGCAAAAGGCAAAAGAGCGTGAGCATATTGTGGAAGGGCTTGTTAAGGCGCTTTCAAGCATTGACGCTGTGGTTAAAATCATTCGTCAAAGCAAAGAGCGTCAAGAAGCGCTTGAAAAATTGATGCAAAGTTTGGAGATAACAGAAAAACAAGCAAATGCAATTCTTGATATGCGTCTTGTTCGCTTGACCTCGCTGGAAGTTTATAAACTTAATGAAGAACTTGAAGAGCTTCAAAAGTTCTGCGCTGAAATGCAAAGCATTATTGATAACCCAAACAAAGTGCTTGCAATCATTGCAAAAGAACTGACCGAAATCAAGGAAAAATATGCAACTCCAAGGCAGACTGCAATTTCGGGCGATGTTGGAAGCATTGACCTTGAAGATTTGATTGCTCGTGAAGATATGGTTGTTACCATGACCAACCAAGGCTATGTTAAACGCATGGCACTGAGTGAATATCACTTGCAACACCGTGGGGGAATTGGTGTTTCATCTCACAAAACAAAAGACACCGACTTTGTGGACAGAGTGTTTGTTGCAAACACCCACGACACCTTGATGTTCTTTACAAACTATGGCAAGGTTTACACCCTTAAAACCTATGAAATTCCAGAGGCAAGCAAGTCAAGCAAAGGCCGTGCAGTTGTGAACCTGATTCAAATTGAGCAAGATGAAAGAGTGCAAGCGGTTATTGCCAAAAGCGACATTGAAAATGGCTTTTTGGTGCTTGCAACCAAGAACGGACTTATCAAGAAAACCCCAATGAGTGAGTTTGAGAACATTCGTCAAGTTGGTAAAAAGGCAATTGTGCTTGACGAGGGTGATGAACTTATCTCGGTTGCACAAAGCGACGGCGATGACGATATTTTGGTTGCGTCTTCTGCTGGCAAGTGCATTCGTTTCAGTGAATTGGGAATTCGCCCAAGTGGAAGAGCAAGCCGTGGTGTGCGTGCAATGAAACTTTCTGACGGCGCAAAACTTGTTGATATGTGTGTTGTGAAAGAGGGCAGTGAAATGCTTACCATTACCGAAAATGGATTTGGCAAGCGTGTTAAAGTTGAGGACTATCGCAAACAAACTCGTGGTGGAATGGGTGTCAGTGCTGGTGCTTTGAACGAAAAAACGGGCATGGTGGTTGCGCTTAAACAACTTGTGAAAGGCGAGGACATCATCATCATTGCTGATAATGGTGTTACCATTCGCGTGAGCAGTGGTGCGCTTCGCCTACTTTCAAGAACTGCAATGGGTGTTAAGATGATGAAACTTAAAGGAAACTCAAAAATTGCTTCTGTTGCAGTGATTGACTCTGTTGACGAAAATGTTGATGTTGAAAAAGTGGCTGAGGAAGTGAAAAAGGTTGAAGAAGAGGTTGAAGGCGTGATTGTTGCCAAAAATGCCGAGCTTGCAAATGCCGACCTTTCAGCAGAAACGGGCGAGCAAGCGGAAATTTTGAGCGAGCAAAATGAAAATTTTGCGGAAGATGAACAAGATGTGTCGGGCGAGAATGTTGTAAGCGGAACGGAAAACAATTTTAATGAAGAATTGGAAGGCGAAAGGGAGACTGAAATATTAGACGCAGAAATTGAGCAGCAAGAAACCAAGCAAGCAGATGATGATTTTAACAATGATGAAAACATATAGTTTATGAGGAGTTTGTGCGGTGGCTAAATCAAACAAGGAAATTCAAAAACTGGCGTCAAAGGTTGGCTTTCGTAAATTCGTAGAGGGTAATAGTTCCAGTCATGATAAGTGGGAGCATGAAATCACTGGACAAAACATCATCTTTGTTAATACCGTTAAAGATGGTGCTTTGGGAACCAACATCTTTCACATTGCTATTATTGTTTACACTGCATACATCATGGGTTATTCGACAGATGACATTTTGAAACTCAGTGAAGATTGCAGTGATTTTATCAAATCTGCCGTAAAAAAACAGTTGAAATCTTTACGAGATAATCCAATGATGTTTGTGCCGATTGATGTAAGGCGTTCTAGGGGGATAAACTCAGATGCTAAGGCAGTTGAACTGTTAAACGCTGAAAAGAAAAAATATCAAATTAGGCAAAGTGAAGTATCAAAAGTGAAAAATGCAATCAAAAAAAGGCACAACAAAAGCGATGTTTTTATATAGAAAAATAATTAAAAAGGATAAGGAAGGGAAAAAACAGGTAGAAGTGGCAGACCGCACTAAGTGGTATTAGGATATACAATATCCCCAGTTTGTTTATCCCGAGCCGGGCCGGCGTGTCTGGGGAACAAATAATGACGGGAAAA
>CALWKH010000040.1 GCA_944381195.1 uncultured Clostridia bacterium
TGTTAATTCCTGTAAAACTTTGTTCAATGCCACTTAAAATGATGCTTGCACCAAAAGGAACGATTTCGTCATCAATTATCTGTTGGTTTTTAGTGTTTTGAGAAAGTCCAACTGTTTTAACTTTTACGCTAACTCTGTAATATGAACTTTCCTCCAAAGAAATGGTTAAGTCGTTTGTGAAGGCGTAATATGTGTCACTAGGTGAGTATATCATCAAGAAACTGTTGTTGATGTCCTCACAAACTCTGTTGCTACCAAGAACTTTGTCAATGTTATCAAAGTTAACAACACCATTCAAGGTTGTGTCATCAAGAGTTGTTGTAGTGTCATCTTCTTCATTTGTCATTTCTGCCTTAACTTCACCAGTGAAATAAAGTGGATCATTAAGGCGATAGTCTGCGTTTGAATAGTCTGTGCTGTAATAATCAAATCCGTCTGAATACATTGTTGTTGAATTGTCGTTTGTTTTAGAAACAAGGTCAAATATTTTTGTTGTGCCACTTTGTGTTACATCAGCAAGTTCGCCGTCAAAACTTTCAAAACTTATGTTGTCAAAATATGCCCAGCCACTAACGGAACTGTTTTCACGACCAAATGAAATTGAAATAGTGAGTGTTTGAGATGTTGAATAGTTGTTGATATAAATTTGATAGTTTTGCCATTTTCCGTTTGTGTTTTGGTCAAGAAGTTCTGCAATCACAACATCATCTGAATTTGTAACAACAATGTTAACTCCACCGTTTCCTGAGATGATGTCTGTAAACACTTGCAGGTTAAGCAAATAGCATGTGCTTGCGCTTGCTGTAAGGGTGGAACTTGTTGAATAGGTTTGGTTTGAAAGACTGCTGTTATAAAGCATCAAAGCGTTGTTGCTTACATCAAGACTTGAATTGATAAAAGATGATGCTGGCTTGTTTTGTGGGTTTCCAAAGTTTGATTTTGTTTCGTTAAAATATTCACTCTTTAAGTTGATAACTCCGTGAATATTACTTGTGCTTGTGATTCCTTCATAAGTCCAGTCACTTGGCTCAAGAGGATAGGTAACATCAATATCGCTTCTTGTAACCGAGTTAAAGTTTCCATTTGCAAGAGTAGAACTTGAACTTGCTGAAAGGCTCAAAGTTGCTGTTGTTGCTTCGGTGTTAGATGCACTGTCAATATCGTCTGTTGAAATTTGTTGACTTGTTATGTTGTCAAAGAAAATATATTCTGCATCAAGATTGTTTGAACTTGTAAGTCCCAAAGTAATTTGAACATTTGCATCATAAAGTGAATTGCCTGTCACATAGAAAACATATTCGTGCCAATCATTTGTAAGACTGTTGCTCTTTGAAGATGGTGTGGTGATGCTAACTGCGTCATATGTGTTACCATTTATTTTATCTGTTGCTTCAATTTCTGCCACCATTGAACTTGCATTTGTTTTTGCCCAAAAACTGATTCTATACGATGTGTTGCGCTTTATGAGAATATCACTTGATGCCACTGTTCCTGTTGATGAACCGTCACGATTTGCAGCATTATATACAATAAGAACATTTTGATTGCTTGTAATTCTGTTTGTATACGAAGGGTCAACATTGCTGTTAAAACTTGTGTTTGCATTGATAACTTGAACAGTTGAACTTCCTTCAGTGTTTACTTTCCAGTTGGAAAGATTGTCAAACTCTCCACCTTCAACAAAGCCAGCACCACTTGTGATATTTGAATAGGTAAGGTCAATAACACTTGAGAAAATATATTGACTTGAAATGCTTGCTTTGTTTTGATTGTCATAATCTTGCTTTGAATATTTTATAAGTGTTACATCATCAAAGAAAACGTATCCAGCAGATGCATTCTGCGAAACATTATTCCATGCGGGGCTTCCAAGATAAACTCCAACTTGCACACTTGTTGAATCACATTGGTTTGTTGCGATATAAAAAGTTGCAGTTGCCCAATTCCCATCGCTTTGATATCCCAAAAGTGCAGCCTCAGTTAGTCCTGTGAAGTCATCTCCCATAAGGACAACAGATGCTGTTGGGTTGTCTGTGATGCTTGAACTTGATAAATTGTTGCCTGTGTAAAAACGAACCGAAAGCTTATAAAAACTGTTTGCATGAAGGTCAATTGAAGAACTTGTGTAGCCATAGATTCTCTCACTTTCAGAATTTATCATCAAAACATCAATTTCACCATTTTTATTTTCTTTCATTGAACTTAAGGCAGGAGAGTTGGTTATTTTCAAACCATAGTTAGAATAGTTGTCTTTAAAAGCGTCTTGTTCAATGTTGATAACACCCATTTTAATGCTGCTGTCTTTGTTTCCGTCAGCAGTCCAACTTGTTGGAACCTTGATTTGCGTGTTACCAGTATAGTTACTGTCTGAACTTGTTCCAGAACCAGGAGAATAATCGTCAAAAGAAGGGTTACTTAAGCTGTCAGTTAAATCTTCATAGTTATAATTAGGCGAAGAAAGAGCCACAACACTTGATTGTTGTGTCAAAGCCTGATATGGTGAATTGCTAAAATATACTCCAGTTTGCAGAAGTAAAAATGAAAAAATAATTAAAATTGAGAATATAATTTTTGTAAATAAAATTTTAGTTTTTGTCATCTTAACACCTTTTAGAAAATATCTTTTTCAATTATAATATAAAATGCCGAAAAAAGCAAGAATTTTGGTGCGTATTTTTTTTAAAAACGCAAATAATTTTAATATGGATACACAGAAAAAACAAAGAGCTTTAAAAGTTTTTATTCTTTTGCTGGCGGGAACATTGATTGGTGCTGTCAATGGTTTTTTTGGCGGTGGTGGAGGCATGATTTGTGTTCCAATTTTGCTTGCTGTGGGGCTTAGCAATCAAAAGGCGCACGCAACGGCAATTTTAACAATGCTCCCCATAAGTATTGCCAGTGTGATTGTTTATTATTCCAGCGGAGCAATAAATTGGGAATATTTTTTATGGCTAGCAATAGGTTCGGTTATAGGCGGGATATTGGGTGCATTGCTTCTTAAAAAACTTTCTAATGTGGCTCTTCAATTTATTTTTGCAGTTCTAATTATTTTGGTTGGAATAAGAATGTTTTTCTAGTCAATTTTTTAACTTTTAGAATTGCAGTTTGATAAATTTATTAGTGTTTAATGAAAAGAGCCAATAAATATAAATGTAAACTTTAGAAATAAAAAAAATAAAAATAAGCATTTTAAACAATGGCTTTAAAGCGTTTTAAAAAACAAATAAAGATTAAAAGAGGAAGAATATGTGGTATTATTTAATTTTAGCGGGTTTTGCTGGGGGTTTGATTGGAGGAATGGGAATGGGAGGAGGAACGCTTTTGATTCCAATCTTGACAATCTTTTTGTCAATCAGTCAGCATTTGGCTCAGGGGCTTAATTTGCTTGTGTTTATTCCAACTGGAATAATTGCGCTTATAATTCACGCAAAAAACAAACTTCTCGATTTTAAAACTTTTCTTTTCATAATTTTTCCAGCCATAGCGTCAGCCATTGGTTTTTCCTTTCTTGCAAACTCACTTGATGAACAGGTTTTAAAAATCATATTTGGCATTTTCCTTGTCATCATAGGAATAATTATGCTCATTGTTGCAATTAAAAATGTCATTAAAAGCAAAAATAAGTTAACCGATAAACTGGGTGTTTAGTTTTTAATTGTTTATACACTTTAATGATTATAAATTATAATAAATAAAATTTTTATAAATCAACTAAATCAACGATTTAAAAGCCATAAGACTGCGTAAAATTTTTTACTATGGACAAGCAAGATTATATTCCCCTTTTCATATTTTAATATATTAAGGGAGGGGTTATGATAATTGAAAGTTTTATTACCTTTATGAATAAGATAATGCTTTTTTCTTCTTATGTAGACAATGTATCTCACTTTCCAAAGCCTTTGTCAGCTGAAGAGGAAAAAGAACAGATTGCAAAATATAAAAATGGTGACATGGAAGCAAAAAAGATTTTGATAAGCCACAATCTTCGACTGGTTGCACACATTGTGAAAAAATATAGCAACAGCACAAAAGATGCAGATGATTTGATTTCTGTTGGGGCGATTGGACTGATAAAAGCAATTAATTCTTATTCACCAGATAAGGGAACACAACTTTCAACCTATGCGGCAAGATGTATTGAAAATGAAATTTTGATGCTGTTTCGTATGCAGAAAAAGCACCAAGGAACTATTTCACTTGAAGAAACATTAGGAGCTGATAACGATAACAGCGAAGTTATGCTTGCAGATATTGTGGCTGATGTTCAGCCAGATGTCATGGAGCAAGTGGAAAGCAACATTCTAACTGAAAAACTGATAAGTTTGATAAAAGATACCCTTTCAGCAAGAGAATATAAAATTCTTGTTATGCGTTATGGTATTGGTGGAACAGTGGCATATACTCAGCGTGAAGTAGCAAAAAAAATGGGCATTTCAAGGTCCTATATTTCCAGATTAGAGAAAAAAGCGTTGGACACAATAAGGAAAAAGGTAAAAGAGCAAAAATTGTTTGTAAATCTTTAAAAACCCCCTTGAAAACAGCCTTTTTTTGTGATATAATAAAAATGTATTTTAGGGGGAGTAAAAAATGCAAGTAGAAAAAGAAAATCAAGCACTTGAGGGTGCAATAGCAGAAGCAAAAATATTTTCATCAAGGAATGACAAAATTGTTTCAATTGAGCAAAAGAATATGGCACAAATCTTAACTGAGAGAATACTCAATTCAATTGCTGGCAGTGAACAAGAATGGAAAAGCGCTTGGGGAACAGTTTTCAAATTGGGAACACCAGAGCAAAAAGCAGAGTTTTTATTAAAAGTTTCCGACTACCTTAGTGATAGTGATAAAAAACAAATAGATGCACAAATTCTCGAAGATGGAAGTTTTAGAGATTCAATGGCTTTTTGTGCAAAAATAAATTGGGCAAAATTGCCAGAGCATCAAAGCAAAGTTCTAGATGGCACAACATCACCAAAAATGTGTGCAGAATTTTACAGAAGAGTTCCAGCTGCAAGTTATTATGATACACAACAAGCAATTTTAAGAATTAAAAGACAAGCAGAAAAAATGTTTTTAAGCACTGAAGATGAAAAGCGTGAAGATTACAGAATGACTGCACGTATTGCTGTAAAAGCACTTGATGACATAGAAAACGAAATGGAAAGCAGTCATGTTCGAATGGTTAGAGCAGGCAATGAACTTCAAAAACGTTTGCCAATTCAAAAACTAAGAAAAAATGCAGATGCAAAATTATAATATTAAAACATAAATTAAAAAAAGCCTCATGGCTTTTTTTATGTTTAAAACATTTTATATATCATTTTTTATATAATGAAAATTTTAGTAATACTTTAATTTATTTAACAAATTTTAAAAAACTTTCAAAAAGGGTATTGCCATAAATTGGTGTTTGTGATATAATATAACCAGTAGCTAGTTAGACGGTCGAATTGCTTTGCAATTAGGAAAGTCCGAGCACAATAGGGCAGGGTGCGAGATAACATCTCGTGAAGGCGACTTCAAGGAAAGTGCAACAGAAATAAACCGCCACTAGTTAAAACAATTTTGTGTTTTTAGATTTTGAAAATTTCAAATCTTACCTCCTATTTTTTCGCAAGATTGTTTGGTGGTAAGGGTGGAAAGGTGGTGCAAGAGACCACCGATAAGTTGGAAACAATTTATGCCATGTAAACCCCACCTTGTGCAAGATAAGGAAGAACAAAAGGTTTGCCCGACCTCTTCCGATATACATCGCTTGAACACATTGGCAACAGTGTGTCTAGATAGATGACCGTCCGCGACAGAACTCGGCTTACAGACTAGTCTACTTGAGAACCAAGATTTCCCGCTTGGTTCTCATTTTTTTGTTAATTTTGCTTAAGCATAGTTCAATATTTTTTAACGCACAAAAAAACATAAGGGAAATAAAGACATTAAATAATAACTTTAAACAGGAATAATGGTTTTAAAAACATCAGTTTAATAAAAGTTCTAATTTTATATTCATTTGCTTTTTGGTGCGTTCTTAGTGTCTTAACAAAATGAAGTCATTACAGTATAAACATATAGCAAAATTCAAAACAAAAATTTATTCACAAATAATAATCAATAAATAAAGCAGATAAAAAAGAAAAAATTGTCAATAATTCAGCTATGCCAACAATCTTTTTTGTGCTTTCTGCGTTTTTTGTTATGACTGGGCTTTTGATGTTATTTTTTGCTCCAGTAAAACGGGGAGTGCTTTTTAATCATGTAAAAATAAACAAGATTTCTTCTCCCGAAAACATGGGGCTTTTTTGTGCTATCTTTTCAAACAAAAGTTTAAGTTTATACAGTATGCCAAATCAGCCATTTCTCCTGAAAAATGAAAATGAAGATATATTGAAAATAGATTTTTATTGTAATAATGTTCTCATTTTAAAAAGAAAAAATATTTTCAGCAAAAAGGCATTTTTTGAGGAGGGAAAAGTCAAACTATGCGTAAAACATGATATTTGCAGTATTATGCAAAGCAAGGATGACAAGATAGACATCCTAATAGATAAGAAAAAATCTTCCTACTATGTAAGTTCACAAAAAAATCATATATCTTTTGATTTTGGTGATTTTTTTATTGAAACAGACGGAAATATAAAGTTTGATAAAGCCTTTAATTACATCAACATAAACATCACAAAAGCTACAAAAACAGAATTAAAATACTCTTCTCTTGGCTTGTTAACTCTTTCACAAAAGGAAAACAAAAGAAGAATAAAAAAACAATTTGGTGTTGCGTTTTTAGACATTGACAAACCAAACTTCACAGAATTTCAAAATAGCGAACTTGTTAGAAAATATGCCAAAACTTGCTTGAAAAAGTTGAAATTTCATTATTTTATAAAAGGCTATTTTTCACTTAATCTAACAACTCTTGGTTTCACAAGATGGGTAAAAGCAAAAAAGCGTGGCAATAAAATTTTTGTGGAAGATTGGCTGACTGGATATAAAATCAAGATAGAAGCCGAAACAGACTTCTATTTATGTTGTTATTTTGGTGAAATGTTTTTGTGCTTTATGAATAACAATTTTAAAATTATAGATAACCCACTTGAGAGTGATGAAATCTTGCATTTAAAATATAACTGGCAGTTTTTTAACAGAAATAATTTTGAAATTGCATATAAAATGCTGTGTGAGATAAACAGAAACAATAACGATAAATTCTTGAAAAACAAGGTGATTGCAAGGTTTATATATAACGCCATACCAAAAAGACTGAAAAACACTTCCCAGCACTATAATTTTGTTCGAGAGTTGTATCCATATATAAAGAATAAGGAACTTCAAAGAAGATTTTTGCTTTATATGCAAAATTACGAACAAATGTTTTACAAAAAGCAAAATGTGTGATATAATGGATACCACAGCAAATAATAGAGTATAAAAAATCAAACAACAAAGAAAATTGAAATTTTTTTAGTTATAATAAATATTAAATTTCTTAACACTTAAACCTACTAAACTAATGTTAAAAAATTTATAAACAAGGAAGAAAAATGGAAGATTTATTTGATAAACAAAATTTTAACAATAAGCCTCTTGCAGAGCGTATGCGTGCAACTTCACTTGATGAATTTATCGGACAAGAACACATTGTTTCAAAGAATAGTTTACTGAGTCGAGCAATAAAATCTAATATGCTTGGAAGTTGCATTTTTTACGGACCACCAGGAACAGGAAAGACAACCCTTGCCAATATAATCAGCAAGACAACAAACTATCCTTGCGTAAAACTTAACGCAGTATCAAGTGGGGTGGCTGATGCAAAAAAAGTTATGGATGAAGCACGAAATCATTTCAGGCTTTACGGCAAACCAACATATCTTTTGCTCGATGAATGTCACCGTTGGAACAAGGCTCAAAGTGACAGTGTGCTGAGTGCAATTGAAGAGGGGTTCATAATCTTTATTGGTTCGACAACAGAAAACCCTTTTGTCAATATGACACGGGCAATTGTGTCCAGATGCCGAATTTTTGAGTTTAAACCTCTTAAAAGTGAACAAATAAAAAAGGCACTGAAAAATGCAATTTCAAGTGAGAAGGGCTTTGGAAATCTTAAAATAAACATAACCGAAGATGCTCTTGACCACTATGCATGGGCTTCAAGCGGAGATTTACGCACAGCCTATAACGCATTGGAACTTGCGGTAAGAACCACACCAATCAATAAAAAGGGCGAAATAGATATTGATAAAACGGTTGCCGAGCAATCAATTCAAAAAAAGTCCCTTTCAATTGATGAAACGATTTTTTATGATATGCTGAGTGCGTTTTGTAAAAGTCTGCGAGGAAGTGACGCAGAAGCGGGGCTATATTGGTCAATGCGCCTAATTGAAGCAGGGTGCGACCCGCTTGTGATAACTAGAAGAATGATTGCACACGCCAGCGAAGATATTGGAATGGCAGATAGCAATGCGCTTTTAATTGCAATTTGCGCCCATATTGCTGTTAAAAACATTGGATTGCCAGAATGCAAATTGTCCATTGCTCATGCTGTGATTTATCTTTGCGAAGCACCAAAATCAAACAGTGTTTTAAATGCAATGGAGGCTGCCACAACTGATGCGCAAAGGGTAAAAGACGATGCTGTTCCAAATCACCTTAAAAATCACCCAACTCTTGATAAGCAAATGTCCTATAAATATCCTCACGATTTTGGAGGGTATGTTAAACAACAATATATGCCAGACAGCCTGAAAAACAGAACATATTATGTTCCAAGTAAAAATGGAAGAGAAAAGGGGCTTATCAGAAAAAAAGTTAAATAATGTGCAAAAAGCACAAAAACAAATAAACTGTATAAAAAAAGTTGATAAATTTTTTGATATTTGGTAAAATCAAACAATTACAAAAAGGAGAAAATCAAATGATTAAATTAGAAAAGATGAAAGAACTTGAAGGAACTCAAACACAAAAAAACTTGATGGAAGCGTTCGCTGGTGAAAGCATGGCTAGAAACAAATATGATTATTTTGCAAGCATTGCAAAAAAAGAGGGCTATGAGCAAATCAGCAGAATTTTCCAAGAAACTGCACTTAATGAAAAAGAACACGCAAAAATCTGGTTTAAACTTGCACACGGAATGGGAGACACAAAACAATGTTTAAAATGGGCAAGTGAAGGTGAAAACTATGAATGGGTAACCATGTATGAAGGCTTTGCTAAGACCGCAGAAGAAGAGGGATTTAAAGAAATTGCTGAACT
>CALWKH010000041.1 GCA_944381195.1 uncultured Clostridia bacterium
CTTCCTCGGTTGCAGTGGTATCCTTTTTATCACAAGGCGTTGCAGTTGGACCAAACAAAATGTTGCCATGCACAGTTGCGTTTGCCAAAATTCCCTTTGTTTCCTTTGTTGGAAGCGGAAAGATGGGGCGATTAACAAAGCCTCGCTGAGATTTATCAAGCAAAATATATTCGCCCTTGACATAGCGCACATCATATGTTGGCGCTCCAACAAGTTTGTTAATGTCGTTCACATTTGGCCCAGCGCAGTTGACAACATATTTGCCTTTTACCTCCTCTTTTCCGTTTGAAACAACAAAGTTATTTCCTTCCCTTTTTATGTCGCAAACTCTAAAACAAGTTTTCACCACTCCACCGTTTATCACCCCTTCTTCACAAAGGGCAATGCAAACAAGATATGGGCTGATAAGCCCAGCAGTCTTTGCAAAAAGTCCGCAAGAAATGCTGTCTGCAAGGTTTGGTTCAAGTTTCAAAAGTGCATCACGCTCCAAAACTTCAAGGTCTGGAATTTTGTTTTTCTTTCCACGCTCATAAAGTGCCATAAGGTTTCCCCGATTTTCCTCAGTGGTTACAACAAGGCTTCCACAATTAAGAAAAGGAACGCCAAGGCGTTTGCAAATTTCGGGATACATTTCGTTCCCTCGCCTGTTAAAAATTGCCATGTTGGAATTTGGCTGTGGGTCATAGCCCGCATGAACAATTCCACTGTTTGCCTTTGAGGCATAGGCAGAAACATCGTTTTCCGCTTCCAGCAAAACGGCTTTCATTCCTTTCAGCACCGCCTGGTTAAAAACAGAAGCACCAACAATACCCCCACCAATCACAATAACATCATAATCCATAAATTCACCTCTTTAAAAGATATTTTACCCATTTTTGCATGAAAAAGCAAACGAAATCAACTAAATTAACCGCTATTTAAAAAATTTCTTCGCAAGAAAGTTTTATTATAAAAAAATCAGCAAAACTCCCATAACTTTAAAATTAAATTTTCTCATAAAAAGTTTAAAAATTGATTTTTGCCAGCCAAATAAAAATAGATATCAAATTAAAAAGAAACCAAAAAATTTTTAAACCATTAAATATTTAAATTGCACCCAACAAATGATAATTAAAGCAAAGAAAAAAGTTAGATTTAAGACCAATAATCTGCTTTTTTAAAAATACAAAACCTTTTATTTTTAAAATCACTAATTTTTTACCCAAAAAAATCGCAAATAAAAGGCAAAGAAACAAAAAAGTTGCTTATTTCGTTTGTAAAAAAATGTCAAAATAGATATAATAAGAAAAAAGGAGTGAAAAATGCAAAAGCAAAAAAACTATATCATTGCAATTGATGAAGGCACCAGCAGTGTGCGTGCTGTTTTGTTTGATGTGAAGAAAAACAAAATTGTTTCTTCCTTCTCGCAAAGTTTTCAGCAAATCTACCACGAGCCTGACAGGGTGGAGCATAAAGAAGAAGAAATTTGGCAGAAAACAGAAGTCTGCTTGAAAAAAATGCTTAATCAGATTAGCCACGAAGAACTTTTTGGCATCGGCATCACCAATCAGCGTGAAACGGTGGTGGCGTGGAACAGAAAAACGGGCAAACCAATCTATAACGCAATTTGTTGGCAATGCAGAAGAACTGCCGATTTGTGCAGTAGCATGCAAACAAAAGTTGTTCATGATATCCACAAGAAAACGGGGCTTATCATAGACGCATATTTCAGCGCAACAAAAATCAAGTGGCTGAAAGACAATGTTCCAGCCTTTGCAAAAGAGGAAAAAGCGGGAAATCTTTGCGTTGGAACAATTGAAAGTTTTCTGGTGTTCAAACTGACGGGCGGAAAAAGTTTTGTGACCGACATCACAAACGCAAGCAGAACCATGCTTTTAAACATCAACACAAAAAAATGGGACAAAAGTCTTTTAGAACTTTTTGACATCAGCGAAAACATTCTGCCCGAAATTGTTGATAACAACAAAATTGTTGGCGAATATAAGCACAAAGGGCACTCAATCACCATTGCGGGACTTATCGGCGACCAACAAAGTTCACTTTTTGGACAAGCGTGTTTTGAAAAGGGCGACAGCAAAAACACCTTTGGAACGGGAAGTTTTCTTCTTCTCAACACTGGGCAAGAAATTGTATACAGCAAACACAAACTGATAACAACAATTGCTTGGCAGATTGACGGCAAACCAACCTATGCGTTAGAGGGAAGTGTTTTCAACTGCGGAACAAGCATCGAGTGGTTGAAAGACCTTGGCATAATCAAAAAAGCCTCGGACTGCGACAGCCTTGCAAACTCGGTTCCAAGTTCAAATGGCGTATATTTTGTTCCCGCATTCACAGGGCTTGGCGCACCATATTGGGACGGAAATGCGCGTGGGCTGATTTGTGGCATCACAAGGGGCACAAGCATTGCGCACATCACCCGTGCCGTTTTGGACAGCATTGCATTCAGTGTGAAAGATGTCTATGACATCATGCTTCAAGACGCAAACCTTGAAATGAAAAAAGGCATTTTGCGTGCAGATGGCGGAGTTTCAAAAAGCGAATTCACCATGCAATATCAAAGCAACCTCCTCGGGCTAAATGTTCAGTGCTGTCAGGAAACCGAAAGCACCAGCCTTGGCGCAATCTATATGTGTGGACTTGCCACTGGGGCATTTAAAAACATTGCCGACCTTAAAAAGAGATATAAGCCCGCAAAAATCTATAAGCCAAAAAAGAGTTTCAAAATTATGACCCAAAAATATGAAGGTTGGAAAGACGCAATCGCTCGAACACTGTCCAAAAGAAAATAAAATTTAAAATAGATTTCACAAAAAGCATTAAAAGTTGTTTAACTAAAAATTCTCACAAAAAAAGTAAAAAACAGTTCAGCAAAAAATCTAGTAAATCAGTTTGTCTTTAAAGCAAGAAAATTTTCACGCAATATCATATAAAGATAACAAAAAATAAAAATAAATAACAACAAAAAAATTGCAAACAATAAAAAAAGGAGATAAAAAAAATGGTAAAAGAAAAATACATTGAAAGTTATGATAAAAAAGAAATCTTCACTCGTCTTTGGGACGATGTGAAAAACCCAAGAGGTGTTGTGATGATAATTCACGGAATGGTGGAACACACAAAAAGATATGAAAATTTTGCAAACTTTTTAAACAAAAACGGCTACATCACTTTTGCATGGGATTTGCGTGCTCACGGGCAAACGGTTAAAAACGCCGAAGATGTTGGAAAATATCACGGTGATTTGTTCGAAGACTGCGTTTGTGACGCAATGTATTTTGCAAATATGCTAAACGAAAAATATCACCTTCCACTTGTTGTGCTTGGACACAGCTACGGAAGTTTTGTGCTTCAAAGATTTGTTCAGGTATATCAAAACTTCAGCCTTGCAATTTTCAGCGGAAGCGCATCAATGAAGGGAAACGCCAGCGTTTCCATGGGACTTATGGTTGCCAGAATGATAAAATCATTCAAGGGCAAAGACGCAAAGGCAAAAGCAATCTATAAACTAACCTTTGGAAACTATGGCAAAAACTTTGAAAACGGAAACTGGCTTACCCGTGACCAAAAGATTTTTGACGAATATAACAAAGACGAATTTTGTGGCAATGTTTGCAGTGCAAACTTCTATGTTTCAATGTTCAGCAACATGAAAAGAGTATATAAAAAAGAAAACCTTGAACAAGTGGTAAAAGACAAACCTTTCTTGATTATCAGTGGAGACAAAGACCCAGTTGGCGGAGATGGTGCGCTTGTTCAAAAACTGAAAGAACTCTATGATAAACTTGGCGTGCAAGATGTTCAAATAAAACTCTATAAAGATGCTCGCCACGAAATTTTGAACGAAACAAACAAAGAAGAAGTTTTTAACGACATTCTTAATTTCTGTAATAAATATATAAAAGAGCCAGAGGCTCCAAAAAAAGAGACAAGCAAAGAAACAGAAAAACAAACAAAAACAACCACAGCCAAAAAAAGCACAAAAACCCTTGGGACAAAAAAATCAAAACAGCAAACCAAAACAGTTGCAAAAAAATAGAAGATTTGTTAAAATCAAAAATAAGTGAATAAAATTGCAAGCAAATTTTTACAATTTTAAGCAAACTAACATAAAAATAGGAGGAAATTTATGTTATATCCCGAAATTCCCAAAGGGAAAATAAGAGGAACCTACATTGCAGGTGCAGTTTTTTCCATAATTGCAGGTGCAATTATTTTGCTTCTTTTTATTCCAGAGTTTTTTCTCAGTTTCGGTGTTGTAACTTGGGACTGGAACACTCTGGGAATTGGCATGAATCTCAATTTTCTTAATGCCATGCTTTCCTATTTGTGTTATGTTGCAACATTTGTGTGTTTGTTTGTCATAAACTTCATATTCATGTTTTTCTGCAACACAAAAAGTTCTTTGCTTATAAAACTTTCTTGCCTAACTTCGCTGTTATATTTCATTCTTGTTCACACTTTAACAATCTTCAATCTTTCAAGTGAAATCATCAGCATTTTAAGTTATGTTGGAATTGCTTTCTGCGGTATTGGAATCATTTGCTTCATTTTTGGACTAATGATGAACGGAGACATCAAAGAACAAAGAAAGGAATATCACGCAACTTTATTTCTAAAATTCAGCGCAATATATCTGTTTGTGTTTGCTGTGTTTGATTTTGTTGGAAATATGCTCATTGACCCAGACATCATGAAATGGAGTCTGCCAATTCTGCTTGGAATCTATCTCATGGCAAGCGGACTTATTATGATTTGCACTTGCAGACGACCTTTTGTCGAGGGAGAAGAAATAAAACAGAAAAAAGTTAAAGGCAAAAAAGGTGAAGTAAGTGCCAGTCTTGTTGCAAATGGCGCAGAGCAAACACCGCAAGAACAAACAGCGCAAAGCAACAAAAACAAGACAAACAATCAAGATAAAGCAGACAATCAAAACAATCAAGCAAACGGTGAAAATAAATCAAGTGAAAAAACCATGCCTAACACCGAAGTTCAAACTGCCAAAGTGACAGATGTAAACAAAGTGACAATCACAAAAGTCCCAAGCGGAAAACTTCCGCCAAAACTTCCACCAAAGTTACCTCCAAAAATGCCACCTAAGATGCCTGCAAATATGCCACCAAAATTGCCTCCAAAACTTCCACCGAAAATGCCACCGAAAATGCCACCGAAAACAACACAAGGAGAAAACACAGATGCCAACAGTTAAAAAAGAAAGTGAAATCGAAAAACAAAAAAAATGGGACAAAAGATTCATGCAGGTTGCCGAACTTGTTGGAAGTTGGACAAGTTGCATTCGCCCAAATCGTGCCGTTGGTGCAGTGATTGTCAGAAACAATCGCATTTTGGCAACAGGCTATAACGGTGCACCCGCAGGGGTGAAAAGTTGCAAAGAGCGTGGAGTTTGCCTTCGTGACCAACTTGGCATCGAAAGTGGAACAAGGCAAGAAATGTGTTATGCTGTTCACGCCGAGCAAAACGCCATTGCACAGGCAGCAAAAATGGGGCACTCGCTTGAAGGCACAACAATCTACATCACTCACTCACCTTGTTCAATCTGCACCAGACTTATCATAAACGCAGGCATCACCCGTGTGGTATTCAAACAAAACTATCCAGACGAATTTTCCCTTTCACTTTTAAAAGAGGCAGACATCAAATTCGAACAACTGAAAGATTAAATTTGCATTCAAAAAATCTCATAAAAACTTTATCTTTAAAAGGGTAAAGTTTTTTTATTTTTTTCTGCATAAAACATAAAAATTGTAACATACTAACTTTGCAAAAAAGCGAACAAACATGCAAAAAAAATTCAATTTTACAAAATTTTTTTGTTATGATTTAACACAAAACATATATCATGCAAACATTACATAAAAATCACATTTTT
Organism: uncultured Clostridia bacterium; assembly: GCA_944381195.1. Lineage (GTDB taxonomy): Bacteria > Bacillota > Clostridia > Christensenellales > UBA1242 > UBA7584. The sequence continues at coordinate 5,891 of CALWKH010000041.1, forward strand.
CTGTTAAATTCGCTTGACATACACCCCCCCCCCCCTGATAAAATTCAATCAAAAAGGTAAACAAGCACGCAAAAAAAAAAAAAAAAAAAATAAAAAACAAAAAAAAAAAAAAAAACACCTTTTTCTTTTAAATTCGCTTTACAAACCCCCCCCCCCCCCGTGATAAAATGCAATCATAGAGTGAACCATGCTCGCATAAAGAAAAAAAGGAGAAATAAAAATGCAACAAACAAAATCAAAATCAATTTTTATGACTGTGATGGCATCTGTTTTGCTTTTTGCCGCAATGCTTTTGCTCACAGCCTGTGGTGGACCAACAACAACCGAAGTTTCCACCTATGACGAACTGCAACAAGCCCTTGCAGGAGACAGCGAAGTTATTAAACTCACCGATGACATCGTTGTTGAAGATGTAATAACTGTAACTCGTGAAGTAACACTTGACCTAAATGGAAAAACCCTTTCAAACGAAACAGCATTGTGGGATGACCAAACACCTGGCGCTAACAAATGGTCAGTCATCTCTGTTCGTGAAGGCGGAAATTTGACCATCACTGGAAACGGAACCATTCACGCACTTGAAAATGACTGCTATGCTGTTGATGTTATGGACGCTGGAAAACTTGTAATTGAAAACGGAACATTCATTGGAAACGTTTCTTCTGTTTACATTGACGAAGGAACAGTTGAAATTAAAGGCGGAGAATACTCAATTCAACAACTTAGCCCTCAAAACGACTACAGATTCACATTAAACTGCAATGACACAAACTACAAAGCACAAACAGCAGTGTTTATTGTTACTGGCGGAACCTTTGAACACTTTGACCCAGCAAACAACCTTGCAGAAGGCACAAGCACAAACTTTGTTGCTGACGGATATGTTTCACAAGTTGCAGAAGGCACAACAGACACATATGTTGTAACAAAAGCAAAATAATTTCAAAAAAATAATTTTAATAAAAAAAGAAAACGAATTTGAAAAATAATTCGTTTTTTTATTATTACAAATTTTTCAATTAAATTTGTCAAAATAATATTTTTCAAAAAACATTTTTTAAATCAAAAAAAATTTGTTTGCCTGAACACAATAAGTGTGATACAGTGAAACAAAGAAGAAAAACATTGAAGATTTAAGTTTAAAACAAAAAGTTTTGGGAATTGTCTATATCTTAGGTTTTGTAACGCTGTTCACTGGGCTTTTTACCATTGAATTTATTATATTTGAACTCTACAAACGTTGATTTAAATAAATTTTTTAACACATTAAACTGGGTAATGGGTGGCGCTGTTTTGGCATTGATTGCAGTGATTGTTTACAACTTTTTTGCAAAGAAAAAGGCATATTTGCTTGAAATCATTCTTTCTTTTGCAATCATAGTTGCCTTTGTTGTGTTTATTATTATTGCCAATTCTCATTTTAGTTTTAATGACTTATACACATCTTATACCATTATGTTAATACAAGTTTTTGCTGCTGTGGTGCTTTTGCTTGGCACAAGAATTGCCATGGTGTGCCTAAATCACAAACAAAAGAAAATAAGCGAGCACTTAAAATAATCAGCAAATTCAAAAAAATTTTAATCATCAATATTCAAAAACATCGGGTCAGCAAAAAACTCTTCCAAAGTTAACCCCAAGGTTGAACAAATTTGATAAACGGTATCAGTGCTAACCTTTTTGTTACGGACATTTATTACATCATTGATTGTTGTTCTTGGAATTCCACCATGCTTGAACAGATAATATTGCGACAGTTTCCTTTCCTTCAACAAATTTTCCACCCTTTTGCCTATTGCCTCTGTTAGTTTCATAACTCCTCCACTTAATGTTTAGTTCGGTATGTATATAGAATTATTAACAAACTTTTTATTTCACTTACAGCGCTATTAACATTGTTAACGATTAAAACTCATATAAAATTAAAAAGTCCAAACGAGTTTGTTTGGTTCTTTTAATATGTGCCTTCTAAATCTTTACTTCTAAACAAATCATCATCAAAGAAATCATAAAGCGAAATATCTAACGCCTGGCACAAATCAAGAATTGTTCTTGTGCCAGGGTTTTTGCTTTTTCCATAAAATATGCTTTTAAGTGAACCCGCAGGCATTCCCGCTAAACCAGCCAGTTTATTTGGTGTTATCCCTTTTTTATCACAAAGCGCATATATTCTTTTTGTGATTGCTTCTTCTAATTTCATAGTTATATTTTTCCCAAAGTTATATCTTCTATGATTTTAACAAAATTATTTTTAATTTATAGAAGATATAACTTCCATTTTATGCTATAATATTTACATTCAAGACAAACGGGAGGAATTTATGAAAAATAATAAAATTTGTTTCATTGGTCATAGATATATATTTCAAGAAAAAGAACTGAGGGAAAAACTTTTTAATATCATTAAAGAAAAAATAAAAAATGGCTACAAAATTTTCACAATGGGAACACATGGGGAATTTGATAAACTTGTCTTAAGCGTTTGCAGGGAAATTAGAAATATCTTTAAAGAAATTGAAATAGAAGTCGTAATAACAAGTTTTAAAACAATAGAAGCCCTTATTGAGCATGACTTAATTTTTGGCGACACAAAATATTTGCCATATAAAGATGTAAAAACGGTCATGTTTGACATTGAAGAAGAATTTTTTAAACGCAAAATAATTGCCAGCAATCAGCGCATGATTGATTCATGTGATACCCTTGTTTGCTATGTTGACACTCGCAAAACCTATGGCGGAGCAATTCTAGCCTATAAATACGCAAAGAAAAAAGGTCTACAGATAATAAACCTTTTTGATTATTAACTTTTTAATTTTATTTGCCATAATTAAAACAATCTTAAATTTTTCTTAACTTAACATTAAAAACTAATTCAAACAATTTTATAATTTTTTAATGCATACGAATAAAAAACAAATGCCCGCAAAGTCATAACACAGCATAACATAATTTTTTATTCTTTTTCTTTGACTTTACTCATAGAATAAAAGC
>CALWKH010000042.1 GCA_944381195.1 uncultured Clostridia bacterium
ATGCTATAAAACTAACCCTTAATACGAGCGCAATAAACATTAAAACGGGATTTCTAAAAGAAATTCTTTCAAAAAAAGAGTATAACAGCAGTGAGTTTAACTCTCTTATTGAAGATTTCAAAAATAATGAAAACATTGAAATTTGGTGTAAAGAGCAAAAGATTCTGGACTCAAATGAAGTTGCTCAAATCAAAAATTTTTTTGCAAAACTTGGCAGACTTGATGTTCAATCTCAAACAAATGAAATAGAAACCTTTTTAAAATATCTTGAAGAAAAAATCAGCGATATAAAAACAAAGCATCTAAAAAAAGCAAAACTAACTTTCAGTTTAAGTGTTATGCTTGGACTATTTGCATTCATCATTATAATCTAGGAGAGAAAAATGGATATTGAAATAATCTTAAAGATTGCAGGAATTGGAATTTTGGTTGCTGTTGTCTCGCAGGTTTTAAAGCAAGCGGGCAAAGAGGAAATTGCCACTCTTGTAACACTATCTGGATTAGTTATTGTTCTTGTTATGGTTGTTGATTTAATCAGCGAACTTTTTAACATGGTTGGAAATCTTTTCTATCTCTTTTAACTTTTTTGGAGGTCAAAATGGAAGAAATCTTCAAAATCATTGGCATAAGTCTGTTGACCACCATTGCTGTTTTGGTTGTGAAACCAACAAAACCAGAGATTGCACTTGTGCTTGGGGTTGCTGGCAGTGTAATTGTGTTTTTCTACATAGTTGACCTTTTGGAAGAAGTCTTTGGTCTTTTTGAATATGTCATGCAGGCCACAAATTTAGACAGTGATATTTTCATATTGTTAATCAAAATCATAGGGGTTGGCTATATAACAGAATTCAGCGCCAACATTTGTGGGGACAGTGGAAACAGTGCAATGGCAAGCAAAATTCTTTTAGCGGGCAAACTTGTGATTTTTGTTATGGCAATTCCAATTATTACCTCTTTAATAGAGTTAATTGTGAGTATAATGCCATGAAAAAAAGAAATATAATTTTAATAGTTTTTTCGTTTTTTGTTTTGTGGCTTTCTTTTGCAGGACAAGCACCTTCTTCTCTTTACACACAAAGTGAAAATTTTATTGTTGAAAATAATCAAATAATATTAGCAGATAGCAATACCGAAGAAGAACTTGAACAAGAACTTGAAGATACTATTGGTGAGCAGATAGGCAGTATTGATTTTGATGGCTTGCAAGATATTCTAGATTCGCTTTCAGCAGATGCGCAAAATCTTTTTGGTTCCAGCAGTTTTTTTGATAAAATAACCAGACTTTTAAGTGGTGATTTTGACGCTGATTATGGCAGTTTTTTTCAATCACTAATTGGAATATTCTTTGAAGAAATCATTGGTCTAATTCCGCTTCTTGCAACCATTGTCATCATAACACTTTTATGTTCGCTTATTAAAAACATAAGAAGCAAAGAAAATGAAAACAGTGTTGGACAAATTATTGATTTTGTTGCTTTTGGCATTGTTGTTGTGCTCGTCAGTTCGGTTACCATTTCTATTTTTACAAACTCATCAGAGTTAATTCAGTCCATGCAGACGCAAATGTCCATTTTATTTCCAATTTTGTTAACCTTTTTGGCAAGTGTTGGTGGTGTTGTTTCTGTTGGGATTTTTCAGCCCGCTGTTGCAATTTTGTCAAACGTTGTGGTGCAAATATTCAATATTGTCATAATTCCGCTTTTTGTGTTTCTGTTTATCTTTATCGTTGTTAATAATCTTTCATCGAATGTAAAATTAAACAAGTTTATATCGCTGATTCAAAGCGTTTTAAAATGGATTGCGGGAATATGTTTCAGTGTCTTTCTTGGAATCTTGGCTTTTCATGGGATTGTTGCAGGAAGTTTTGACAGTGTCAGCATTCGTGCAACACGCTTAGCAATCAAAAGTTATGTGCCAGTTTTAGGAAGTTATATTTCAGATGGCTTTAACATTGTGTGTGCAAGCAGTGTGCTAATTAAAAATGTTGTTGGTGTGGCGGGAATATTCTTGCTGTTTGCATCTATTTTAACTCCTGTTTTTCAAATTCTTGCTTGTTCAATGCTTCTAAGACTTACTGCATCAATTCTTGAACCAATTGGGCAGTCTAGAATTCCAGATTTTCTGCAACAGATTGCAAAAACGCTAAATCTTTTGATTATGATGATTTTGGGCGTGGCGTTCATGTATGTTACAACAATTGGGCTAATTCTTTGCACGGCAAACATTTTCTAGTGTAATAAGAAAACTGGTTTATGAGTTAAAACTTTATTTGTAAAAGCCAAACAGCATTTGTAAAAGGTGAGGTTAAAGGTGGAAGGAATATCAATATATCTTTTGAGCATTGTTGGTGTTGTCATATTATTTGTTGTCATAGAACTTGTTTTGCCCGAGGGGCAACTTGCCAAATATGTTAAATCTATAATGAGTGTTGTTTTGATTTTTGTGATAGCAAGTCCGCTCCCAAGTCTTTTAAAAAATGGAATAAATTTTTCCTTTGATACATCTGCTGATTTAAATGAAAGTTATCTTGAAACGGTGCAATCTCAATCACTTCGGGCATTAGAAAACAGTTTAGCAGAAGATTTAGAAGAAAATGGCATTTTGAATGCGGAGGTTCAAGTTTGGGGCGAGCTTGAAAATGGAGCGATAAAAATTTCATATATTTTTGTCGAAATGGGTAATGTTGTTCTAACTGGTGATATGGCGCATATAAATAAAAATGAAGCAGTAATAAACGTGCTAATCGATAAAACAAACATAAAGGAGGAGCAGATAGTGTTAAATGGCTAAGTTTGAATTTTTAAACAAATTTAAGTGGTTTCAAAAGTTAAAAAAGATAAAACACATTGAAATTTATTTGGTTGTTGTTTTGGCTTGTCTTGTTCTTCTTATATGGTTTGTTGATTGGGGAGGTGATGATGAGGGGCAAATAACTTCGGTTTCAAGCACTTCTTCCACTTCAAAATATGCCGAGGAACTTGAAGGAAGGTTGGAAGATACACTAAGCCAAATCAGTGGTGCAGGCAGTGTGAAAGTTATGATTACATTTGATGGTGTGACTGAACTTGTTCTTGCTACAACCACTGATGAAAAAACAAGTTCAACCAGCAACACAACCTCAAGCGGTGCAACAAACTCAACTGAGACAACAACAGTAAGCACTGAACCAATTTTAATAACGGAAAACGGTTCAACAAATCCAATTGTCTTAATGGAAATTTTGCCGGATATCAAGGGGGTGATTGTCATTGCACAGGGTGCGGATAACATAAAAGTGAAACTAGACCTATTAAAAGCAGTTCAAGCACTTTTATCAATAAATTCAAGTCAAGTTGAAATATTTTCAGGAAATTAAAAGGAGATATTAAAATGGTATTAACAAAGAAAAAGAAAATAATAATTCTAACAACAATGGTGGCGCTTTTAATCGTAACGGGCTTTTTGAACCTAACACTTAATCAGCAAGCAATTTCAACAACAACTGGAGGAAATGTGACTTCTGCAAGTTTTTTTGAGACATACAGAGTTGACCGAGATGCATCACGAGAGCAACAATCACTTTACTATCAAGCAATTCTAAACAGTGCAAATTCATCTGATGATGCAAAAACAGAGGCTCAAAATAATTTAACAAACCTTGCCAAAATCAGTGAACAAGAACTGCAAATTGAAGGTTATATTTTAGCAAAAGGCTTTGAAGATGTTGTTGTTTCTTTGACTGATAACTATGTTAATGTAATGGTCAAAAGCGCAGAATTAACCGAAGCAGAGGTTGCTCAAATTGTTGAGGTTGTTCAAGGTCAAACAGAAAAAAGCATTGATAACATCAAAATAATTCCTGTTGAATAGTTGCGTCCAAAAAAAATATATGCTATACTAATTTCTATAAAAATAAGGAAGTTTTAGAAATATGGCAAAAAAAGACGCACAAACAAGCAAGGGACTGGTAACCTACAATAAAAATATTTTGCTTTCTATTGTAAACTTAGCAGCAAAGGAAATAAGTGGGGTTGCTTCTTTATGCTCGAATTTTGGTGGAAGTTTTTTAAAGAAAGTGTTTTCAAACAATTATTGTGAAGGGGTGAAATTAACCCACACAAAAGATGGTCTGGTCATTGATGTTTATATTAACATCTTTGCTAATTATAATGTTGCAGATGTGGCTTTTCGTGTGCAAGAGAACATTAAAAGCGGAATCACTTCTATGATGAACATTCCAATTCATTCAATAAATGTAAGAGTAATGGGTGTTCAATTTGTATCTGCGGATAAAAAATAGAAAAACAGCCCTCAAAAGAGGGTTTTGTTTTATTTGGAGGAATAAATGAATAAATCACAACTTCGTGAAGAATTGTTTAAAAAAGTTTTTATGAAAGATTTTGCTGATATGCGTCATTTGCCTGTGGATGAGCAAAAACTTGATTGGCAAGAGTCAGAATTAAAATTTTCTGCCAAAGAGCAAAGTGAGATAGATGAAAGTTATAATAAGATTTTTTTCATGAAAGAAGAGATTGATAGTGTGATTGAAAGTGCGTTAAAGGGGTATAAACTCGGTCAGTTAAATGAGGTTGACCGTGCGATTTTGATTGTTGCTGTTTTTGAACTTATCAGCAAACAGAACCCACAAAAAGTTGTTATAAATGAGGCTGTTAGACTTGCGAAAAAATATGGTGATGTGAAAAGTTATAAGTTTGTGAATGGAGTTTTATCAGGAGTGTTAGGCAAATTAGATGAATGAAAATGTAATCAGTGTAAGTCAAATTTCTAACTATATAAAGCAAATTTTTGCAAGTGAAGAGCTGCTTCACAATGTTTTGATATATGGAGAGGTTTCCGACTTTAAAATAAGCAAAGGAAACCTTTATTTCAGTCTTAAAGATAGTGATGCGCTGTTAAATTGTGTTGGTTTTGGTGAATATAATTTTGGTTATCTTCCCAAAGAGGGAGATATGGTCATTGTGCGAGGCTCTCCAAATTACTACACAAAAGGTGGTCGATTTTCCTTTGTTGTAAGTGAAATTCAGGCATATGGAATTGGTGTTTTATATCAAAAGTTTCTAGAGTTAAAAAATAAACTGGAAAAAGAAGGGCTTTTTGATAAAGATAAGAAAAAACCTTTGCCAAAGGTTATCAAAAAGATTGGTGTGGTAACATCTGCAACTGGGGCTGTGCTTCAAGATATCAAAGATGTGTCTTGGCGAAGAAATCCAATGCTTAATATTCTTTTATATCCAGCACAAGTTCAAGGTGTGGGTGCGGTTGAAAGCATAGTAAAAGGAATTTACGCACTAAATGATACCGATGTTGATGTGATTGTTGTTGCTCGTGGTGGAGGCTCTTTGGAAGATTTAAGTTGTTTTAATGATGAACTTGTGGCACGCGCAATATATAACTCAAATAAGCCCGTTGTGAGTGCGGTTGGTCACGAGACTGATTTTACCATTGCTGACTTTGTTGCTGATGTTCGTGCGCCAACACCATCTGCTGCCGCTGAAATTCTTTCTGTTGATACAGCGCAAGTTGTTGCGAGAATGAGGGTTGCACTAAACAAAATCACATCACTAACCTTTAATAAAATGAGTGATAGTGAAGAAGAGCTTCAAGATTTCTGTGAAAATTTGCAGGACGCATTTGCGGGCTATTTAAAGGATAAAAAAATTCCCCTTCGAGAAAGTTTAATAAAACTTAATTCTTCAATATTAAACTATTCTAAAGATAAACATCAAAAAGTTGAACTTTTGCAAAATAAAATTCAATCAAGAAATCCAGGAGAGGTCTTGAAAATGGGGTATGCTGTTGTTGAAAGCGGAAACGCAAGAATTTTATCTTTGCGAGATGTAAACATTGACGATAATGTTCGAGTTGTTCTTAAAGACGGGGCATTTAAAGCGAAAATTGAAAGTAAGGAGAAGTTAAAATGACTTTTGAGGAAAAGGTTGAAAAACTTGAAAAGATACTTGAAAAAATAGAATCTGGAAAAACTTCATTGGAAGAAACAAATAAACTTTTTGAAGAGGGTGTTCAACTTGCCAAAGAGTGTTTTTCCATGCTTGAAGAAAGTAAAGGGAAAATAACGGTGTTAAAAGCTGAACTTGACAAACTGATTGAGCAACCACTTGAATAAGTTTTAAGTTTTTAATCATTTTTTAGCCTGTTTTGCCATATAATAAACTATGAATGAAGACAAGGTTGAAATTGAAAGTTTAAAGCAGAAAAAAGATAAACAAAACAAGAAAAATTCTTTAAGTTCAAAACTTTGGTATTTTGAAATTTTTGTTGTTTCTTTGTCTTTGTGCTTTATTTTTGCCATAATGTCACAACTGATGCTGATGCGTTCAAATTTGGTTTTGGCTCTTTTTGTTATTTTGGTTTTAATTGTGATAAGTGTCATCTTTGATGTCATTGGCGTGGCGGTTGCAGCAAGCCATATAAAGCCATTTTTGGAACTAAAAAGCAAGGGATACAAGCGAGGTGTTGACCAAGCAATTAAACTTGTTAAAAATGCCGACAGAGTTTCATCAGTTTGCACCGATGTGATAGGGGATATATGCTCAATTCTAAGTGGCGCAGGAGGTGTTGCAGTATCAATATTTATTGTTGCTGAATTTGAAAGTTTTAACAGTGCAATACTCTCAACACTTATAAGTTCACTTATTGCCGCACTCACAGTTTTAGGTAAAGCGCTGGGAAAAACTTATGCATTAAATTGTTCAACAAAAGTGCTTCTAGTTGTTGGTAAATTTATGAGCATATTCTCAAGAAAGAAAGGGAAAAATCACTAAAATTTTGCATAATTATAAATTTTAGCCCAGAAAAGCCTGAATTTTCGGGCTTTTTTCATGTATAAAAATTTTGAATAAATATACAAAAAACTATTGCATAATTATAAATTTTAATGTATAATTAACATGAGAAAAATGTATAAAATCATTTTTATACAAAAGGAGCGTCATATGGCAAGGTCATCAAGGCAATCAAAAATTATAGAAATCATTTCTAATAATGAGATTGAAACACAAGAAGAACTTGTTGCTTCCTTGTGCTTTGCTGGCTATGATGTAACGCAAGCGACCGTTTCTCGTGATATAAAAGAGTTGGGGCTTATCAAGATTGTTGGAGAAAAGAAAAAATATCGCTATGCCTTTGTTGGAAATGATGATAAAGTTGGTTCAAACAAGGTTGCAAATCTTTTTAAAGAGGCTGTTCTTTGGGTTAAGCACACGGGAAATCTTGTTGTAATCAAAACCCTGCGTGGAACAGCTGCTGCTGTTTCCAATTTTGTTGACCGTTTGGCAATTGAACACTCGCTTGGATGCGTTTATGGTGACGACACAGTTATGATGATAATTGACAATGTTGATTATGTTGTAAAAATCAGTTCAAGACTTTCGGAAATTTTAGCAAACTAAATAATAAAATTACATATCAAAAAATAAATTAAACAATAAAAAATAAATGATTATAAAGTAAAGCGGGGGATAAGTGCTATGCCTTGCTTTATTTTTGCCTATAAAATTATATCTATTTTGTTGGGTGGTTTTATTAAAAGAATATCTTGCTTGTTTTTATGCTTTAATTTGATATAGTAAGTTGTGAATTCTAGATGCCAGTTGTTTCTGTCAAGAATAGCAAATAAGCCTTTATACACAAAAGACAAGAGAAAAGAAATTAAATTTTATTTTTTCTCATTTTGCCACCAATAAATAACAACTAAAAATTTTTCAATTTGACCAAAAAATTTGATTTAAATCGCTTGCTAATTTTGTTCATTTGTTCTATAATAAAATTAGAACAAATGTTTGAGGTGGTTTTTATGTTAAAAAAACTATGTGTGCAGAATTTTGCTTTGATTGAAAATCAAACAATCGATTTTGAAAATGCTTTGGTGGTTTTAAGTGGTGAAACTGGTGCTGGAAAATCAATTTTCATCAGTGCAATAACTTTTATGCTTGGCAATCGTGCAGATAAAAGTTTTATTCGTCATGGTGAAAGTTTTGCAAGGGTTGAGGGCGTTTTTGAAATTGATAAAAATAACTCTGCAAAAAATGAATGTTTGAACTTGGGCATTGATGTTGAGAATGAACTTATAATCTCTCGTAAACTTTGTCTAGACGGAAAAAGCGAGATAAGGGTTAACGGTGTTTTGACAACGCTAAATAACCTAAACAAGATAACAATGTCTTTGGTTGATATCTATGGGCAACACCAACATCAACAACTTCTTGATACAACCACACACATTGATTTTCTTGATGATTATAGAAGAGATGATGACAGCCTTGCGGGTCTTGAAAAAGTTGTATATGAAATTGGACTCATCAACAAGCAGCTTGCCGAATTTGGCGAAGATGAGGGGGCTTGGCAAAGAGAAAAAGACAGGTTGGAATTTGAACTTGCGGAACTTGATGAGGCAAATCTGCAACTTTGTGAGGATGAAGAACTGGAAGCGCAATTTAAGAAGATGCAAAATGCTCAAAGCATTGTTCAATCGCTTTCTGGTGCTGCTGAATGCCTGTCTAACGAAAGTGCCTCGGTGTCCTGCGCCCTTTATAATGCAAGCAAAATGCTTCTTGGAAGTGTGAATTTTGGAAAAGACATTGAAGATT
>CALWKH010000043.1 GCA_944381195.1 uncultured Clostridia bacterium
AAATGCCCGCAAAGTCATAACACAGCATAACATAATTTTTTATTCTTTTTCTTTGACTTTACTCATAGAATAAAAGCATGGGCAAAATTATTCATTTCAAAAACAACTTAAAGCACTTTCTTGACCTAATCGACAAACGTCAGCAAGAAAATGACCTTTGGGGTGTTTTGGACGCATCAAGAAATGCAAAAAATTGTGCTAAAACAAGAATTGAAAAAGACGGACTAAATCTTTTGATTGGGCAAGCATATTTTGACATGGGGCAATATGCTTTAAGTCTGGAATTTTTCTTTCGCACTCTTCACATTCCGCACATAAGAAGTTCGGCATTTTTTGGAATTGCAAGAAATCTGGTGTGCATAAAGAAGTTTGCGCTTGCTCTTGACTATCTTGACGCCACGCTAAAATGGGATATTTCAAACACCTTCACAGGCGCTGTTCTTGAATGGACCTACGACATCAAAGAAAAGATAAATGACCCAGAAATTGCAAAAGAGAATCTGATTTTCAGTGCAAAAAATTTAATCTCAAAAAAAGATTTTGCGGGAGCAAAAGAAATTTTGTCTGGGCTTAAAAGTGATGAAGAAAACCAAAGCCTGCTTGCCATATGCAACTTTTTTGAAGAAAATTTCAGCATTGCAGAAAGTTTAGCAAAAGAGGTTCTTTCATTAAACCCCGAAAATGTTTCTTGTCTGTGTCTTCTTTGTATGCTCTATGAAAAAACGGGAAAACAGCACCTTGCAAAAAAATATCAAAACCGTGTATATCTAATTGAAACGAATATTCCAGAAGACCTGCGGAGAATTGGACTTCTGTTTGCCAGCAAAAATGAGTTTGATAAAAGTTATATATTCCTAGAAAAACTCATTCAAATTGAAGAGTTTAACGCAAAAAATCACCTTTTTTGCGCACTTTGTGCATATAATCTTGGCAAAAAGGATGATGCTCTTTTTCACATCTCAAAAGCACGCTGGCTGGACAATGAAAACCCACTCTATCTTTTTTTCTTTCAACTGATAAAGACCGATGACCTCCCCTCGCAAACAAAAATTTCTGCTGAACTTCCACAAGAAATTGCAAACGAAAAAATAAAAAACTTGATTGAAATTTTCTTTGGTGGCAACTTTAACAACCTCATTGAAAAAAGTTATTTTCTGCTTGATGATGTGCTGTGGGCGTTTTCGCTTAAAGACCTTGATTTAACAGACAAATGCTCAAATGCACTTGCCAACTGCAACAACAAAAAGGCGCAAAGGCTTTTAAAAAACATCATGCTTTCCCCCAAACCAACGGTAAGGCAAAAATTTTTAATCACAAAAAATGCTCTGCTTGCAAACAAGATGTTCAACATAGAGTTTGTGTGCAACCTGAAATATTCCAGTTTTCAAATCACAAAAAACGACCTTGCAAAAATCAAAAACAAAAATCTTAAAAAAGCACTTTGCAGTGCAATCAGTTTTGCTGAATGTTTCTTTCAAGAGCAAATGCTTCTCAATGACTTAATCAAAAAATGCCAAAGTCTCAAAGCAAAGCATTTTGATGACCTAAGTGAAAACGCCCTTGCCTGCCTTTTGCTTTTTGACAATCCAAAAATTTTCAAGTCTGCTTGCACCTTTTTTGATGTTGAAGAAAATCAAATCACCACCCTAAAAAATGGAATGGCAACACCACCCCAAAACGCCGAAGCAAGTTTAATAAAAGAAAACAGCAAAGAAGAACAGTAAAAAACACGCAACTTAAAAACCATGCACTTAAAAAATCAAGATACACATTACTAACAATTAAAATAAAAAAACTAGAAAAACAAATATATAAAAGAAAATGAAAATCATACCACACAGCAAAAAACTTTAAAATAATTTATAATTAAAAAATCAAGATAGTGCCATATAAAAATTACCTTTAAAATATAATCTCATTAAATAAATTTAAAACAAATCATAAAAACAAAAACTAGAAAAAGAAATTTCAAACACAATTACACAAGCAAAATTTGTCTACTTTTTAATACATTAACACTTAAAAATCGCAGAAGCATTTTAGTTGTTTTTAAAAGCAAAAAACAAAAAAAATCACACTATACCGCAAAAAATAAGCATAAAAACAGCAAAAAAGCATAAAAAAAATCACATTTTTTTGCAAATGAGGTGAAAAATGCAAAAAACACTTTCAAAACAAATTCTAATTGGACTGATGATGTTTGGAACGCTGGTCGGAGCTGGCTTTGCCTCGGGCAAAGAGATTTGGTTCTATTTTGCGCAGTTTGGAAACATCTCCTTTTTGATGATTGCGCTAACTGGCGTTCTGTTTTTCTTTTTCAGTTTGATTTTCTTCAAACTGGGCAGAAAATTTCAAATAGACACCGTTCAAAAATGCAACCAAGTCATTTTCAAGCGCTTTGCCATTGTGGGTGAAATTGTGCTGGTGCTTTCCAACCTTGTTTTGCTTTCCTCCATGTTCGCAGGGGCAGACAGTTTGTTCAACCTCATTTTGCCAAACCTTCCATATCGTCTTGCAGCGGTTCTAACAAGCCTCATAACCTTTTTTGTGGTGCTGTTTGGACTTAAAGGAATAACAAGGGCAAACATCTTAATCGTTCCGCTTCTTCTGGTTGTTGTGTTCGTGGTGCTTGTTTCAAGTTTTGCATCAGGCGAAACATTTTGGGCAAACTTCCATTTGGAAGAAAGTGCTTTAAATGCAATGCTATCTGCCCTTCTGTTTGTTTCAAGCAATATGTTTTTCTCTGGCTTTATCTTGGCAAAAATGGGCAAAGACCTTTCAAACAAAGAGATTGTCGGGGGCAGTTTTTTTGGAAGTTTGTTCCTTGTGATTTCCATGATCGGCATCACCATGGCAATATATCTTAACCCCAGCGTGATAGACAGCGATATGCCAATTGTTGCAATTGCCTCCGAACTTAACAATGTGTTTGCAATTTGTGTTTTAATCATTGTGTGGCTTGGGCTTGTAACCACGGCATTTGCCCTTCTTTACACCATTTCAAACTGGCTGAAAAGTTATTTTGGCAAAAGTACCATTGCAACATTTATTGCCACCTTCATTGCCCTTTGTCTGTCTGGTTTTGGCTTTTCTTCCTTTGTGGAGGTTGTCTATCCAATCATGGGAGCTTTTGGCTTTATATATGTCATTCTGTCGCTAATTGCTTTAAAAAAAGATAGCAAACAAAAAGACCCACGAAAAGAAAAAAATAAAAAAATAGTTTTCTAATTTTGAACAGCACCTCCAAAAGTGTCTAACTTTTGGGGTTCACCCCACACATATAAAAGTTCTTTTTTATAAAATGTTTTTTATTTTATGGGCAACGCACATAAAAATTATTTTAATTTTTTATCTTAAATTATTTTAAATTCAGTTTTTGTTTATAGAAAGGCTTTGCGCTGTCCATGATAAAATCAAAATATTTCTTTGGGTTTTCACGAATCATGGTTGAACTTATATGCACATTTTTACGGTCTTGGTCTTGCAAGACATATTTGCTTTCTGGCATATATTGATGGTAAAAGTCTTCATAACTTTTTTCGCTTCCAAAAATAATGTCTATTTTTTCGCCAACAAGTTCTTTTATGGCGTCTGTCCACTCTTTCCAACCAAAAGGCATGGTTGGAATATTGTTCTCGTCAAGTGATAAAATTTTGATTTTATCATTGCCCGCAAACTCGTTTTTGAAAAAGTCTGTTTTTGTTTTTAAATCAGCATAAGGGAAACTCGTTTTTTCGCAAAGTGCTTTATGCACGGGCGTGCAATCACAGACAATAAGAAAAAGTTTGTCGCAAGATTGGGCGGCTTTTTCAATTGCAAATTTATGGCCTTTGTGCGCTGGCTGAAACTTTCCAACAAAAATTCCTATTTTCATTTTTTCCTCTTGCTTTATTATATCAAAAAAATTTTTAAAAGCAAAGAAAAATTTATAAAGAAATATTTTTTGTGGGCTCTGCTTTGTTTTTAATTTTATAATGTTGGTATATTTTGTGAGTTCCACCCACGCTTTTTTATTATATAAATATTAGGGGGTATTTTGTGGGCTCTGCCTTTCGCCAGCAAGGAGCAAAGCCCCTTGACCTGTTCTGTGACTTCAAACAAGTTGGGATAGTAAAAAATTATAATGTTTCTTAAACCAACTGTTGCACCAAACAAATGAATAAGAACAAATGGGGGGGGTGAGAAATTAAAATAGTTTAAAACAAATGTTTTTTATGTGGGCTGACACCCGCAAGAAGCAACGCTCCTTGACCCATTCATTGCTCCAAATGTGATTTGATGAGTGTTTTTGGCAAAAGTAAATATTTTATTTTTGTTGTTTACAAAGTTTATGATGAAGTCTTGTTATAATGGCTTTGTTTTTTGTTTAAGTAACATAAAAGCATGGAGCGGGGGCTTTGCGTTTTGCAAACGCCCGTGCATTTTTCTCAAAATGCACGCCAGCACGCATCAGCGTGCAAGCCCCCGCCCGTTTTTTCTCAAAACCTTATAAATGCATAAAAAATATATAAAATAACCATAAAACAAAATACTAAATACACACAAAACCAAACAAGCGGAACCCCCCAACATGACCAAACAAAAATTAACATAAAAGGCGTAAAGACAAAAATTTTTTAATTTCGCTTTTATATCTGCTCCAAATATAATTTGATAAAAAAATATAATATATAACTAATTTACTAAATAAAAAAACATTTAGCAAATTTAATATTTCAAAAAATAAAAGTAAAACAAAAAAGAATTGAAACCAATCAACTCTTTTTTTCTTTTTGCAAATTTTTAAATTTTTCTTCAAAACTTTTTTCAAACAAGATTAAAATGTGCTATCCTCTTCTTTTTTGTTTGATTTCTTTACCTTACCATTATTTTGGGCTTTATTTTCCGCTATCTCAACAATTTTTGCCACTTGTTCATTGTGTTTTTTCTCTTTTTCTCTGCGTTTTTGATCAGGAATAGACCATCGAGAAACAGAAATCCTAAAACTTGCCATGTCTCCAAATTCGCTTTCATAGTTATAGTCAATCATGGTGCGCCAGTGACGTGTATCATGACTAACACCTTTAAGCGTCATGCTTTCTTTTGGCTTTTCTGTTGGCTCACCCACAGTTTTCTCCTCTCCCGTTTGCTCGCTTTCACCAATAGAATTAGTTTCATCACCAATTATAATATTGCCAATGTTTAACGAACCCGAGATAATACCCTCTTTGATTGTCTCTGGGTCAAAGCCTGCCCTTAGCTGCTTTGCAACAGAAGACAATTCTTCCACCGATCTGCCCTCACGCTCCATAAAATAGAGTTCCAAATCTCCGCTATCAATCGCTTCGTCAAGCCAAGCATCAATTTCGTTGCGCCTGTTTTCATCAACTAAAACAACCCGTCTTAAACACTCCAAAGTTCTTTCCTTAACTGAATCAAATTTTTGTTTCTTTTCCATACAACACCTGCCTACAATTGTTATATATGAATTATATCACACTTTTTGCCAAAGTCAAGATGCAACTTTTTGAAGTTCTTAACAAGACTTCCAACTTTTCATCCATACATCATATAACAAACATATTAGCAGTAAAAGTTTGTGCTAAATGAATCAAAGCAAAAACAGTGTGAAATTGATTGCTCATCACCACAAAAAAACATGTTGGTAAAAACAGGCAAAGTTAGAAACATTTCTTTTGATAAAGAGGGCAGAACCGCCAAAAATATTAAGTGAATTTTATAGAGAGAAAAAACAGGCAATGGGGCTTTGCTTTTATTGTTAGTTAGATTTTTATTTTCTACATATCTTCTTCCGCTTGACTGAGACTTGGTGAATGCCTGAAACTTTGCTTTTATGATTGTTAGTTTAATTTTTATTTTCATATTTTTACTTCTTGGACAGTATAATAGTATTTGCTGCTAAAAAAAACAGGCAATGGGGCTTTGCGTTTTGCAAACGCCCGTGCATTTTTTCAAAATGCACGCCAGCACGCATCAGCGTGCAAGCCCCATTGCTTGCCCCCCACTAAACTCATATGGTGCTACAAAATAGTCCAAGAAACCCATTATTTTTTCTCCCAACTTGTTTAGAGCCAAGTTGGGTCAAGGGGCAACGCTCCCATTACAAAAAACTTTGTTTTTATAAAATATTTTTATATTGCTTTATAACCTCATTATATCCCAGCTTATTAGATGCCAAGTTGGGTCAAGGGGCAATGCTTCTTGCCGCGCGAAAGGCAGAGCCCACAAAACACCCCAACCTTTATGTTATAAAAAACATGGGCAGAGCCCACAGAAAACACTTTTATTTTAAACATTTTTATTTTCATATTTTTATATTTAATTATTTCTTTATTACCCAGCCCATTTGGAGCCATAAAGCAGGTCAACAAACAACATTATTTATTACCCTCCAACTTGTTTAGAGCAATGAACGGGTCAAGGGGCTTCGCTCCTTGCGGGTGTGGGCAGAGCCCACATAAAAAAGTAATAAAATTATAAAAAATAATTATATAAATATAAACACAAAAGGGCGAAAGCCCTTTTTTGATTTAATTTTATTTTATTTTAAATTATTTTAGAATTTTTTACATTGTTTTTATAAAAGAAAAAGAGTTAGAACTCTTCAACAAGATTTAACTCTTTTTCTTTGTTCAGTTCAGAGGCAATTTTTATGAACTTTTCCACATCAATGTCGTTGATTTGCTTGCCACCACGAATCTTAATGGAAATGGTTCCGTTCTCTCTTTCCTTCTGCCCTAAGATAAGCACATATGGCACTTTCATCTTGCGGTAGTTGTTCACCTTTGCACCCATTCCGTTTTGCGAAAGGTCAATTTCAGTGCGGAATGCAGAAAGTTTTTCTTTTATCTCTTTTGCATATTCAAAATCATTTTCCCCAACAGGCACAATGCCAATCTGCGTTGGCGCAAGCCAGAACGGAAAAGCCCCTTCAAAGTGCTCAATCAAAATTCCAATAAAACGCTCAAAGGAACCATATATAACTCTGTGGACAAGCACAGGTGTTTCAAGTTCGCCCTTTTCGTTGGCAAAATGAATGTCAAAATTGCGTGGAAGTTGGAAATCAAGTTGAATTGTTCCCGTTTGCCACTGCCTGCCAAGCGCATCGGTCATAATAAGGTCAATTTTTGGCCCATAGAACGCACCATCGCCCTCGTTAAGCACAAAGTTTTCTTCGCCAAAACGCTTAATCATAATTTCTTTAAGCGCTTCTTCTGCCCTGTTCCAAAGATTGATGTCTCCCATGAAATCTTCTGGCCTGGTGGACAAAACAGCCTGATATTTCACATCAAAAATGCTGTAAAAACGGTCGGCAATGTCCAAAATTGCATTGATTTCTTCGCTGATTTGCTCTGGGCGAATGAAGTTGTGCGAATCATCTTGCGTGAAACTTTGAACACGGAAAAGCCCGTGCAAAGTTCCAGAAATCTCCTTGCGGTGAAGTTTGTCGCAGTCCGAAAAACGAAGAGGCAAATCTCGATAGGAACGCACCTTTCTTTTATAGACAATAATTGAGTTAGGACAGTTCATTGGCTTTAAAGCAAGTGGGTTATTCTCTTCGCCTGTTGTGAACATATTGTCCTTATAGTGTGCCCAGTGCCCCGAAGTTTCCCAAAGTGTGCGGGTGTTAAGTTGTGGGCTGGAAATTTCGTGATAGCCTCGTTTTTCATGCTCCTCACGCCAAAAAGCAAGCAGGGTGTTGAAAAGTTTTAAACCATGTGGAAGCCAGTAAGGCATTCCTGGGGCGGTGTCGTCAATGAAGAAAAGGTCAAGCGCCTCTCCAATTTTGCGGTGGTCTCGGCGTTTTGCCTCCTCTTGCATAAAAAGATATTGTTTAAGTTCGTCTTTATTTTCAAAGGCAACAGCATAGATTCTTTGAAGCATTTTGTTCTTGCTGTCCCCTTTCCAATATGCACCTGCAATGCTCATCAGCTTGAAGCTAACGCCACGAAGTTCACGGCTGTTTTCAACATGAGGTCCACGGCAAAGGTCAACAAAGTTGCCACTTTTATAGATGCCAACCTCTTCGTCCTCAATGCCATTAATAAGTTCAACCTTGTATGGCTGATTTTTGAAAAATTCAAGCGCCTCAGCCTTTTTCATGGTGCTGTGCTCAAAAGGCACATCACGCTTAATAAGTTCACGCATTTTGTTTTCAATTTTTTCAAGGTCCTCGGGCAAAATTGATTTTTCAATATCAAAATCATAATAAAATCCGTTATCAATTGCTGGACCGATTCCAAACTTCACATTTGGAAAAAGTTCGTCAACAGCCTCTGCCATGATGTGTGCCAGAGAATGTCTTGCTGTTTGTATGTCTTGCATTTTTTCGCTCCTTTTAGGGTAATTATAGTTTATAAATCAAAAATAGTCAATAAAATAAACTTTTTTTATGTGATTTTATTTGTATTTTTTTAATTATTTTGATAAAATAAAAAACAGAAGGGGTAAGAGATGAAACAAAGAAAAGCATGGCTTGTTGGTCTTTTGGGAATTTGCACACTGTTTGTGTATTCTGCAATT
>CALWKH010000044.1 GCA_944381195.1 uncultured Clostridia bacterium
TGATGTTCAATCTTCTTTGTCTGACATTGGAATGTTTTCAGTCACTAATCTAAGTATCTATGGCGGCGAATATCAATCTTTTGAATCAGCACTTCAAGAAGAAGTGAAAACTTTAAATCCGTTTTTGTTTGATGAAGAGATAGCAGAAATTCAAGAAAAGGCAAGGGCAAATTATGTTTGAAAAAATTTTGAAGAAAAAATTTAAAAATCGTTTTTTAAAAGATAAATTTTTCAGCGAAATCACCACTTTTAGAATTGGTGGAAAGATAAAATTTTTTGTTGAAGTTAAAAAGGCAAAAGAAATAATTTTTTTAATTAAACTTTGCAAAAAATACAAAATAAAATATGTTATTATTGGTGGTGGCTCCAACATTTTGGCAAGTGATGAAGGCTTTTCTGGTTTGGTTATTTCCACTCTTAAATTTTGCAAAATCAAGTTTTCACGTGACAAGGTCTCTGCTCAAAGTGGAGCAAGACTTTCTGCTTTGGTTACGCAAGCAAAAAACAAAAATCTTTCAGGTCTTGAATGGGCAATCAGCATTCCAGGAACGGTTGGCGGGGCGGTTGTAATGAACGCAGGTGCGTTTGGAGAGCAGATGTCAAACTTTATTGAAGGCGTTGTTTTCTTTGATGGGAAAAAGGTGAGGCGCTTAAAAAGACAAGATATATTTTTTGAATATCGAAACAGTTTTTTCAAAAATGCAAAAAATGTTGTGATTTTAACGGTAATTTTCGGGTTTTTTCATGAAAAAATTGAAAAAATTCAAAAAAACATTGAAAAATACATCGGTTTGCGCCTTAAAACTCAAAATGTTGGGCTGGCAAGTGCGGGAAGCATTTTCAAGCGTATGCCAAATGTTACTGCCGCTGAACTGATTGATAAAGCGGGGCTGAAAGGCACAAAAATTGGTGGAGCAATGGTGTCCACAGTGCACAGCGGATATATTGTTAATTTTGATAATGCAACAAACAAAGATGTGTTAAAACTGATTGATTTTATTTCAAAATCGGTATATAATAAATACAATGTCAATTTGGAACTTGAAATCATTCAAATAGGAGATTAAAAGATAAAATGGAATATAAATTGCTTGCAGACTATCACACGCACACAAAGCGCAGTGACGGCAAAGGAACGGTTGAAGATAATGTTAAATCGGCATTTGAGGCAGGTCTTGAAACGGTTGCAATAACTGACCATGGACCTTTTCACAACAAAAAGACAAGATGCACCTATCCAGAGTTTTTGCAAACAAAAGCAGAGATTGATGAATTAAAGACAAAATATAAAGTCAAAATTTTGTTTGGAATTGAGGCAAATCTTGTTTCTTTAAATGGCGACATTGACATAACAGAAGAGCAGGAAAAGGCTTTTGATATAATTGTTCTGGGAACACATAAAACACCACATGGAATGACAAAGAAAGATTTTTTCACCTGGAAATTAAGAAATATGTTTCCTTCAACAAAAAGAAGAAGAGAAAAGGTTACAAACGCCTATTTAAAAGCAATGCGCTCACATAATATTAAAATCTTGGCGCACCTAAACTACACTGCAAAGGTGAATGTAAAGCCAATTGCTGAACTTGCTGCTGAAAAGAACATTTGGATTGAACTTAACGGCAAAAGGGTGTTCTTCACACAAAAAGAGATTGACGCCATTTTAGATGCTGGTGCAAATTTTGTCATAAACAGTGATGCACATCGTCCAGAAAAAGTTGGCAAGCCAAGTGCTGTTTGGAAATTTTTGGAAACGCACAAAATTCCACCAGAGAGAATTGTGAACATTGAACAATTTAAATGATATTTAAAAAATAAAAATAACAAAAGGAATAAAAATAACAAAAGGAAAAAGAAATGTCATTTTCATTTGATGCCAAAAGTGAAGTTGCAAAATTAGATATACCAAACAATCTTTGTTGCACAAAGGCAGAACTTTCTGCTCTTATTCGCACTTGCGGGCAATTTGGAATTAAAGATGGAAATTTCTATTTGGAACTTGTAACAGAACTTCCAGACCTTTTTGCACGAGTTAATGCGCTTCTTAAAAAACTTTATGGAAATGTGGAACTTGAACTGATAAGAGAACAAAAGCAAAATGGTGCCACAAAATTTCACATTGTTTTTGATGTTGAAAACACAAAAAAGGTTGTTCAAGATTGCTATATTGTGAGAACAACTGGTGAGTTCTATGCAAACATTCCTCGTGATGTTGTGGAAAATGATTGTTGCAAGGCAAGTTTTATTCGAGGTGCTTTTCTTGGATGTGCAAGTGCAAACATTGTTATAAAAGACATGAATGACCTGAAAAAACATTCTGGTGGATATCACTTAGAGTTTGTTTTTTCGTCAATGAATCTTGCCAGCGACTTTGCACACCTTTTGTCTGAATTCCAAATCACAGCAAAAGTTATGCAAAGAAAAAAGTTTTTTGTAACTTACATAAAAGAGGCAGAACTTGTAAGCGACCTTTTGGCTTTGGTGGGTGCAAGCAATGCTGTGATGGTTCTGCAAAATGAGTTTGCAGTGCGAGAGGTGAGAAACAACCTTAATCGTCAACTTAACTGCATGAATTCAAACCTTGAAAAAATGGTGGAGGCATCACTTAAACAAATTGAGGCAATTGAACTGATAAGAGACACAATCGGGCTTGAAAGTTTGCCTCAAACACTTTATGAACTCTGTCTTTTGCGCCTTGCAAACCCAGAAGAAAACTATGAAAATCTTTCCAAACTGATGACATCACCACTTACAAAAAGTGGAGTGAATCACAGGCTGAGAAAGATTGTATTAATTGCGGAAAAAATCAAGAAAGGAGAAACTAATGAGTAAATTCGTTCATTTGCACTTGCACACAGAATACAGTCTTCTTGATGGTGCAGCACGAATAGATAAACTTGTTAAAATTTTAAAAGAGCGTGAAGCACCTGCTTGCGCAATCACAGACCATGGAAACATGTATGGAACGGTCAAGTTTTTTGAAAAATGCAAAGCAAACGGAATCAAACCAATCATTGGAACAGAATTCTATGTTGCCGATAACTACAAAGACAAAACGGGCAAATTTGACTATGCGCACATAACTATTTTGGCAAAAAATGATGAGGGCTATAAAAATCTTTGTAAACTCAACTCAATTGCTTGGATTGACGGATTTTATTATAAGCCAAGAATTGATTATAACCTTTTACGAGAGCATTCAAAAGGACTAATTTGTTTAAGCGGTTGCTTGCGTGGTGATGTTCAACAACTTTTGCTTCAGGGCTTTGATGAAGAGGCAGAAAAAATGGCAATAACTTTAAGAGATATGTTTGATAAGGGCGATTTCTATATTGAAGTTATGGACCATGGACTCAGTGAGCAAAAACAAATTCTTGACAAACAATTCAAACTTGCGGAAAAAATTGGAGTGAAAACGGTTGCAACAAACGATGTTCACTATCTTTATCAAGAAGATGCAGAGGTTCAAGACATCATGATGTGCATATCCATGGGAAAAACCATTGATGACCCAGATAGAATGAGAATGCAATGCAATGAGTTCTATCTTAAAACAGAAGAGGAAATGCGCCAAATTTTCTCAGCGCACCAAGAGGCAATTGATAACACCCTTGAGGTTGCTGAAAAGTGCAATTTTGAGTTTGACTTTAAAAGTTCTTTCTAGCCAAAGTTCACCGCTCCAGAGGGCATGACAAATTCAGAGTATTTAAGACAAATCACTTTGGCGGGACTTAAAAAGAAATATGGCGAGCCACTTTCAAAAGAAGTTCTTGACAGAATGGAATATGAAATGCAAACGCTTGAAAAAAGTGGCTATGTTGACTATTATCTTGTTGTTTGGGATTTCATAAATTGGTCAAGAGAGCATGGTGTTCCAGTTGGTCCAGGGCGTGGAAGTGGTGCTGCCAGCATCATTGCATATGCGATTGGCATAACCCTTATTGACCCACTTAAATATGACCTTTGGTTTGAGAGATTTCTAAACCCCGAGCGTGTCAGCCCACCAGACTTTGACATTGACTTTTGTCCTCAACGCCGTGGCGAAGTGATTGACTATGTAACTGAAAAATATGGAAAAGACAATGTCAGCCAGATTATAACTTTTGGAACACTTGCAGCAAAGGCTGCAATCAAAGATGTTGCAAGAGTTTTAAAGATGTCGTTCAGTGAGGTTAATAAAATCACAAAACTTTTTCCAACGCTTGCAAAGATGCCAAAGGCACCAGCAATAAAAAAACTGTTTGGTGTGCATCTTGACGAAAATGATGATAAAAGTTATGTGATAAATGAACTTCACGAAATGTATGAAAATGACCCACTTGTGCAGAAGATTATTGATGTTGCAATAAAACTTGAAGGAATGCCAAGAAACACCAGCATTCACGCTGCGGGAGTTATCATTTGTTGTGACCCAATCAGCGACCATGTTCCAATGGCAAAAAATGGAGATATGGTAACAACACAATATGACAAAGGTGAAAGCGAGCATTTGGGGCTTTTGAAAATGGACTTTTTGGGACTCATCACTTTAACAGATATTGACCTTGCTTGCAGAATGATAAAACAAAACTATGGCATTGACCTTGACTTGTATGGAATGGCGTATGATGACCCTGAAATCTATAAACTGATTGGCTCGGGTGATAATGACGGGGTGTTCCAACTTGAAAGTGGTGGTATGAGCGGTGTTGCAAAAGAAATGAAGCCAACCAACCTTGAAGAAATCACCGTTATTCTTGCCATGTATAGACCAGGACCAATGGACGAAATTCCAACCTATATAGCAAACAGAAAAAACCCAGACAAAATCTATTATCCAGATGAAAGAATGAAACAAGTTTTGGGTGTTACATATGGTGTTATGGTATATCAAGAACAGGTTATGCAGATGTGTCAGGTGATTGCAGGTTACACCATGGGGCAGGCTGACGGTGTTAGAAAAATCATGGGTAAAAAACTTGTTGATAAACTTGGACCAGAAAAGCAAAAGTTCATCTATGGTTGGGAAGACCCCGAGGGCAAAAAGAGCATTGAAGGCGCACTTAAAAGAGGAATGAAACTTGAAGATGCCGAACACCTTTGGGCGCAAATGGAAAAATTTGGACGCTATGCCTTCAACAAGGCGCACGCAGCAGCATATGCTCATGTGACATATCAAACTGCATTTTTGAAAAGATATTACATAAAAGAATTTTATGCCGCAATTCTAAACAACCGAATTACAAAAATTGAAGAAGTAACAAAATATGTTCGCTTTGCAAATGCTCACAACATAAAAGTTCTTCCGCCAGATGTCAATAAAAGTGATGCATATTTTAAAGTTGAAGGTGATAACCTTCGTTTTGGGCTTGGTGGCTTGAAAAATGTTGGTGTTGGCTTGGTTGAAGAAATTGTCAAAGAGCGTGAGAAAAATGGCGAGTTTAAAGATCTGTCTGATTTCCTCACAAGAATGGGCAGTGCGGCACACAACAAAAGATTTTTGGAGTCAATGATTTGGGGTGGCGCTTTTGATTGTTTCGGGCAGAAAAGAAGTCAACTTCACGCAGTATATGAGGCGGTAGTAGAACGTGTCTCTGTTGACAGAAAAAATCAAGCAGAAGGGCAAATGACACTTTTTGATGCTCTTTTGCAACAAGATAAAACGGTAAACAAGGTGGAATATCCAAACATACCAGAATATCCAAACCAGCAAAAACTTCAACTTGAAAAATCGGTTGTTGGTGTTTATATCAGCGGGCATCCGCTTGAACCTTTTAAAGACCAACTTGAAAACTTTAATTTTAACAGTTCAATGCTTGAGGGAACAGAAATATATGATGATGACGGCAACTTAACTGAAATACTCTATGAAAATCTCAAAGATGGGCAACCTATTACCTGTGGTGGAATTATAAACGAAGTAAAAAGGGTTAACACCAAAGCGGGCAACAAAACAATGGCAATTTTAACCATTGAAGATTTGTTTGGAAGTTTTGAAGTCATGGTTTTCCCTGCAAACTATGAAAAGTTTCGGGATTTGCTCATGGAAAACAACATTGTCAGCATCAAGGGAAAAGTCAGCATAAGAGAGCATGAGGAAGCAATGATTTTGCTTGAAGACATAAGTCTTTTAACCTCAAATGAAAAAGAGGAGCAAGTTCCTTCCAAAAAACTTTTCTTAAAGTTCGATTTCACCGATGTTTCCTTGCGAGAGCAAATTCGTGATGTTTTAAAACGTTATTCTGGACATATTCCAGTGAAAGTGCGCTGTTCAAGAACAAATAATGCACACAATCTGCCAGAATATGTTGATGGCAGTGATGCTTTAATCAAAGAACTTTTGGGAATATTAGATGAAGAATTTATCAAACTTTTATAGCGTTATTGCTTGCGTATTACGAAAAGTTTATATATAATGAGAAAAAGAGGGAATGATGAAGAAAAAAATAATAGGAATTTTATCAAGTGGTGGAGATGCGCAAGGAATGAATGCCTGCATCAAAACGGTGGTAACAACAGCAGAAAGAAATGGAATGGAAGTTGTTGCCTTTTTGGGTGGCTTTCAAGGGCTTTTGGAAAATAAGTCAAAAAAACTGACCAGCGTTGATGTTGATCTTTGTTTTAACCTTGGTGGAAGTATTATCTATGCAGGAAGAAGCAAGGATTTCACCGATGAACAAAAGCGAAAAAAAGCAAAAGATGTCTTAAAGCAAAACAAAGTTGAAGCACTGATTGTTCTTGGAGGAGACGGCTCAATTCGTGGCTGTCTTGACCTTAAAAATCTGGGCATCAATGTTATTGCAATTCCTTGCACCATAGATAATGATGTTCCTTGTTCAGACCGTTCAATTGGCTTTGATACCGCCGCGAACAACGCAGTTGACCTGATTGATAATGTTCAAGAAACCATGAAAACCAACAGAAGAATCTTGCTTGTCGAGGTTATGGGAAGATATTGCGGAGATATTGCGCTATACAGTGGTATGTGCAGTGAAAGCGATATTATCATGATTCCAGAAAAGAAACAATCTGCCGAAAAGATTATTCGTGAAATTGGAAAACAACTCAAAGCCAACAACGATTCTCCAACAGTGGTGGTTGCAGAGCATCAGTTTGATATCAACGAAATTGCAAAAAAAGTTGAGGCAACCTATAAAAAAGAATGTCGTGCAATAATTGCTGGATACTATCAGCGGGGTGGAAAACCAACCATGCAAGACAGACTTCTTGCAATGAGAATGGGTGTGAGTGCGGTTGAATGTGTGATGGTCGGCACTTTTGGTGTTGTAACGGCACTAAAAGATGATAACATTAAACTCATATCTCTTGAAAAAGCCGTAAAAGCAAAAAGAAAGTTTCGAGAAGATGTTTGGCATACATTCATAAGACTTAAAAAATATGAAACCTACAAAAAATGATAAAAGCATAACTCTTAAAAAGCGTTATTGCTTTTTTTTGTAAGAGTTTAAAACCTGGTGAATTTTGTGTGACTTTTATAATATATAGATAAGATATCATAAAATTTTTCTTTTTCATTATATATAATATATAACTCACAGCATAAAAAGCGTAATTTTTTCAAGATAAAAGAGGTAAAAAATGCCTCTTTTTTTGATATAAAAACTTTTTGAAAAATTTTTAAAAAACACTTGCAATTAGCCATTATTTGTAGTATAATAGCACTATCTTTATGAGCGGGTTGATGTATGAAGTTACTCTAAAATGCGACTTTTAGAGAGAATTCATGCGGACAAGTGGTGCAAAAGCACTGCGCCAAACGAATTTATTTTTTTTGCTCATAGGCTGGACACACACGGGAGTGTATACTCTGCGATAAAACTTTTAACAAAATTTGAGATTACCTAGAAGTGTTTTGAATTTTAGGTGTATCAATGGCTAAAAGTTGTTCAGAAATGTTTGGAATGTTTGACTTTATAAGGAGGGGTGTATGTCTACACAAAAAATCAGAATCAAACTTAAATCATTTGACCACAGTTTGATTGACCAAGCAGCCGCTCGAATCATCGATGCTGCCACAAAATCGGGTTGCAAATTCTCTGGACCAATTCCTCTGCCAACCGACAAGGAAATTGTAACAGTTTTGCGCTCACCACATGTTGATAAAGACAGTCGTGAACAATTTGAAATCAGAACTCACAAAAGACTTATCGACATATTCAGCCCAACAAGCAAAACAATGGACACATTGTCAAAACTTGATTTGCCTGCTGGCGTAGATATCAAAATTAAACTTTAAATAAGTAACAAAAGGGAGAAAAAGTTATGAACAAAGCAATTTTAGGTAAAAAACTTGGAATGACACAAGTTTTCTCTCCAAAAGGTGTTGTGATTCCTGTTACCGTTGTGGAAACAACTCCAAATGTTGTCGTTCAAATTAAAAATGAAGAC
>CALWKH010000045.1 GCA_944381195.1 uncultured Clostridia bacterium
ACTTTATTAACTAAAAAAAAGAAAACACTTTTTTTAACTTTTTATGCTTAAAAACACTTTTTTGATATTACTTAAAAAACAAACTTTAATTTCACTTAAAAATATCATATCAGATTTTATAATTTTAATTTTAAAACAAGTTTTATTTTTTTGCATTATTCTTTAATCGCATTTAAAAATACAAAGAAAATTTTATTTCAAAAGTTCAATCAAGTTTTTTCTTTTTATCTGCTGGCAAAGATTTAATCAATTTTGTAAGTTCATCATCCGCCTCATATTCCTCTATGTTGCAACTAAAAAACCTTTCAACAGGGAAAGAACAAATGTCAAGAATAAGCAAAAGTTTTTCAACCGTCAAAATAATTCTGCCCTGCTCGACTTGTGCCATATATTGCGGACTCACGCCCATGCGCAAACTCAGTTCCCTTGCCGAAAGGTTCGCCAAGTTGCGAACATAACCAACTCTTGACAGCACCTCTTCTTTTGTCATATTTTCCTCCAAAATTTACTTCAATAACATTATAAAACACCAAAATTTCAGCACAAAAATCTATCTACATAAATTTTTGCCAAAATGTTTAAAATGAATACTCTCACACATAAAAGTGTGATATAATAATGTGTGATACTATTCTTTTCACATTTTGGAGGCATATGAAAAACGCAAAAAAACTTGTTTTATAGGGTAAACATCATAGCAGATGAAAACATAACAAAAACAGCAGAAAATTTTATGCAATATAACAAGTCCATATCAAAAGAAAATCTAACAGCATAGAATGATAATAAGGGGTTAAGCCTATTTTTTATTATAAAAGGAAAAAACCAATGATTATTGTTCAAAAATACGGCGGAACCAGTGTTGCCTCCCTGGAAAAGATTTCCGCCATTGCAAAAGAGTTAAAGGAAATTGCAAAAGACTTAAAAATAGTTGTTGTTGTCAGCGCAATGGGAAAAAAGACCAATGAACTTTTGGAAAAAGCAACTTTTCTGGATGAAAAGGCAACGGGCAGAGAAGTTGACGCACTTTTAAGCACGGGAGAAATTGAAACAGCCTCGCTTCTTGCACTCGCCCTCAAAAAAGAAGGCGTGAAAGCAAAATCTCTTTCTGGGCGTCAAGCGGGAATTTTTACGAGTTTATCACACAACAAAGCCTACATTGAAAAAATAGACTGCAAAAAACTTTATAAGCACTTGAAAGTTAGCGACGTTTTGGTGGTTGCAGGTTTTCAAGGAATGAACAGCCTTGGAGACATCACCACCCTTGGACGAGGAGGTTCCGACACCACAGCGGTGGCTCTTGCCTCTGCTTTAAACGCACCTTGTGAAATCTATACCGATGTTGCAGGAGTTCACACCACCAACCCAAAAGATTTTGAAAAGGCAAAGTCGCTGAAATTTATAAACTATGATGAAATCATTGAACTTGCATTTTCAGGAGCAAAAGTTCTTGATGTTCGTGCAATTGAGATTGCAAAAAAATATAACACACCAGTTTTTGTTGGTCAAAGTCTTGAAAAAGATAAAAGCAAAGGAACCTATATCTTCTCTTCACACCTAGACCAAACCTCCTTTCTTAAAACAGCAAAACAAAAGGAAAATCACAGCGACAAAAAAGACCACTCTTCAAAAGACTTATGCTCAAACAAAAACAAAGAAAACACAAAAAATGTTCACTTTGCAAAACAAAAAGGCATTTTAAAGTGCAAAAATAACTCACTATATGCAAGTTTGTTTGAAATTCTAATTAAATCTATTTTGCACTATTTGCAAAAAATCTTGCTTGAAAACTGTCAAAAATGTGATTTTTTGTGTTCAAAACCTCGTTTTTATAATTGTCATAAAACAAAGAAAAACAAATGCTTTCATTTCACAAAACAACCAACCAAAGATTTTTGTGATTCAAAACAAGATTTTGAAAGCCCTGTGATAACTGGTCTTGCCACCAAAAACATTCGGCTGCTTAGCATTCAAACGAGCCAGCAAAAAGAATTTTTTGAAAAGATATGTGAGAAATCTTTATTTCTAGAAATGTTCTCACAAAACGAAAAAAGCATTTCTTTTGCCTGCCCTGAAGATAGTTTTGAAAATGTAAAACAAACATTTGCGTCATTTTCGCCAAACACCAGCAAATCACTTGTGAAAATCACCTTGGTGGGAAGCGCCTTGGCAACACACCCAAAAATCATTGCAAAAATTTTTGCATCTCTTGAAACAGCGGATGTAAAAGTTATCAGCAGTGAACTTTCTGACCTTTCGTTGTCAATAGTTATAAGTCCAAGATATAAAGATATTGCAATCAAAACCCTTTGCCAAAACTTAAATTTATAATCCGAAACATTTTATCACACTTATAAAAAATCAAACGCAACACCTTGCTTGCAAAAGTTAAAGATAAAATTATTTGTTTTAACCTTAACAAATTTTTTCTTGCAAAAACCTCATAAAAATGCTAAAATAATTGCATGAGAAAAATAAAACTTATTTGTGTTGGAAATTTAAAAGAAAGATTTTTGGTAGAAGGCTGTCAAGAATACAGAAAGCGCATTTCAAGATTTTTTGAACTGGAAATTGTGGAAATTCCAGAAAAAATCTCAAAAGACACGCCCGCCGAAATTGAAAACGCACTCAAAGTTGAGGCAGAAAACATTTTGTCAAAAATAAAGGGGAAGCAAGTCTTTTTGCTCTCGCCATCAGGCAAAGCAATGTCAAGTGAAGAGTTTGCCTCTTTTTCGCAAGAAAAAACAGATCAAGGCGAACTTACCCTTGTCATTGGAAGCAGTCATGGTTTTGCCAAAAACTTGCAACAAAGATTTCCCGCAATAAGTTTTGGCAAAATGACCTTTCCCCATCAACTGATGAGACTCATTTTTCTAGAACAACTCTACCGCGCTGGCACAATCATAAACAACATCAAATATCACAAATGAAAAACAAAGTGGGCATTGAATTTGCTCACTTTTTTAAAAATACATTTTGCCTTAAATTTGAAGAAAATCACAGAAGATTTGCTGTTTTTAATAAAACACGAATTTTCATTTTTGAAAAACTAAAAATCAAAGTTCAGTTTAACAGTTTCGAAATTATTTAACTATCAATTTTTATTTTTAGCAGAAGCAATTTAATCTGAATTCGATTGAAAGCAAGCACCCTTTCACAAAATAAAAAAAATTTTCATAGTATGGAATAGATTTGATGAGCAATCAAAAATCTTTTAATATTATGCAAACAAAAGGAGAAATTATGTGCGATTTATTTAATTGTGATAACAACTGTCCAAGATGTCCTGGGCAGTGTCGTCCACCATGTCCAATCATAAGACGCGGACCTCGTGGACCAACTGGGCCAACAGGACCAACGGGACCAACTGGCCCATCAACTGGTGCAACAGGTCCAACAGGTGCAACAGGAACATCTGCAACAATCACTGTTGGTTCAACAATCACTGGTGTCCCTGGAACACCAGCATCTGTAACAAACAGCGGAACAGCAAGCAATGCCATTTTGAACTTTGTTATTCCTCGTGGTGCAACTGGCCCTACGGGACCAACTGGACCTACGGGCCCAACAGGTTTAGCAGGGTCAACAGGTGCCACTGGCGTAACAGGTCCAACAGGACCAACTGGGCCAACAGGTGCTGGAACCACAGGCGCAACAGGGCCTACAGGGCCTACAGGTCCAACAGGACCTACAGGACCTACTGGTGCCACAGGGCCAACTGGGTCAGGAGCAACTGGACCTACTGGTGCAACTGGAGAAGCTGGAGCCACAGGTGCAACTGGACCAACTGGACCTACAGGACCTACGGGTCCTACAGGTTTAGCAGGTGCAGACGGAACTGCTGCAACCGTAACAATTGGAACAACATCAACAGGTGATGCTGGAACTGATGCAGCAGTAACAAACAGTGGAAGCACCTCCGCCGCTGTGTTTGATTTCACCATTCCTCGTGGTGCAACTGGCGCAACTGGTGAAACGGGCCCTACTGGTGAAACAGGTGCAACAGGAGATACTGGTGCAACTGGACCAACGGGACCAACCGGACCAACTGGCGAAACGGGGGCAACGGGTGATGCTGGTGCCACAGGGGCAACTGGTGCAACTGGACCTACTGGACCTACTGGACCAACGGGACCAACCGGACCAACTGGCGAATCCACAACTTTGGCAATCGGAACAACCACCACAGGTGATGAAGGAACAGAAGCAACTGTAACAAACTCGGGAACCGCATCAAATCCAATCTTTGATTTTGTTATCCCAAGAGGAAATCAAGGTATTCAAGGTGAACAGGGAGAGCAAGGAGAAAAAGGTGAAGATGCAGTAACAGATGCCGCACACTTCACAAGCGACCATGTGAAAAATTCATCAAACCTTTTCTCTGGAAACAGACTTCTTATGAAGAACGAAGTTCAAGATGTCTTTGACGGGTTCTATCTAACACCAGAAGGAACAATCAGCTTTAATGAGCCTGGCTTCTATCAAATTTTCTTTACGGTTAACGATATTCTTCCTGATTGCAAAACACATTACACCTCGCCAATATTTGCCGAAGTTGGTTTCAGACCAGAAGGTTCAACAAACTTCCTAATCAGCGGTGGAAAGTGGCTAGATAAATCAAAGCCAGACAATCTTCTTGGATTTGGAATTTTCGAAGTTCCTGATGATTCTGTCAACTATGAACTTGCTTGCAAAACAAAGAACTTTTCATTCTATGAAAACATGCCGGAAACAAGTGTGCCTGCAATAAATGTTTTAATCAACCAACTTGATGAAACAGAAATATAGCACTTAACACTTGATTTACCAAAACAGCAAATGCACAAAAAAATACACTTCAAAATGTGGTGCATCAAAAAAGTTAGACAAAAAAAATCAATGCTAATCTTATATTTTGAGTTCGGTATTTTTCCGAACTCATTTTTATTTTTAAATTATTCTTTTATTGTTAAATCAACATATTCATTCAGTTTGTCAATAAAAGTGGCTACATTCTGAAACTTTTTTCAATACAAAAGCACCCCAAAAGCGTCTTACCTTTGGGGTGTCATTCAAAATGCTTAAATTGTTTTTTAACACAATTTAGTTTTTGTTTTTAACAATATCTATCTGTGATCAATATCAACAGAGGCATTGTTGCTGCTGAAAGTGTAGATATAATTTTGTGTTTGTTCATCATAAACAGCAACAATTGTCTCAGTTTGTCCGTTTATATTGCAATTAATTCTTATTTGAGTTATGTTGTTATGGGTTTCTTTGTCAAACCTAAAACTTTGAACTTCACCATTCACTAAGACAAAAAGTTCAACTTCAACCTCATTTTGCTCAATTTCTATTTCAAGAGAAAGTTCTTCAACCTTTTCTCCATTTGAATAAACTTCATAACCATATTCTTGCTCGCCATTCTCTGTTTCAGTTTGAATTATAACATAATTTGCATCATCAATTTCAATGGTAAGATTGATTTCAATTTCGTCAGCCTCAACTTCCTTATCACCTCTTAAAGAATATGTTTGTCCGCCATATTCAACAACGCCAGAAAGTCTAGTATTAACCTCAAAGTCGTCATCATCGTCTGCTCTTCTGTCATCTTCTGTTGGAACAGTTTCATTGTAATACATCACAAAACTGTCATTTTCTCCATCGAGGTGTGTTATGTTAGTTGTTACCTTTGTAGAATATTCCGCATCACCAAGGCTTTCTTCTTGAATTTCAACTGGCGAATTGCCACCAACAAAGCCATCAACAACATCTATATATTCATCAATTTTTTGCGCAACGGTGTTTTGTTCACTTGTTGGCACATTTTCGCTGAATGAAGAATTATCTGTCGCACTTCCCGAATTGCTTGCACTTTTCGTATTTGCAGAAACACCATTAGAGTTTAAAAGTTTGATTGATGAAACTGCACCAAAAGCATATGCCTCAGCAGCACTTGAAAATGTCTTGTTACTACTTTCCCCGCACCCAGTTGCACCAAGTCCAAGAATAAGAAGAGAACAAGCACAGATTAACCCAACAAATAATTTTTTTGTTTTAGATTTAACCATAAAAATCCCCCTTAAATATTTTCGAGAATGAGTTTATCATAGATAAGTTTTTTTGACAATCAAAAATGATATAAAAATAAAAATTTTTTAATAAATATTTATCGTTATTTGACATAAAATATTAATTGTGATAATATAATTGTATAACAAAAAGGGGGAACGTTATGGCACTATCATCAAAAGACTATTTCGGTTGGGATGCAATCATCAGTTACATTTTGGTTATAATTCCTGTAACAGCATGGATTTTGGGAGCAGTAACCAGACTGATGGAAGGCAAGATTGTGGCAGGAATTTTGAGACTTATCGGACTTGGATTCATTATGTGGATTCTTGACATCGTGTTCATGTTTGCTAAAAATCAACACATTTGCAGAATTTTGGACATATAAAAAAGCACCAAATGGTGCTTTTTTAATTTCATAAAACACATTTACCTATATATATCCAATTTTAGTGCTTTTTATTTTAGTTGTGCTTCCAAAATTTTTACTATCGGCACCACTCTTTTCGTCATTTAAAACATGGGAGTTTCTTATAACAATTCTCTTAACAATGTTTTCAGCCTCACAAATTCGTGCATTTATTTTTTCATAAACCTCAATGGTTCCAATATCATAACACTCACCTCTAAACTTATAGCAATAAACTGGTTTGCGTTTATGAAGCCATGCAACAAAATTTCCAGGGGCATCTTTATTATTGCCTTCATTAAGATACACCTTAAAAAGCGGAACGGTCTCTCTTTTATATATATAACTAGCATAAAGACCAATATCGCTCATAAATTTGCCTGGCTTTTCCCACATATCAAGAAGTCTGTCATCTTTGTCAAGTTTTGCTACACCAAAATTTTTTGAAAGATAGTCAACATCTTCAAATTTCGTTCCCAAGCAAACATCACTGTCTTTATATTTGTAATAATTCATGAAATCAACAAGGGTAAAATCAAAATAGTTATCACTAACAAGCACCATAAGGTCATCATCAATCTTTTCATTTTCAATGACAAACTGAATATCACCTATCGCACCCAAGCGATTTTCATTTGTTGTGGTATTATCATTTAAAACCTTGATATTAAAACGATAATTGCTGTTTTTCGCCCAATCTTCAAATTGAACAAAAAATTTATCATTTGAAATCAAATAAACATCTCCAACCTCTTCCACAGCCTCCAACTTGCGCAT
Organism: uncultured Clostridia bacterium; assembly: GCA_944381195.1. GTDB lineage: Bacteria > Bacillota > Clostridia > Christensenellales > UBA1242 > UBA7584. Next base: position 7,241 of record CALWKH010000045.1, read on the forward strand.
AAGAAAATCAAGCATTGTTTGGCTTCCCAGTTTAAGCAAAGCCTTTGGTGTGTTTTCCGTTAATGGATATAATCTTGTCGCATACCCTGCGACCAAAATAATTGCCTTCATCTTTTTACCTCATACTAACTTTAATTTTGGATATTGTTTTACTAATTCATCAAACAAAATATCTGCAACCTTTTCCGCACCCGAATCATTTTTCATTTTTTGCAAAGACACTTCATATTTGTCATGCCAATCTTTTTGATTTAGAATTTCTTCAATTTTGTCTATAAATTTTTTCTTATTAAAAATAATTTCACCCAAATTTTGTTTCTTGATGTAATAATTTGATATACCTCGCTCTAAATGGTTGGCATAAGAAGAAACAATTGCTGGAGAATCAAAATAAAATGCTTCACAAATTGCATTTGCTCCACCTTTACCAACAAAAAGGTCAGCCGCGCAGTTGAGTTCCAGCATATTATTTGCAAACCCCATCGGAATAAAAGTTATATTTTTATTCGCAGAACTTTTAATGCTTTGAAAATGATTAAAAAGTTCTTGATTTTTTCCACAAACAGCAATAACTGTAAGTGGGTGGTCAAGTTTGATAAGTTCTTCAGTGAAATTTTTTAAATTCTTTTGACCATATGCCCCATCACAAAGCAAGATAGTAAACTTATCTTTTGGCAAACCAAGTTTTTCACGCATTTGCAGTTTGCTTTCTTTAATTTCTGAGGCTTCTTTTCTTAAAACAAAAGGAACTTCAAAAACCTTATCCTTATGTTTTTTCTTGTTAGCAAGCCTATATGCTTGGTCATTGCAAGTAAACAA
>CALWKH010000046.1 GCA_944381195.1 uncultured Clostridia bacterium
GCTGTGATTACACATATAGTATATCTAATTTTACATCTTTTAGCAAACATTTTTTGAATATTTTTTAATTTTATTTGGCAAAATTTTATCTTTACATCATTTTGTGGTGTATATTGCAAAATAAAACTTCAGCTTCTTACTTAAAATTTAACTTTTTCATATTTGGTCAAAAAAATTCATTAAAACCTTTAAAAACTTATTCATTTTTAAGATAAAAAGCGTTTAATATAATTCTCTGATACACACTTAAAATTTTTTAGCATTTTTACAATTCATTTCACTGTTATATTGTTTTTACAATCAAATTTTCTAAAATTTAAACTTGATAATATTCTAAAAAAGGAACAATATAAATATATAACGATAATTTTTTTTAAAACTAAGGTGCTTCCCCAAAAACCTGAGCAGTGTGCTTTTAAACAAGCACTTCATTTTAAGTGTAAAAAATTTTATAAAGCCGTTGCAAAAAACTTTTTTATGTGATAGAATAAAAAATATGGAGAGATGTCAGAGCGGCCTAATGTGCACGCTTGGAAAGCGTGTGTGCGAAAGCACCGGCGGTTCGAATCCGCCTCTCTCCGCCAGACTAAAAAATGCGCAACCTTGGTTTCACAACAAACGGGCTTTGCGTGTTTTTTTGTTTTTAGGCGGATTAAAGCAAACTTTTGTTTGCTGTGTGTTTCACACACGAACCGCCTTCTCGGCGGTGACGCTCGAGCAATACTTTTTAATGGCTTTCTCAGTCAAATCACCTCTCGCTATTGACGCTTCGCTTCCGCTTGCTACGAATCCGCCTCTCTCCGCCAGACTAAAAAATGCGCAACCTTGGTTTCACAACAAACGGGCTTTGCGTGTTTTTTTGTTTTTAGGCGGATTAAAGCAAACTTTTGTTTGCTGTGTGTTTCACACACGAACCGCCTTCTCGGCGGTGACGCTCGAGCAATACTTTTTAATGGCTTTCTCAGTCAAATCACCTCTCGCTATTGACGCTTCGCTTCCGCTTGCTACGAATCCGCCTCTCTCCGCCAGACTAAAAAATGCGCAACCTTGGTTTCACAACAAACGGGCTTTGCGTGTTTTTTTGTTTTAACTCTATATTGAAGATATAAAGTTGGTTAAAAATTAGGCGTAAAGTAATATTACCTAGCATTTAAAGTTTTTTAACTTTATTTTGTTATAAAAATCAAATAAAGAAAAATTAAAAAATACAACCTTCTAAATTTCAAACCAAATTCACTGCAGAATTGCCTGTTTTGAATGAAGATATGGTTACAAAAATCATTTTCTTTTGATTTACATCTTGAAAAATTTATTTAGTGGTGTTATAATGATAGAAATTAATACAAGGAGACAACTTATGAACCTAAAAGAATTAAAAGAGTTAAACGAAACGGCGCTTATCAGTCTGAACAGATATAAGGCTGAAAAAGAAGAAAATAACACCGAAGATAATGGTTCAATTAAAGATTATTACACTGCAAAACACATATCAACACAAATTGAGGAATGCAACAAGGTGTTTGAAATCAATGCCGCAAAGCTAGCAGACGAAATAAAAAACTTTCTAGAGGAAAAAACCGGAGAGAAATATTCTCTTAATGTGGTGCTAGACAACAAAGAGCGCAGAGAAATTGCCGATGAGTTTGGAAATAAATTTATTGAAACCTATGACTATTTCCTTGTTTTAGAGCATAAAAGTAAACTTTTTGATGACGACATGAATAAATTCACAACAACGACCACAATTCCTATTGCAAAAAACAGAAGCAGTATTGTTTCTAACAACATTGGCTATCTTGGTTTTGATGAAAGTGAAGCACTTGAAAGTTTTTCACGCAAGAATGTAAACCTTCTTGGCTCTAACCCAGTTTACATTCCAAACTATAATAACCCAGCTCCATGCACAGTAGCAAAGAAGTTTGGAATGGAAGATTTCCTTTGGGATGTTGTTGACAGAAATGTTGCGCAGAAAAAAAGCAAAAAAATTGAAGAAATAAAACAAGAAATTTCTAGCCTTGAAGAAAAACAAAAAAACACATCTTCAGACAGTATTGAATTTCTTTAAAATTTTAATTTTGCAATGTATGATTAAACTCATAAATCACTTTTCGAAAAGCAACAAATCTCTTAAAATAAAAATTTCTCACGATGTTAATGATAGGAATCTAGTGAAAAATTATTTCCTTTTAACAATATTAAATTTTTGCAAAAAATATATTTAAAAGATGTTTTAAACCAAAACGTCTTTTTTATTTTGGTGAGATAAGTTACTTCTGATTTTTGTGTTATAAAAATTTGATTTATTTGTTTTTTATGATATAATTTTCATGAGGTGAGGAAACAAAAATGAAATATTTTGCAACATATAATTCCCCTATTGGAAAAATCTTGATTGAAAGCGATGAAAAAGCGCTTTGCGGTCTTTGGTTTTTCGGGCAGAAATATTTTCCTGAAAAGTTTAAAGAATTTGAGAAGTTAAGCAAGCTAAATGATAGCCAAACAGAAAAACTTATTCAAAAAAATGAACCAACAATTTTGAGAAAAACAAAAAAGTGGCTTGACATATATTTCTCTGGCAAAACCCCAACGTTCACTCCATCTATTGCTTTTGAAAATGCCAGCGATTTTCAGCAAAAAGTTTGGAAAATGTTGCTTGAAATTCCATATGGCAAAACAGTATCATATGGAAGCATTGCAAAGAAAATTGAAGAAGAAACCGGCAAAAAAGCATCTGCACAAGCAGTTGGTGGCGCTGTGGGAAGAAACAAAATTTCAATCATTATCCCATGCCACAGAGTTTTGGGAGCAAACAGAAGTTTGACAGGATATGCTGGTGGGCTTGATAAAAAAATTTTTCTTTTAAAACTTGAAAAAGCATTATAGCACGCACAAAAAGAAAATATCAAATAAAAATATTGCCAATAAAAATCATGATTAAATCCTTAAAAATTAAATATAAAAACTCAAAATTGATAAATTTAAGAACAAATCTTTTGCCTTAGGCAAAAATTCGCATATTGACAAAACTTTGAAAATACGCTATAATTTTCTTGTGAAAATACCACAAAAATAACTAAGAAATTAAATAAAAAATTATCTTTTTTATTAGTAAGTTCGTGCCATTTTCATAGAGGAGAAAGATAGAACATGACAAAAAAATCAAAAATCTTTGCAAAAATTAGGGATAGTTTAAATGAGCAAAGTGCAGTAAAAACAGCAACGCTTGAAAATGTAGTTATGCTTGCAAACGAAGGTGATTGGCAAGAAGTTTTCGCTAGGGAAAAAGAACTTGTTGAAGATATAAAGAAACAGATTCTTGATGGAACTTTTGATGTGGCAATGCTTCCTGTTATTCGTGAACTTATTCCAGATTCATCACCAAATGCTTTAAGTAACCTTTTTAACAATTCAAAAATTGCAAGAAAACTTCAAAAGCTTGTTGGTGATTATTATGGAACTGATAAAGTTTATGTTGGTGATTATAAACTTGACAGCGAGCAAGAATGTCCATATAAAATCATTGTTGGAGATGTTATTCCATATCAAATCAATCAAGATGTTTGTTTGCCAAACACTTTGCTTGTGTTTGGAAGCATCGATGGATATTACAACCCAGAAAAAAGCAAGGTTCGTTATGCTCTTTCTGCCAACATAGAAACTCACAAATCAACAGGTGACTTGCGTTGTTTAACAAAAGGGCTTTGGACACAAAGATATCATGGTCCAACTTTAAGTGATCGCACAATTTTATGGGGAAGCTTGTCTTTGGAAAACATGGAATATCTTGGAGGAATAAACTATTTAAGCTCTAAACTTCAAGACACTGATAAACTGAAATTCTGTGGAACAATTCAAGGAGACAGTCACTATCCAAGTGTCTTTGCTGAGTGGTGGTTTGATGATAAAACAAAATATAAAAATACATTTGCCAAAACCTTGAAGGAATTTAGCCGAAGCAACAAAGATGCAATAAATCTTGAAAGCGCAATGAAAGCAAAATATCACTCTGCATTTAAGGATAAGATGTCTTGCGTAATGGAGATTATTCAAGACACCCGTCAAGAAATTAAATCAAAAAGAGAAACTAGTGAATTTAACTGAAAATTTTAATTAGTAATTTTCTAAATAACAAAAAAGATAGTGATTATAATATATTTTCACTATCTTTTATTTTATAAATTTTACTTTAAAATTTTTTACTATAAAGTGATTTTTCTAAGCTGAATTTAAGTCTATTTAATAAATATTTTTAATAATTTAATTTTTAAAAGTCTTTGATTTAAATTGATTTCTATTCACTTCTAAGTGCTTCGGCTGGGTCTTTCTTTGCTGCATGGCGTGCTGGAATCAGTCCTGCAATGGTTGTAAGCAAAATGCTGATTGCAATCATAATAAGCGCTGTTGTAATTGGCAAAAAGGCAATTCCATAAATACCAAACATACTTCCAACAATCAAGTTGATAATTCCAGATAGGATATATGTTACCACAACGCCAAACACTCCAGAAATTCCACCAATGATAAGCGTTTCAGCAATGAACAGGTTTGACACATCACGCTTTCTTCCACCAAGTGAGCGAATCACACCAATTTCTTTTACCCTTTCCATAACGGACACATAGGTTATAATTGCAATCATCACAGTGGACACCACAAGTGAAAGTGCAGTGAATGCAACAAGTGCTGTTGTTACCACACTGATAAGGGTGTTCACCACGCTGATAACAAGTGCAAGATTGTCGGTATATTGAATTTCATTTCGCTCTTCTGCGGTGATTGTAACGCCATTAACCACAATGTCTGCGTCTGAGTTCCAAACATCCAAAAATGCAGTGACTTCGTCTTTATAATCAAAGTCTGTTGGATAGATTGCAATTTCGTTTGGCAAAACACATCCACCAAGTTCACGCAGCGTTATTGTGTGATATGTTGGTCCACCTTGTCCACCTCCCATAGAGCCAAAAAATGAATCCATAGAAGAAGTGCTTCCAACAAAACCAATATTGCTTGAATATTCCACTCCCTCAAATTCATAGGAGTATTCATAGGTTATTCCAAAATTTATTCCTTCCAGCGCAAAACTGTTATAGTTTTCAATTTCATTATCAACAAAATATTGCACAATTTCAGAATTTAGGTTCTGCTGTATAACATATTCAGCAAGCGCAGAGGTATAGTAGATTCCGCTGTCTAAACATCCATATGAAAGGTCTTCCTTTGGCATCAAAATTGCCGTTATGGTGAGTTCCACCCCGCCAGTCCAGTCTGCACTTTCATAGGCATTATAGGTAAACGGATTCATTGAAGCATTTGGCAAACTTTCATCAGTTTTGTTGAAAACAACATCGTTTGGATACCATGTGAAAGTCTTGCCCAAAAGTTCGTCAAAAGTGAATGTATCTTTCCAAATTGATTCATCATAGTTTGGGTCATCAGTTGCCTTATACACAATGTTAAAAAATTCGTCTTGTGAGAAATAGCCAAGCTGAGCAAGAAGCAAATCACTCAAAGATGAGTTATCGTCAAGAACAAGCATAATTTCGTTTGCGTTTGTGGCAATTTTGCTTCCCTCACCAGATACAATGTCATATTGAGACAAAATGAATTCTTCGTTATCAGGGGCTTGCATAAAGCCGTCCGTGAATGCTGGAATATATGAAGCAAAACTTGCATAGTCTGTTTTTTCAAGCATAGAGGTGTAAATCTGCAAAGCGGTTGTCAGCGACATATTGTTGTTTTCCTGCTCGTTAAACTTATATGTTGTGTAAAGGTTGTTTGAAAGTTCCAAACCAAAATAGGACACAATTGCCGAATAATATTCTTTTGGCATACTGTAAACATAGTCAATATATTCCTCTGTGATTTCATTTTCAAGCATAAGCGAACTTAAATTTCCGCTGTATTGAACAAGATAGTCAACCACCGAGTTTACATTGATTTTGCCGTCTTCAATGGAATTTTCCAAAGCCTCTTGTTGAGAAGAGTTGGAACTCATTTCCATAAGCGCATTAAGGTTATAGCCCTCTTCACTTATTGTAACTGGGTTGCCCGAAAGCATGTCGTCTTGCATTGATTGAATGAAACCTTGCACACCCGTTGAAAGTGCCAAAACAGTTGCAACACCAATGATACCAATTGAGCCAGCAAGACAGACAAGAAAGGTTCGTTTGAATTTTGAATATAAATTTTTTGCAGAAAGTTTAAATGCGTTCCAAAAGGAAAGTTTTGATTTTTTACTCACATTTTTCTTGCTTGTTGTGACCTCTTCTTTTTCTGGCTTATATGGGTTGGTGTCCTCTTGAACCTGTCCGTCAAGAACTCTGATTATTCTGCTGGAATATCTTTCTGCAAGTTCTGGGTTGTGCGTAACCATGATAACAAGACAATCTTTGGAAATTTCTTTTATAAGTTCCATAATTTGAATGCTTGTTTCACTGTCCAAAGCGCCCGTTGGTTCATCGGCAAGCAAAATTTCTGGGTTGTTCACAAGCGCACGTGCAATTGCCACCCTTTGACATTGTCCACCAGAAAGTTGGCTTGGCTTTTTGTTATAGTGGTCTTTAAGACCAACCTTATCAAGAGCCTTTTTTGCTCGCTCCACCCTTTCTTTTTTATCAATGCCCGAAATTGTGAGAGCAAGTTCCACATTGGAAAGAACAGTTTGATGAGGAATTAAGTTATAACTTTGAAAAACAAAACCAACACGGTGGTTGCGATATGTATCCCAATCTCTGTCTGAATAGTTTTTCGTGCTTACACCATCAATCAAAAGGTCGCCACCGCTGACATGGTCAAGCCCACCAATGATGTTTAATAGTGTTGTTTTTCCGCACCCAGAGGGTCCAAGAATTGAAACAAACTCATTTTTTCTAAACGCAAGCGAAATACCTTTCAATGCCTCAACCTTTGAAGAACCTGCTTGATAATCTTTTCTTATTTCTTTGAGTTCCAACATTTATATTTACCTCTTATTTTATTATTTTAGTGTGAATTCTCTGTTTTTGAACAAAATTTATTGATTTTTTATGTCTTTTGCTTGCATTTCAATGCGCAATAATCTTTTTTATGATATTATAAAAACTTTCCGCTTCCTGATCAGTAAGTTTATCAAGCAACTCGTCTATCATTGAAATAATTTTTTCTTCCCGTTTTAAAATTGCCTCTTTTCCTTGTTCGGTTAATTGAACCAAAGTTTTTCTTGCGTCAGCAGATGATTTTGTCTTTGTTATATAGCCCTTTTTTTGAAGATTTGAAAGAATGACTGCCGTTCTTGCTGTGGACACGCAAAACTTTTGTGAAATGTCTCCCGCTGAAATCTCGCCTTCTGTTTCTTTGATATATTTCAAAACAACAAACATTCCAGAAAAGCCATCTTGCAAAAAATCCGCAAATTTTCTGGAATGACCTTTGCAGACAAGTTCATGAAATTCCTGTGATGTTGGTCTCATACACCTCTCCTTTATCTAACAGTGTTAGATATGTTATCATAAGATAAAATTTCTGTCAAGAAAAAATATATGATGTAACACAAATTTTAAATTCAAATTTTTTAGTTTTTAATCTACATTAAATCAATAAAAATTTTAAATATTTCATTTTGAAAAAATAAATAAAAAAAGCACAGAATTGTGCTTTTAAATGTGTGTGGCT
>CALWKH010000047.1 GCA_944381195.1 uncultured Clostridia bacterium
TTCATATTGTAAGGGCTTGGCGAATTATAAAATTTTGTTTTACGGTTATTAGTTAGATTTTTCTTTTTTATATTTTTTTCCTTTTATTTTAACTTGGTGGGTTATAAGGAGCATGCAAGGGCTTTTTGCGTTTGCACGCAAAAGCGCACATTTTATGTGCGCACAGCGCCACTGGCGCAAAGCCCTTGCAACAGTCCATTTTGACCTGCTGGCCTTTTTCTTATGCTCCATATATATCTAGTCTGCTGATTGGTTTTGAACAATAAAAATGGTTAAAATTTTAACAAATTTTTATGTTTTTCATTATATAAAAACAAAAAGCAAGTGATTTCACCTGCCTTTTGTCTTTTTTGCATTTTGTTTGGTTTTACCTTTATGATAAAAATGCTGTTTTTAAAACTTGATTGAAAAATTCAAAGTGGTTAAAGCGTTTTCAGTTTTTCTTGATATTCTTTATAGTCTGCAAAATCGTTTTGTGAAAATTCCTGTGCAAACATTCTTATTTTATCTGTTCGTTTGCGGTCATTGGTTTTTGGAAGTTCGACAAACACTTTTACATACATATCACCCTTGCCAATTTTGTTGAGATATTTAATTCCCTTGCCACGAAGTTTGAGAACAGTTCCAGACTGAGTGTTTGCTGGAATGCTTAATTCAAGTTTTCCTTCAAGGCTTGGTATGATTACCTTTCCACCAAGCATTGCTGTTGTGAACGGAACTGGAAGGTCAAGGTGAATGTCAAATCCATCACGCTCAAGAAGTTTATGTTCTTGAACACGAACAAGAATTTGCAAATCACCATTTGGCCCGCCACGAAGCCCTGCATCTCCATAGCCATGCAAGGTCATCACTTGTCCATCGTCAATGCCTGCTGGAATGTCGACAGTGATTGGACTGCTTTTCCTTTCGTAACCTTTACCGCCACAATGTTCGCACTTTTCCTTTATAATCTTTCCTGTTCCATTACATTTTTTACAAGGTCCAACATTGACAATTCTGCCAAACAATGTGTCTTGTGTGTATCTCACCTGCCCAGAACCGCCACAGTCTGAACAAGTTGAATATGCTGTTCCAGACTTTGCACCTGTTCCGTTGCAATGTTCACAATGTTGAGTTCGAACAACATTGATTGTCTTTTTCACGCCAAATGCTGCTTCAAGAAAAGTTAAAGTGATTTGTGTTGTTATGGTGTTTCCAACCGTTGCTGAACTTTGCGAAGTGGAACCACCAAAACCAGAAGAAAACATATTGAAGATATCTTCAAAGCCTCCAAATCCGCCAAAATTGCCAAAGCCAGAAAAACCGCCTTGCCCACTGCCCGCACCCGCATTCTTGAAGAAATCTTTTGGGTCGGCACTGCCATATTGGTCATAGTTTGCTTTCTTTTGGCTGTCGCTTAAGACTTCATATGCCTCGTTTATTTCCTTAAACTTTGTGGCACAATCTGGGTCATCTGGATGAAGGTCAGGGTGATATTTTTTGGCAAGTTTACGATATGCAGACTTGATTTCATCTGCACTTGCCTTTTTATCTACTCCCAAGATATCATAATAGTTTTTTGCCACTTTTATTCTCTCCTAATATTAATTTTCAGCGTCTTTGATGTCGTCTGGTTTAACCTCTACTTCTGGTCCTTGTCCTTGATTTTGACTTGCATTTTCTGGTTTTGCGTTTTGATAGAGTTTGGTCATGATTGGCTCACTTGTCTTTGTGAGTTTATCAAGTGCGTTTGAAATTGCATCTTTATCTTCTTTTTTGAATTCTTCACGAGCCTCTTTGATTGCTTCTTCCAAGGTTTTCTTTTCTTCCTCGCTGATTTTGTCTCCGTTGTCTTTAAGTGTTTTTTCAAGAGCAAATGCCATTGACTCTGCTTGGTTTCTCATATCTACAACTTCACGGCGTTTCTTGTCTTCTTCTGCATATTTCTTTGCATCTTCAACCGCTTTGTTGATTTCGTCTTCTTTAAGATTTGAACTTGATGTGATTGTTACACTTTGTTCTTTACCTGTTCCAAGGTCTTTTGCTGAAACATGAACAATTCCGTTTGCATCAATATCAAAGGTTACTTCAATTTGAGGAACTCCTCTTGGCGCTGGTGGAATGTCTGTTAAAGAGAATCTTCCCAAAGTTTTGTTTCCGCTGGCAAACTCTCTTTCACCTTGAAGAACATGGATGTCTACGCCTGGTTGATTATCAGTTGCAGTTGAGAAAACTTGGCTTTTCTTTGTTGGAATTGTGGTGTTTCTTTCAATCAGTTTTGTGAATACTCCACCCAAAGTTTCAATTCCAAGTGAAAGTGGTGTTACATCAAGAAGAAGAACATCTTTCACATCACCTGCCAAAACTCCGCCTTGAATTGCTGCACCAATTGCAACACATTCATCTGGGTTGATTCCCTTGAAGCCTTCTTTGCCTGCAAACTTTTTAACTGCTTCGGCAACTGCTGGAATTCTGGTGGAACCACCAACAAGAATAACCTTTGCAATTTGGTCTTTTGTGAGTTTCGCATCTTTAAGTGCTTCTTCGCTTAATTTGATTGTTTCTGCAACAAGGTCTGCTGTCATGTCATCAAATTTTGCACGAGTAAGTTCATATTCAAGGTGCTTTGGCCCTGTTTGGTCTGCTGTTATAAATGGCAAACTGATTGTTGTTTTAAGTGCTGCTGAAAGGTCAATTTTTGCTTTCTCGGCTGCTTCTTTAAGTCTTTGAACTGCGCTTTTATCTTTTGAAAGATCAATTCCGTTTTGGTTTTTGAATTCTGTTTCCAAAAGTTCAATGATTCTGTTATCAAAGTCATCACCACCAAGACGGTTGTTACCCTTGGTTGCCAAAACCTCAAAAACTCCGTCACCAATTTCCATTACGGAAACATCGAATGTTCCACCACCTAGGTCGTATACAAGAATTTTTTGGTTGAGGTTTTCTGCTTTATCAAGACCATATGCAAGCGCTGCTGCGGTTGGTTCGTTGATGATTCTCAAAACTTCAAGCCCTGCAATTTTACCAGCATCTTTGGTTGCTTGACGCTGACTGTCTGTGAAGTATGCAGGAACAGTGATAACTGCCTGAGTTACTTTTTGCCCAAGATATGCTTCTGCATCATTTTTAAGTTTTGTCAAAATCATTGCAGAAATTTCTTGTGGAGAATATTCCTTGCCTTCAATTTTTACTTTATAGTCACTTCCCATTTCACGCTTGATTGATGATATGGTGTGTTCTGGGTTTGCTATTGCCTGTCTTTTTGCAACCTGACCTACCAGTCTTTCTCCGCTTTTAGTGATTGCGACAACACTTGGTGTTGTTCTTGAACCCTCTGCGTTTGGAATTACGGTTGGTTCTCCACCTTCCATAACTGCCACACAAGAGTTTGTTGTTCCTAAGTCAATTCCTATTATTTTTGCCATAATTTTATATCTCCTTTAAAAATTTTTATATATTAAATTTCACTTTCGTAAACTTGTTTTTTGTTTGTTTTGCAAAAATTTTACTGTTTTTTTGCAAAATTTTTGTGATTTTTTATGTTTTTTCGTTAAAATTGCAATTTAAGTAACTTATTTTGCAATTATAACAAGACTGTATCTCACAACTTTGTCATTCATCTTAAAGCCCTTTTGAACTTCGTGCAGAATAAGTCCCGCAGGTTTGCCCTGCATTTCTTCTGTTCCAATTGCGTTGTGAAGATTTGCGTCAAACATTTGCCCATCTGTTTCAATTGGAATGATGTTTAAGTCTTTTAATGCGCTTAAAAATTCTCGCCTTAAAATTTCAAGCCCCTCTTTTGTGGTCTCATCTTTGATTTGATTTATTGCACCCTCAACTGCATCAAAGCAAGAAAGCATTCTTTTTGCTGCAAACATGACACCGTTTTCGTATGCTTCATCTTGCGATTTTTGATTTCTCTTTCGATAGTTGTCAAAATCTGCCTGCAAGGTTTTCAGCATATTTGTGAGCGCAAGACTGTTTTCTTTTTCAAGTTGCAGTTTAAGATTTAAATCTTGCGGTGGTGAAAGGTCATCTTCTTTCTCGGGATATGGGTCAAGGGGTGTGTCTGCCTCTTTTTCTTCATTCATGTTTTGACTGGTCTCTTCTGTTTTGCCGTTTACATCTTCTATATCTTCATTTTCTTCTTGTTTTTCATCATCTTGTCTGTTATAAAAATTATTTTCTGGTCTTCTGTTTTTGTGCTTGTTTTTGCTCATTCTTTGCCTCCTTTTTATGAGTAAGTGCCTTGAGGTTTATGCCTTCGCCAGCCACAAACTTCAGTGCACTTGCAATTTTTGCATAGTCCATTCTTTGAGGCCCAATAATTCCAATGCTGGCGATACTCTCGCCATCAACTTGATAATCTGCCTTTGCGATTGTCAATCCTTGCAACTCTTCAACTGGAATTTCTGCGCCAATCTTAAAGGACACATCGGCACTGTCTTCACTTAGCACTTCTTTTATCTCTTCTGGATTTGACAGCACCTCTAGAACTTTTTTTGCACTTTCTGGGTCGCTGTATTCGGGGTTGTTTAGAAGTTTTAATTCCCCTTTTGCAGTGATATTATCACCTTGTGATAGTTTATCAATGAGTGATGTAAGTGATTTTATGACAATGTCAAAAATTCCGCTGAACTCTTCAACTTTCCTGCTCATTTCATCTTTGTGGCTTTTGATGTTTTTAATCATATCTGCCACTGTGCAATCTTTAAGCGTTTGAGTTAAAAGGTTGCTTGCGTCAATGTAACTTTGTTGCGGAATACTTGCATCAGTTTCCATTGAGTTACTGATTATTCCGCTATTTGTTTCAATCAAGATGAGTGCTTGCCCTGTTAAAAGTGGAATGATTTTTATGTTTCTTATTGTAAGTTTTTCAAAGCCCTTAAGCATAACCACAGTTGGATAGTTTGTTGCCTTGCTGATTACCGAAGCAATTTCATTAACCATATCTTCAAGATATATTGTTCTTCTGTTAAACAGCGCATGAATTTCACTTAGAACATTTTTATCAAGTGGGATGTCTGCCATCATGGAATCAACATAAAAACGATATCCTTTGCTGGTTGGCACTCTGCCACCAGATGTGTGCAGTTGTTTTAAATATCCCATCGCTTCCAAAGCATTGAGTTCATTACGCAAGGTCGCTGTGCTTAGATTCTTTGCACATTTATGCTGAATGACACTGCTGGTTATTGGGCTTGCTTGCTGAATATAGTCTTCAACAGCATTAAGAAGAATTTGCCTTTTTCTTTCACTTAGTTGCATATCTTCCATTTTTATCCCTCCTTTTAGCAAATATTATACTCATTTGTTAGCACTCTTATTCCTTGATTGCCAAAATTATAATACTATAATATTAGTTTGTCAAGAATTTTGTGTCAATTTTTTTAGAAATTTTTTTAATTTTTTAACTCCCCTTTTCATTATGTATATAAAGATGTTGGCAATTTGAAAAGTTTATTTATATAAATTTAAAATCAAAAAAATTTATAGTAGAAATATATTTTTAAACACTTTTCCCTTTTCATTATATATAGGGTAAAAATTTTTAACATTTTTACATAGTAACGCCAATAATTAAAATGATATTTAAATCTTTAAGAAATTAAAAGTATAAATATATTAACTGTTTGCGAGCAATTTTGAAAAAAAGTTAAAAAATTGTTGACTTCTTAACAAAAATTATGTTAAAATAATATTAGCCTAAGATTTTAGGTCGTAGATAATTTTATCTACAACTCCGTTTGGAGTTTCTCACTAAATTTTTATTTAGTGTGTTGGGTGAGCTTTTTTAAGCTCAGGGGCAAGAGTTTTTACTCTTGCTTTTTCATTTTTTATAAAAAGTTTTAGTTATTTATTTATTTTGTTATTAATTTTCTTGTGTCAAAACCAATAAAGCATATGTTTCCTTTGAAACTATTGAAGAATTAAAATGCTTGTTTTATATCACCGCTTAATTTTTGCATTTGCAAATATTAAAGATTTTTTAAAAATAAAGATGCTCTGATAGAAGAAAAAGCACCACACTTTTGCGTGGTGTTTCAGTCTATCAACATGAAAAATTGCAAAATTATTGCGTTAGAAATGCTGAAATTCGTGATTTTTATGTGATTTTTTGTGATTTTTATAAGTTTTTGCTGTGAAAGTTTGTCTAACGCAGGCTTAAACTTTTCGCAAAAGTCAATGTTAAAGGTTTTATTGAAGTTTGAGATGTTAAGCCCTTTTTCTGTTCTTAGAGCAAGCATAATGGTTTCTTCCATTTTTGTTTTTTTGCTTTCTTTTTCAATGTTTTGTGGCACATAATCTTTTTTTATGTAGTCAACTAAATTACTTGTGTTTTCATAATGCGCTCCGTCAATAAAACCATATGCGCCTGCGCCAATTCCAAGAAACTCGCCCCTTACCCAATAGTTTTGATTATGCTGGCACTCAAAACCTTTTTTTGAAAAATTACTGATTTCATAGCGATGAAAGCCAAGTTCTTTTAGTTCCAAATACGCAGAATTATAGATTTCGTTTGATAAGTCTTCATCTGGCAATTTGATTTGTTCGTTTTTAATTAATTCAAAAAGTTTTGTGCCCTTTTCAACTTGCAAACCATAGGCAGAGATATGTGCCAGCCCCAATTTAGCAATTTTGCGAAGTGTTTGTCTTATTTTCTGCGGAGTTTGATTTGGAAGCCCCAGCAAAACATCGGCACTTATATTTGAAAAACCAAGAGATTTTGCTTCTTTCACGGCGTTTTGAAACTGCGAAAAATTGTGAATTCTGCCAAGTTTTTTTAACACTATATCATCATCACTTTGAAGCCCAAAAGAAAGTCTGTTTATGCCTGCTTTTTTCCACCAAAGCGCTTTTTCTTTTGTGAAACTTTCTGGGTTCACCTCAATTGTTATTTCTGCTTGTTTAGAGACTGAAAACTTTTGTAAAACAAAAGTTACTAAATTAAAGATGTCTTCACCACCTAAAAGAGACGGCGTTCCTCCACCAATAAAAATTGTTTTAACATTTCTATTCTTTAATTTTGATGCGTGATAGTCAATTTCTTGCTTTACTTTTTCAAGATATGTGTCAAAAAATTTTTCACAATTAGGAAAAGAGACAAAGTCACAATAGATGCACTTTGATTTGCAAAAAGGTATGTGAATGTAAATTGAAATGCTGTTGGACATTTTTTCTCTTTTTCTTTATATATAGTAAGATTAAATTTAAAATAATTGCGGTGTTGTTTTGTTTTTTATCTTATATAGTTTTATTTAGTTTAAAATTTGTGAGTGAATTTTAATGTGAGTGAATTTCAAAATTGATTTTTTTTATTTTTTTTATAATTCGTTGTTAAGTAATTAATTTATTCTTACGATCTTTCTTTGGTAAGCACGGATG
>CALWKH010000048.1 GCA_944381195.1 uncultured Clostridia bacterium
AGAGATGTCCAAACTGCACAAACAAAAAACTTTCTTTAAATTGATTTTTAGAACAATTTTTATAGCAAAAATTTCTGTTTTAAAATTGATTTCAAGAACACTTTTACAAACAAAAAATCTCACTTTTTACAATAAAAAACCCTTGCTTCGAAATTGTTTAAAACAATTTTCATAACAAAAATCTCTGCTTCAAAATTGTTTTTTAGCGCAATTTTGCAAAAAACACAAACACTTTTTATAATAAAAAAAGCCAAACGGCTTTTGTAATTTTATATATTAAAAAAATTTTAAGAAATGATGTTTGCAACGAAAAAATAAAGTGCATCTTTATCATTCATTTGACTGAGTTTAATTTTGTGGTCAATTTCACTTCCAAGGTCAAGAATTTGTTTAAGTTTTTTGGGAGTGAACTTTTGCGCCAATCTTTTTGTTACCACAATGGAATATTCCTTGACACCCAGCATATCAGCAATTTCTTTGTTTGTGCCTTTGTTTGTAACCGAGAAAAACATTCTTCGAAAACTTGAAAGCAAAACAACCAAAATATTTTGCGGACTCTCCTTGCCCGCAATCAGTGCGTCAAGAAGTTCAAAAGACTTTTCAGCATTTTTTTGGACAATAAAATTGTTAAGTTCAAACACGCTGTATTCAAGATGTTTATGCACAAGTTCTTTAACATCTTTTTCTTTGATTGTGCCGCCACGGTTAACATATGCACAAAGTTTTTTGATTTCATTATCAATGTTCATAAGGTCAAAATTGCAATATTCAAGCAAAATTTTAAGTGCTGTGTTTTCAATTTTAACATCATTTTTGTTAATTTTTTGCATCACCGTTTGGGTCAGCAACTTTTCACTCAAAACATTGCAATCAACCAATTCACACAGCGCAAGAATTTGTTTGTTTTCAAACTTTTCACTTTTAAAAATCATGCAACAACTTTCATTTGGATTTTTCAAATATTCTTGCAGTTTTTTTGTGTGCGAAGGTTGCAAAGAAACATCAGCAATAACAACAACGCGCTTTTCATCCATCATGGGCACACTGTTTGCGCATTCAAGAACCTTATCAACATCAAAGTTTTCATCATTAAAAATATTAACATTAAAATCTGGCAAAACCGAAACACACTTGTTTGTAATCTGTTTTTGCGCCGAATCACGCAAATAGGCATCACTGCCAGAAATCACATATGCGTTAAAAATCTTGTCTTTTAAACTGCTTTTAAGTTCTTCAAATTTCATCTAAAATCACCTTTAAAAATTCTAGCATAAACCTTTTGATTTGTAAAGGAAGAATAAAGGTAAAATATTCTAACTCAAAAATTTTATCAAATTAAAGAACCGCCAGCAGCGTGCCTCACTTAACTTTTTATGTCTAAAATAAACATGGAAAAAATAAAGCGCAAGCTTAAAATAAGGTTTGCTTTTTTGTGCTTGCACTAAAATTGCAAGTAAACTTTTTTATAATTAAACCTTGCTTTATCATATGCCAGCGCAGCACAAGCAAACACTTTCAACAAATAAATTTCACAAATAGAAAACTAATAATAAAAATCAAGTTTGAATTTTTTATATTACACCTTCAAAAACACCAGCAAAAAACATTTTGCAAAATTTTGCTTATAATTTTTAAATTTTTCTTAAAAAACATATTAAAAAACATAAAAATTATATCTTTTAGAAATTTAAATCTTTATGATTTAAAATTGTAACAATATGTTTTTAATCCTCTACATAAGTGGAACGGCGTAGTTCAAAATAAGAAGCAAAACCAAAACAGATGCAAGTGTGCTGCTTAAAATGATTTTATGTTTTCTTTTCAAAAGGCAGAAAGAACTTAAAGAGAACATAAACACAAAAAAGATAACAATAATTGGCGTGATGATTCCCGTTACATCCACAGAGGCATAATTTAACCCAGCGAACCAAGAACTAACAACATCAACAAGCCACAATCCCCACTGATCTATCCAAAGCAAAAACCACATGAAAGGCAAAATAAGAGTTAGCATCAGCCCAACAAAAAGCAGAATATAAACATAACTCATAAACGGAACAACAATCAAATTCACAACAAGAGACACCAGCGAAACATAGCCAAAGGTGTTCACAATCAATGGCAATGTGCCCAGTTGCGCCGCAAGACTTAGGGCAAGATTGGAACTTATGAATCTGCCAAGCCTTAGTTTTAAAAAGAATTTTTCAAAAATTGGTGAAAGCATAAAAATTGCAAAAACACTTGCAAAGCTAAGCTGAAAGGAAAGGTCAAAAAGATACATTGGGTCAACAAGAAGCAAAATGATTCCCGCCAGTGAAACACTGCTGATGTTATCTGTCTGCTTGCCAAACACTTGACCAGCCAGAAGAAAGACAGACATCAAACTTGCACGAAGCACCGATGGTGCAAAATCACAAAGCACGCAATAAAAAAGAAGAAGCAGAGCAACCAACACCACACTCATCCACGGTTTAAGCCTGATTTTCTTGAAAAACCAAACAAGCACCATGGACATAAGTGCGGTGTTAAGCCCAGACACCGCCAAAAGATGTGCAATGCCCGAAATTTGAAAGTTAGACTTGATATCATAATCAAGTCCACTCACATCACCAATAAAAAGTGCATAAGCAAGTCCAGCATAGCGCTCGTCCATGCTGGAATAAATTATGTCTTTGATGTGTTGCCGAACAGAATCAGTTGCACCTTGCGTGCCTTCAATCAAAGAAATATCATCTTTGCTAGTATATGCCATATAGCGAAAATCACTTTTATAGGCATAGGAAAACATATCATTCTCCGAAAACACATTTGCGTTGCGAACGGTTGCGTTAAAAATTAGAACATCTCCTGCCTTTGCCTCAAAAAGCACCGAGTTCTCACTTATGTTTGTGGTATCTATGCGAACATACATTCCCTTGCCTTCAAGACTTAAAACATCATCATCACTTTGCAAAACAGCATCATCAAGAAACATGGTCATATAGTCTTCATATTTAACAGGAGCATTGCGCACTTCACCTATCACAAGATATTCCGTGCTGGAACTAACACTGATGTTTTGCTCGCTGGACACATTTGAAAACAACATAAAGAAAGAGCCAAAGCCAACAGCAAGAAATAACATTGAAACTATTGCAACTTTCTTATTGATCCAAAGATAGTTAAAAATTTTCTTTTTACTTATAAATTTAAAAAATGAAAACAAAACAAACAGCAGACAAATTGCCAAAATGATAACAGCAAAAATTATCTGCCCAGTTCTAAAAAGTTCAGCACACCAAATTCCCAAAGCCAAACTCAGAAAAACGATAAAAAGCGGTCTAAAATGTGCAAACATAACCGTTCCTCTTTTGTTTTAATTTTTTAAAACTTACAACTCATTTTATCAATTCAAAAACAAAATTGCAAATAAAACTGGCACAGACACACCAGTTAATGATGTTTTTTTAAATTATACAATATCAAATAAAATCTTACTTTTTGCTATTAAACAAAAAATTTTACTTAAAAACTAAAAAAAATTTATTAAAAAAGGTGTAAAAACAATAATTTAATAACAAAAAACCTCTGCTCAATGATAAAAATTTACAAAACAAGGCGACTTATATCACTCAATTTTGTAATAAAAAAACCAGCAACGCTTCATAGAGAAATTTTGCTGATTTTAACTTTAAATTTGGTACCCTCAACGGGACTCGAACCCGTGTATCCAACGTGAGAGGCTGGTGTACTAACCACTATACTATGAGGGCTTAAATATCCCAATAAGCAACATAAACATAAAATAAAATTTACCTTGTAACACTTGAAATCACAAGCAGTTAACTAAAATTCATCTTGCAGCACTGAAACTTTCAAGCAGTTGAAACTTAAAAGTTATAAAGTAAAATTTGCTACTTATAAAATTATTATACCACAAAAAATCACTTTTTTCAAGTCTTTTTAAGCGTTAATTGTGTAAATTTTTATATTGTTTGTTTAGCAATATCTTTTTACCGTAATCAAGGGCTTTTCAACATAAGTTTTCCACTTTTCCACATTTTTGTGATAAAGTTTTCTAACCAAAGATAACTTAAAACCTTTTTTTTAAAAACAAAAAATATATAAAAGATAAGATAACATTTTTACAATCTTTTTATAAAAACATCACCTTATTAAATTATTTTTATATAAGAAATACAATAAAACAATATAAATTTATATCATTTAGAATGTTTTTTTCTCAGCATCATTTTTTTGCTTTTATATATTTACCGATTTTATAAATTAGCATAAAAATCTGTCTATGAAATAAAATTTTTAAATGACAACCATAAATACAATATGGCAAATTTCATATATAATAAATGAAAATTTCTATAAAAATTATAAATACAAAAAATTAACCACCGCTTCAAAAATGTATAACTTTTGTGGTGTGAACTTCATAATCTCACACTAATTATTAAAAAATTTTTAAATTTTTATGGTGCTTTGTTAAGTGCATTAAACAAAAGTTTTTTAAACTCTCTTATGTTAATATCAGTGCAAACAGTGGCGTTTGGCTCTTTGCTTTCAAAATCAAACTTCAAAATTCCAATGCTATTTTGATTATACTCAACAAACACCCGTGCTTTTTTAAACTCAAAAATCTTTGGGCGAGCCAGACAGGCAACGGCGCAACTGTCATGGGTGGCAACATTGTTTTGCACCACCCTGTCTTTATATGACTTAAACATAAATGCAAGCATTTCGCCAGTTTTTCCGCTGTTCTTAATATTTATAACATCTTTCTTGCCAAGGAAAGCATAATGCCCCATGTCTGACGGACAGATTATAAGTTTCACACCGCTTTGCAAAACCTTTTCCATTGCAAGCGGGTCAGTGGCAATATTAAAAGAGGTATAGTTCGGGTCGCCCAAAAGTCCCGCCTGAATGATGATTCGCTTCACTCTTTTTCTGCACTTTTTATTTTCTAAAAGTGTGGCAATGTTGGTCATCGGTGCAGTGGACACGATGGTCACCTTTCTTTTTTGCTGAGAGATAAAACTCTCAAGTTCCTCAAAACTTTGGGCTTTGGTTTTTGTTTCTTGAAAAACAAAACCACCAATTCCGCCCTTGCCATGCACGCCAGCAACTTTAAAAACAGTTGGTTTCAGCGGTTTTGCAAGCCCCTTAAAAACTGGCACACATTTTCCTATGTATTCCATAACCCCAACAGTGTTTTTTGTTGATTCATTAATGCTGGAATTGCCCTTTGCAGAAAGCAAGGCTTTCACATCAAGATTATGCTGAAAAAAAGCAAACACAATTGCCGTTGCATCATCAATTCCCGTATCAACATTCAAAATAATGCTTTTTCTCATGGTAAAACCTCTTTTGTGTATTATAATATATTTTACAAAAAAAATAAAATAAATGTTAAAAATAAATTAAAATTTTATGCAAAATATTTTTTAAGTTAAATTTATAATAAAAAATATTGATACACCACAATGAAATAAGATTTTTTAAAGTTAAATTTTAAGCAATTTAAAAGACAAAATAAAAAGTGCTACACCAAAATTGTAACACTTTATTATCACATTCCAATAAACACCAAATTGCTAACAATCTATCAACTTTTTGTGTCTGTTTTATTTTCAGCCACTGAAACTTCTTCTTTGTTTTCAGCCCCTGAAACTTCTGCTGTGCTTTGTCTCACAGAAAGGTCTGCCGTGCTTACTGTGGCATTAGTAAGCAATTTTTTGTTTCTTGCAATGTCAACAATAATTAGAACAACACTTGCAATAAGCGCTACCAGATAGATAACTGATGTTGCTGAAATTCCCTCAACAAAACCATAGCATAGAAGTAATGCAACAAGAATGTCAAAAACAACAACTGTTATAAGCATACCCTTATTTTGCTCAAACTTTTGAGGTTCCATTGAAACTCTTTTGAAACTAACCGCTGAAAAAATAAGCCCCAGCAAACAGAAAATCATAGTGAAAATCATAACTGCCGCCGTCATAAAGATCGCAGCATTAAAAACTGTTGAATCACCACCCAACAAAGCAAAAAGACCAACAATCGAAATACATGTGCCAACAAGATTTGCAGCATAGATAATCGTGCTCATAATCAGTCCCAAAAGCAGACAAATTCTAACCTTCATTTCCACTCCTCCTTATTCAAGAGTATATCATAAGTATATGTTTATTGTCAATTAAATATTATATACTAATTTTTCATTGTTTTCAAACAATTAAATTGATAAAAAAAATCAAGCTTCTTTTCATCAAAATCTTTTTGCAAATAAAATTTTTAACATCAGTCATAATCTTATCAAGTTTCGTTTGAAAACTATTTTTACAATTTTTTTAAGGCAAAACAGCAAAAATTTGTAACTTAAAAACAACAATAAACTCAAAACTTTTTAAACAAAAATTTTTCTTTAACAAAATTAAAAACTTAAATTACTTTAAATATTTTTAATAAATAAAACATAAATTTTTCAAAAATACAACACTTATAAAAACATTGCAATAAAAATAAATAACATGAAAAGGTTATAATAAACATAACATAGTCAACAAACAAAAACTTTAAATAAGTTTAAAAAATTTTAAAATTATAATGCATATAAAATAAAAAATGAAAAAGAATCAATAAAAAACTTCTTTTTCAAAAATATAATTTTAATAAAATTTTCAAAAATTCTAGCAATCTTTTATGTGCAGAATAATTGAGCCTTGGTCTGCCTTGCAAAGTGGGCATTTTGTCCACGCTTTTTTACCACGGGCTTCATAGCCACAATCTGCGCATCGCCAAACAACTTCAACTTCCTTTTTATAAAGCGTTCCCTCTTTCATTTGGGTATAAAGTTGCATCAAAATTGAGTGGTGGCGTTTTTCCACCTCAATGATGTCGTCATAGAGTTTTGCAATTTCGGTAAAGCCCTCTTCGTTTGCAGTCTCACGATATTGCTCATAGATTTTTGTTGCCTCATTAAGTTCATCTTCGGCTGCAAGGCGCAAGTTTTCTTGCAAGTCCCACTTCTCTTTGAACGGATAGCCAGACGCAATGTCTATGTTATCAATCGTTTCATCGCTTGCCTCTTGCAAAAAGGTGTAGAACATTCGGG
Source organism: uncultured Clostridia bacterium (assembly GCA_944381195.1). Lineage (GTDB taxonomy): Bacteria > Bacillota > Clostridia > Christensenellales > UBA1242 > UBA7584. The sequence goes on from CALWKH010000048.1 coordinate 7,106, forward strand.
CATGATTGAATTCATTATACACAATTTGGTCAATGATTTGCGCAATGTTTTTATATTTGTTCATGCGAGCACCATATTCAATAAATTTATATCTCACCATTGCCTGACATTCCCCAGCATAAGATTTTGCAAGATTTTTATAAGTTTTACTGTTAATTAGTTCCATATTTTTCACTCCTTTTT
>CALWKH010000049.1 GCA_944381195.1 uncultured Clostridia bacterium
AGCACTCAAACATGTTAAAGAGGTGCAAAACTAAATTTTAATGAAAAATAATATAAAAACAACAAGTAAAGAATGATGCAAGAATGAAACACACCATGTGGCACAACAATAAAATTAAAATAACAAAAATTCAATATAAAAATGAAAGACTGCTTATGTTTTAAGTGAGAGACACACCGCAGAAGGTGTTAACTTTAAACTATGTCGATAAATGGAACTTTATATGAAAAAGAAAGTTAAATTTCTATTTTGTAAAAAATTATATGTATTACATACTTTTAAGGTGTTAAATAGATGATAACTAATTTTTTAATTCTTATTAATATTTTAATAAATATATTTTAAAAGATAAGAAAACAATTGCTAAATAATTATATTATTAATATAATATTTTATAAATAATGAGAAGGGAAAAAGAGGTAAGTGAAAGTTTTAAAAAGAACATCAACATATAATAATAGGTGGCTGATTTTGGTTTGCTTTGTTGCACTCACAGTTTTTGTCTGTGCTGGCATTTTGACCTATTTTTATTATAACTATCAAGTGCCAGACATAGAAACAAATACAACAAGCGGAGCACCAACAAATTCAGACCTTTGGACAGATAGTTCAAGTTATTATTCTCAGCCCTCTGGGAGAGGAACATCAAGCAGTCCATATTTGATTGCGAGTGCAGAAAATCTTGCGTGGATAAGTGCTAGGTATAGTTCACTCAGCGGAAGATATTTCCGTCAAACTGCAGACATAGACTTAAGCGCTCATTACTGGAACCCAATAAACAACAATGGCTCATCTTATACATATTACTATGACGGTAATGGGCATACTATTTCTGGTTTATATATTGACGCTAATTTGCTTTCATCCCAAAGATATATTGGTTTATTTGGCAGAATAAATGGAACAAGCAGTTCATACGGATATGTGCAAAATCTTGGTTTAATAAGTGGAGCAATAACAAATGGTCAATACTATATTGCATCAATAGTTGGAAATGCAACATATCTTAATGTAATAAATTGCTATAATAAAGGTGTGACACTTTCGGGAGAGAGTTATATTGGAGGGATTGTTGGAAATGTTTCTAATACTGAGATTACAAATTGTTATAATTCTGCAGATATAACTTCGACAGGTTATGGTTCTTATATAGGTGGAATAGCGGCATTTTTTCATGTGAGCTGTACTTTCTCATCTGGCGGCTATTCTGGTGCTTTAGAAATAACTTTAACAAAATGTTATAACTTGGGCAACATTTCAGCTTCCAACTGTTCTTATGTTGGTGGAATTGCAGGCTCTCTTACTTATATGGTTATGACTTCGGGTGGTGCAAGTTCTCAAATGTTAAATATGTATGTAACTTATTGTTATAACAAAGGAAACATAACAGGCAGTGAGCAGGTTGGTGGAATTGCAGGACAACTGTCTAACTCTAGTTCGTTTAGACTTAACATAAGTTCAACCTATAACACAGGAAGTGTGAGTGCATCATATCAATATGCTGGTGGCGTATTTGGTTACAGCGATTATTCAAGTTCAAGTTACTTATCAAGTCGCTACAATTATTATAACACAACAAACACAGGTGTAAGCAGAGGGCTTGGTGGTTCAGGTTCTGGAACAACCTCTGATTCAAGTTTGTATATTTATGGCAGAACACTAACACAGATGACCAGCACTGCAGACGGAAGTAGGCCGTCAGCATTTAATTCAAGTTATTTTCCAACTTCTGTTTGGGCATTCTATGAAGATTGCACACCAATGCTTGCAGACGTTGGCGAAGGCATAAACGGACCAGTAAGGCTTGACGGCACAGGAACATCAAGCGACCCATATATCATAGACACAGCAGAGAAGTTGGCGTATATAAGTGAGAACTATGATAGCAGTGATATCTATGGACACTATTTCATGCAAACAGCAGATATCAGTCTTTCCAGTTACAGCCCATGGACACCAATCAACCAAAGTTCAACCGCAAGGGCATATTACTATAACGGCAATAACTATTCAATTACAAACCTAACCGTTTCAAGCACAAGCAGTTATTCAGGACTGTTTGGTTATAACAGTGGATATATTCAAAATTTAACGGTAAGTGGAATGGTGAGCGGTGGGCAATACACGGGCGGAATTGTTGGGCGAAGTTCTGCAAGCATAACGGATTGTGATAGCAGTGTTAATGTTTCCAGCAGTAGTTCCCATGTTGGTGGAGTGGTAGGTTACACCACCAACACCATTTCAAGTTGCGCCAGCACAGGAACGGTTTCTGGTGGAAATTATACAGGCGGAGTTGTTGGTTATATCTCCAGCACCATTTCAAGCAGTAATCACCGAACAGGGCAAGTTTCAACAAGCACGGCAAATGCATATATAGGAGGAGTTGCTGGTTACTCATCAAGTTCAATAACAAGTTGTTACAACAGTGCCACAGTGTCTAGTTCGTCATACGGAAGAATTGGAGGAGTGGTTGGAAATTTTGCTGGAAGTAGCCTATCAAGTTCATATAACACAGGAACAGTGCGTTCAACATACACAAGTAGCGGTGCGGGTTACATTGGCGGAGTGGCAGGCTATGTTGCGTCCACAGTAACAAAAACTTTAACAAGCGTTCGCAACACAGGTTCAGTCTCTGGAAGCGGAACAGCAACACGGGTTGGCGGAGTGTTTGGTTATTTCACGGGAACCGCAACAGCCACAGTTTATAATAGTGGAAGCGTTAGCGGAGCATACTACACAGGCGGTGTTGCTGGGCAAAGTGCAGGCACGGTGTCTAACTGGCAAAACAGAGGCTCGGTTACAGGAAGTGGAAGATATACAGGTGGCGTTGTGGGTTATTCCACAGGCTCACTTACATCATGCTCGACAACGTCAGCATCAAGAGTAACAGGGACAGGTGAAAACACAGGCGGAATTGCAAGGTATTGTTCTTCTGATGTTTCAAGTTCATATAATGTAGGAATAGTTTCAGGAACGGGAACATATGTTGGAGGAATTATTGCAGAAGTAATAGAAAGTGTTATTATATTAAACTGTTACAATGCAGGCAGTTTGCAAGATTGCTCTGGATTTGTTGGAGGAATCACAGGAGACAATGCTGGAACAATAATTGGTTGTTATAATTCTGGAGAAGTAGATGCATCGGTTAATGTTGGTGGAATTGCAGGCTCAAATGTGGGTTTAATAACAAACAGTTATAACACAGCAGCGGTTTCGGGCTCAAGTATGGTTGGAGGAGTTGTTGGTTGTCAAACAACAGGAAGCATAACAAATTGCTTTAACACTGGTAATATAATATCAGACGACCAAAGCGGAGGCATTGCTGGACAAAACAGCATGGGGACAATCAGCAGTTGTTATAATACTGCTGTGATAAGTTCAACTTCACATTGTGGAGGAATTGTTGGCTTGGGTGGAGGAAGTGTATCTAATGTTTATAACTTGGGAGCAGTTCAATGCACGGGAAGTTATTCAGGCGGAATTGTTGGCTATTTATCGGCGGGAGATGGAATTTCAATGCCTAAAACAAGAATTTCAAACTGCTTTAATGTGGCTACGGTAACTGGAAGCAGTTATGTTGGTGGAGTGGTTGGATATATTGCGAATAGCACACTTTATCCTTCGCAATATGCTTCAGTATCATGGTGCTATTATAATACAAGTACAGTTGGTGGTGCGGTATCGCAAGCAATTGGTTATGGTAATGGCTATCAATGTTACGGTCTAACCACAGCCCAAATGCAAGGGCTTCAAAACGCAAACTATATGAATTTATCAAACACCTTTTGGAACTTCGCAAGTGGAAGTTATCCAACACTCAAATATGTGAGACAAATATAATGCAAATTTTAATACTTTTATGATAAATTTTTAATAATAAGTATTGCAAATATATTATATAGACACATTGATTTATAAAATATAGGAATACCTTTGTGGTGTTCCTATATTTTATGTGCAATAATTTTTAGCATAAACAATTAAGAAAATTTTAAATACTTTTTTTCTATTGCTAAAATAAAAAAATTATGATAAAATTTTTGTCATGACACAAAAGAAAGAAAATATTGATAAGTTCTTTGAATATTTGGCAAGGCTTTTTCCAGACGCTGAATGTGAACTTCGATTTAACAGTGGCTTTGAATTATTGGTGGCAGTAATTTTGTCTGCTCAATGCACAGACAGGCAGGTTAACAAAGTGACTGATGTCTTGTTTAAAAAATATAACAAGCCAAAAGATTTTGCGAAAATGGACCAAAAAGAACTTGAAAAAATGATTTATTCAATTGGTTTTTATCACAACAAAGCAAAAAACATCATTAAAATGAGCAATCAACTTCTTGATGATTATAATGGGAAACTCCCAACCGATGCAAGAGAAATGGAAAAACTTGCTGGTGTTGGCAGAAAAACAGCAAATGTTGTTTCTTCAATTCTATATAACGCAAAAGAATTTGCTGTTGACACTCATGTTTTCAGGGTGCTTAACAGAATTGGCTTTGTTCATGAAAACACTCCAGAAAAAACAGAAAAAGCGTTTGTGAAAAAATATCCAAATTATGTAAATCACCAATCACACTTAAGAATTGTTCTTTTTGGAAGATATAATTGCATGGCTCGAATTCCAAAGTGTGAAAAGTGTGAGATGAGGGAAGTTTGCAAATTTTATAAGGAGAGTAAAAATGAAAAACGCTTTTAAACTTGTTCCAATAACCGAAAGTATAAGTGACAAAATCTATGATATGTTTCAAGAAATTCCATATAATGAGCCTTACCAAGATGTGAATGTTGCAAATGGTTTAAGCAAAGATGATTTCAGGAAATATTGCTGTGTTTTGGAACTTGGCAGTAAAAACATCATGCTTGATTATTTGGTTCCAGAGATAACGCATTATGTTTTGTTTTGTGGAGATTATCCAGTTGGATTTTTCAGTCTAAGGCAAAAAGATTTATCAAGGCTTTTTCAACATTCGGGGCATGTGGGCTATACCATTCGTCCAACGGAGCGAAGAAAGGGTTTGGGAACAATTGGTCTTGCTATTCTCACAGACAAGGCAAAAAAACTGGGCTATGATGTTCTTTTTGCGACTTGTGATGATAAAAATGTTGCGTCTCAAAAACTTCTGGCAAAGGTTGGCTTTTCACGCTTACCAGATGAAGATGAAAGACAAAAACTAACAAAAGAAGTTTATGACGGGATGTCTCAATATATATTAAAGTTAAAATAATCTATAATAGTTTGCAAAAAATCTTTATAAAAAGTTAAAAAGCATTAAAAACATATGTTTTTATGGTTTTTTTAGAAAAATAACAAAAAAGAGGTTAAAAATGTTTGTAGATAAAGTGAAAATTTTTGTGAAAGCGGGTAATGGTGGAGATGGTGCTTGCACCTTTCGCCGTGAAAAATATGTGCCAAATGGTGGACCAGACGGTGGAGACGGAGGTAAAGGTGGTGACATTGTTTTAAAGGTTAACCCAAGTTTAAACACTTTGGTTGATTTCCGTTTTAACAAACATTTTCGCGCTGAAGATGGTGAAAAGGGAATGGGTAAAAACTGCGCAGGAAAAAGGGGTGCAGATTTGATTATTCCCGTTCCACAGGGAACCATTGTCAAAGATGCAAAAACAAACAAGGTTGTTATCGATATGTTTGATAAAGACCAAACTTTTGTTTTGCTTAATGGTGGATATGGCGGCAAAGGGAATCAGCATTTTGCAAGCAGCAGAAGACAAACGCCAAACTTTGCGCAAAAAGGGCAGTTAACAGAAGAATATGAAATCATTTTAGAACTAAAAACAATTGCCGATGTTGGAATTGTGGGATTTCCAAATGTTGGTAAATCAACACTTCTTTCTGTTATAACTCAGGCAAAGCCAAAAATTGCAAACTATCATTTCACAACGCTTTCACCTAATCTTGGAGTGCTTAAAAAATATGATAAAACTTGTGTGCTTGCAGATATACCTGGGCTGATTGAAGGAGCAAGCGAGGGTGTTGGTTTGGGGCACGAATTTTTAAGGCATATTGAAAGAACAAGGCTTATTTTACACCTGGTTGACATCTCAGGAAGTGAGGGCAGAGATCCTTTTGAAGACTTTAAAAACATCAATAAAGAGTTAAAAAACTACAGTGAAGTGCTGGCAGAAAGACCACAAATAATTGTTCTTACAAAATGTGATTTGTTAGAAAATGCAGATTTAGCAATAGAAAATTTCAAAAAATCTTTAAAAAAAGACAAACATTTTTGCAAAAGTCCAGTATTTCCAATTTCTGCATATAAGCATGAGGGCTTAAATGAACTTGTTGACCAAATTTTTGCAAGTTTGGAAAACTTGCCAAAAATTGAAAAGATTGAAAGTGATGAGTTTGAGTTTGGTTTGAAAGACACTTTATCAATTGAATGTGTTAAACTTGCTGATGACTTGTTTGAAGTTAAGGGTGGCAGGGTTGATGAGCTTTGCAGGCGTGTCATTATATCTGACCCACAAAGTTTTGCATACTTTCACAAGCGACTGAAAAAAGATGGCATTATTGATAAACTTTTAAAACTTGGCATGAAGGACGGAGATACTGTTATTATTGGCGAGATTGAGTTTGTCTATGAAGAGTAAAAAATATATTTTTAATTTTTATTTTTTCTAATTTTCTAAAATAAAAATTATGTTTGCAAATTTTAAAATTTGATTAAATTAAAGCATAAATATTTATTAAAATGTAATTTTTGCCTATAAAAATCTAATTTATATTTTATGCTTTCAAATCTTAATTTTTTGTTCAACTTTATGAAAATAGAAACAGACTTTACTCCTATTTTGTTGGCTTTTTCATAGAAATTTATTATAATATAATCAGCAAACATCTGATGACAATTTATTGTCTTTGGGGTAAAATCCACTTAATAGATGTTTGCTTTTTTTATGATTATTTTTATATTGTTTTAAAATCTTTATCAAATAGAAAAATTTGAAATATTTTTGCATAAATTCTGCTATTAAAATTAAATTTTCATTTATTAAAATAAAGATAAGTCTAAATTAGATATAAATTTTTATATTCTATGATAAAAATTAAATGAAAAGAGCAACTATTTTTGCTCTTTTTTTAATTTTGGAATAATTCGGGTTAAAAGAGCAAAAACAAGAAGAATGCTTCCAAACACCAGATAATAAACTTTGAAATAAACAAAGAAACTTGAAATAATTAAAATTAAACCAAAAAGAAGATAGTGCTTTGTTCT
>CALWKH010000050.1 GCA_944381195.1 uncultured Clostridia bacterium
TTATATTTAACCGCACCCAACATTGAGGTTAACATTTGAGTTCTTAAAACAGACATATACGCATTAAGTGGGTTGCTGATTTTTATCTGCTTTGTGAATAAATCATCATTTTTGTCAATACTGAGTTTCAACACATCATCATCGCCAATAAGTGTAAATGTTTTAACTTCACTGGCACCAGAAATTGTCATTAACTGCTTAACTGTCTTTTCAAGTTCAACAATTTGTTCATACCCGCCTGCTATTGATTGAGTGTTATTGTTATAGGTGTTTGACATCTTATCGAAGCCATAGAATCTGATGATTTCTTCTGCTATATCTGAAAAGTTTTCAATGTCAGTTCTAATTACTGGAATTTCACAAACAAGATTATTCCCCTCTTGATGTGTTTTAATGTCTAGTTTATTTAAAATTTCAATTGACTTATCAACTGGAATATCAACTCCAAGCCAACTTAAAATTCTGTTATAATCAAACTTTTTAACTTGTCTTTCAAATTTAATGTTAGTATTTGTAAAACAAGCCCCAGCAACAGCACCACACTGTAGTTCACAGATTAAATATAGCGCTCGTTGAAGTCCCATTTCACAACTAACAGGCTCAACACCCCTTTGATATCTTGCGCTTGCATCTGTTTGCAATCCAAAGTGGTGTGCTGTTTTTCTTATGTTCTCTTTCTTGAATGTTGCACTTTCAATTACAATGTCTTTTGTTTCGTTTGTAATTGAGAAGTTTCCACCACCCATAATTCCAGCAAGTCCAATTGGCTGTTCTGAGTTTGCAAAAACAACGTGGTTCTCATCAAGAATGCATTTCTTGTCGTTAAGAAGAGTTATTTCTTCTCCTTTTCTTGCTTGACGAACAATCAGTTTATCGCCCTTTATCGATTTTAAATCATAAGCATGCAAAGGTTGCCCCATTTCTAGAAGCACATAGTTTGTTATATCTACAATTATGTTTATAGGTTTTATTCCACAAAGCATAAGTCTTTTTTGCATCCATTTTGGCGAAGGCTTGATTGTTACGCTTTTCACAAGTTGCACTTTAACATACGGACAGTTTTCTGTTTGGCTCTCTGCCGAAATTGGCGTTATTTCGCGTGTTTGAGGGAATTCAAGGTTTGGCATTTTGAATTCTCTGTTAAGTGCGCAAGAAAGTTCTTTTGCCAGTCCAATAACACTTTGGCAATCTGGTCTGTTTGCAAGAACATTTACATCAAAAATAACATCATCAAAGCCAAGCACCTTTGCCATTTCTTCCCCAACAGAACAATCTTTTGGGTTTAGAATCATAATACCATCAGTTTCTGCGCCATCATAGACACTGTTATCAATTCCAAGTTCTTCACCTGCACACATCATTCCACAAGATTCAACACCTCTCATGTTAACAGGCTTGATTTGCACACCATTTGCAAGGTTTGCTCCAACAAGAGCAACAGGCACCAAATCACCAACTTTCATATTTGTTGCGTGCGTTACAATTTGATATGTGTTTTTTCCATCAAAAAGACTGCACACCAAAAGTTTGTCTGCGTTTTCATGCTTCTTTATGTCTGTTATTTTTCCAACAACAACATTTTTTAAATTTTTAGATAAATCTGTATAACTTTCAATTTCAAAACCAGAAAAAGTGAAAGCTTTTTCTATATCTTCTATCGACACACCTTCAAGGTCAACATAATCTTGAAGCCACTTTAGCGTTACTATCATATTTTTCTCCCTATTTGTCTTTTATTGTTTTATTTGAACTGCTTTAAGAAATTTACATCGTTTTCATAAAACTCACGCAAATCACTTATGCCATAGCGAAGCATTGCAATTCGTTCAAGTCCAAGTCCAACAGCATAGCCCGCATATTTATTTGTATCTATTCCATGATTTTCCAAAATCTTTGGATTAACCATTCCGCACCCCAGAAGTTCTATCCATCCAGTGCCTTTACAAAGAGAACAACCTTTTCCTCCACATTGAGTGCAAGTTGCATCAACTTCTGCGCTTGGCTCGGTGAAAGGAAAATAAGATGGTCTAAGTCTAATTTGTGTTTTATCTCCAAAAAGGAATTTGGCAAGTTCTTCAATTATTCCTTTAAGGTCGGTCATGCTTACCTTTTCGTCAACAACCAAAATTTCCAGTTGATGAAAGAATGGTGAATGCGTTGAATCAATTTCATCTGCACGATATGTTGAGCCTGTTGACACCATTTTGATTGGTGGCTTTTGTTGTTCCAAAGTGTGAATTTGAGTTGCTGATGTGTGAGTTCTTAAAACCGTTTCTTCATTTATATAGAAAGTATCTTGCGCGTCTCGTGCTGGGTGATTTTTTGGCACATTTAAAGCCTCAAAGCAATAGTAATCTGTTTCAATATCTGTTCCAAACTTAACGGTAAAACCTCTTTTTACAAAAAAGTCTGTTAAAAGGTTTTGGATTATTGTTATTGGATGATTTATTCCAAATGGAATTGGTTTTACAGGTATTGTTACATCAACCTTTTCGGCGTTTAACTTTTGTTCAAGTTCTTCATCTTCTAATTTTTTTATTTTCTCTTTTAATAATGTGTCAACCTTTTCTCTGCACTCATTTAAAATTGCGCCAAGACGAGGTCTGTCTTCCTTTGAACAATTTTTCAATTCTTGCATAAGAAGACTTACTTGCCCGTTTTTACCAAGATAGTGTGTGTTGATTTCAAAAAGTTCTTGCTTTGTTTTTGCTTTTTCTATTTCACTGGTTGCGTTTTGAATGATTTGATTCGTTTTGTTTTCCATTTTTTCCTCCTTAAAAAAACTTCGCCCCTAAATATTAGGACGAAGTTTGCTCCGTGGTACCACCTAATTTCTTTTCATAAGAAAAGCACTTATTTAAGCCTTGTCGACAGCCAACGCCCTTCCTACTGTTAGTTCAAAAGGGTGCTAGAAAGTGAATTCGCCAAAAGCAGTGCCTGGGGTTTCTCAGCCTTCCCCCTCTCTGTAAAGATGCTTTTGGTTACTGGTCTTTCATCATAGCGTTATATTAAGTTGTGAAATTATTATATAACTTTTATGCGTTCTAGTCAACCATTTATTTTAAATTTAGTAAATTTATATTGTTTTAGAGCAAATAAGCATTTAAAAACTATTACTAACAGTTTACAAACAAAAGGAAATAAAAAAGTGAGTTTTTAATTTAGATGTGAAAATTAACCGCTCCGATAACAAAAAACTTCACTTGTTTTAGTTTTAAATTCAAATGAAGATATATTAGTTGGTTTAATCATACTTTGGATTTACGGTACAAAAGATTTGCAGCACAAATAAAAAAGTCGGTGACCGCACTGCGCGAAGCGTGTTGTCAAACCGACTTATTTTGGTATACCACAAAAAAGCAAAAAATGTCAAGTTTTTTAAAATAATAACAACTTAATAATTTTTATTTTACGTTAAACTGATAGAAGTTTTATAAAACTAATAAAATACTTATATCAAAAGCCTTTTATTTATAAAAATTAGATGTTGTTCATATACGGGCAATATCTTTTTAGTGTTATCATCCTGGTATCAAGTTAAGCATTTCATCCAGACTGTCTGAATTTAGATATGTCGAAGGAATTTCTCCAACTAAAATTGCTTCACATATCAAAATGTGGCTGTTAATAATCACCGTTTTGTTCACTGTTGGCATAATTAAATCGACTGTTGTTTCAAGGTTTAAATAGATTCGGTGATTTGTTTGGTTGATGCCCGCACTTATGAATTCACTTTCGAATTTTGATTGTATTGTGCTGATAGCCGTCACTCTGAATGTGATGTCTGGTCCAATCCCAACAAACACACCAATTCCAGAAAGCGTTCCAAGGGGAATTGTCACCCCTTGACTGCTGATTAAATCAATGTTTTGATTTGCAACCGCACTTATTTCTTTTGAAAGTTTGTTCACTGACAGACTGTTAACTTGAATCAGTTTTATTTTACCCTCATCGTCTAATATGATTTCAATTATGTCATCATAGACATTTGTTCCGTTTATCACCGTTTGAACTGCGCTGTTGACTGCTCGTGAGGTTGAAGATTTGATTTTGGCTTCACTTGTTTCAACAATAACTGGGTTGACACACGCTGCAAAATATATAAAAATTAAAGCAATAATTAAAAAAATGACTATCAAACTTATCCATAGTCTTGTTTTTCTGCTCTTTTTAATTTTAAAATTTCGCATAAAATAATATATGCAAAAGGTTTAAAAATGTTTGCTATTTTTTTGTTTTACTGCTACAAAACAGAGAAACTATAAACGCAATCACAACCGCAACGGTTATTCCAGCGGCAGTTGCGGTAAGTCCGCCTTGCAATACCCCTAAAATTCCACCTGTTTCCGCTCCTTCAATGGCACCCTTTGCAAGACTGTATCCAAACCCCATGATTGGAACAGTGACACCACTGCCAGCGAACTCTTTTAGTGGTTCAAAAACTTTTATTGCCTCCAAAAACACGCCAAGCAAAAGAAATGTTACCAATATTCTTGCACTTGTCATTTTTGTTGTGATGATTAAAATCTGTCCAATCATACAAATAAAACCACCAACCAAGAAAACTTTTAAATACATGAGTATGTCAAACATTTTTTACCTCTTAAACAAAAAAATTTTTATGCTATGAAAATATAATTCAATTTTAAATCATGATAGAAATCATTTTTCAGCCTTTAAGACAACAAGATGTGCAATTCCTGGAATGCTGTCCCCTTGCTGACTGGAAACAGTGCTCATAAGCGCACCTGTGCCAACAACTATTACATTTTTAAGTTTTCCAAGTCTCATCCTTTGAACAACATATGAATTTAAAACAGTCGCAATGCACCCACAACCACTGCCACCTTGAAAAACCTTTTGGTCATTTGTGAACATCATTTGTCCGCAATCAGCGTAATTTGTTGATGTTTTATAGCCACGATATTCAAGCAAATCTCTTAAAACTTCGCTTCCCAGTTTTCCAAGGTCACCCGTTAAAATCAAATCATAATCATCTGGTGTTGTGTTTGTATCCTGAAAAAAAGTTGAAAGCGTTTCAAGACAGGCTGGTGCCATTGCTCCACCCATGTTATTAGCATCAGTGACATCCCAGTCAACAACTTTTCCAATTGTTGCGTGCGTTATTCTTATTGAAGATTTTGTTGTTGAAAGAATGCTACACCCAGCACCTGTAACAGTCCACTGTGATGTAGGTGGCCTTTGAGTTCCAAGTTCGAGTGGATATCTAAATTGTTTTTCAGCGCTTGAAAAGTGGCTTCCAGTCACACAAGCAACATTGTTTGCAAAACCTCCATCTAGAATCATTGAACCAACAATCAAACTTTCAGCCATGGTGCTACACGCACCAAACAGCCCTAAAAACGGAAGTTGTAACTGTCTTGCTGTAAAATTTGAACTTATAATTTGATTCATTAAATCACCACCAAGCAAGACATCAATTTGGTCTCTGTCCAGCCCGCAAGAACCCATTGCCCTTTCAACTGCCGTAAGAAAAAGTTTTCTTTCTGCTTTTTCATAACTTTTTTGCCCGTAGGTGTCATCCTTTAAGACTTCATCAAAATATTGAGCAAAATTTCCCTTTCCCTCTTTTGGTCCAACAATGGAATAACTTCCAATAAGGTATGGATATTTTTCAAATATAAAGGTTTGTTTTCCAATCTTTTTCATATATACCTCTAAAAAATTAAATAGATTATTCCGCACAAAACACAGGCAACCAGCCCACTTACGATAACTGGTCCCGCAATTGTGAACATTTTTGCGCAAAGTCCAAAAATAACCCCCTCTCTTTTGAATTCAAGGGCAGGGCTTGTTATTGAGTTTGAAAAACCAGTTATTGGAATAATTGAGCCTGCACCTGCATATGCTCCAAGCCTGTCATATAGTCCAAACCCCGTCAAGATTGAAGCAATTGCAATCAAAATCACACTTTCCCAAATTCCAGCATCGGTGGCGGACATTTCTGGAAAAAAATACATCAAAACATCTTTTATGCACTCACCAACAAGACAAATCAATCCCCCTATCCAAAACGCATGAAAAAGTGATGGCCAAGGCTTTGTTTTTGGAATTTTAGATTGTAAATATTCGTTATACTTTTTATCCCTTTCAAAAACTTCCATTTTTTAATCTCCTTATGTTAAATTTTTGCCCAAGAATTAAAAAAAATACATTTTTATAAATATTTTTCTTATTTTAATCCATACTAACAATAAACCAAAAAATAAGGAGATTTTATATGAAAAAAAGAAAAATAGCAATTTTATCATTAACTTTTGCATGTGCGGCAGCATTTGGAGGAAGTGCCATGGTAGCAAACGCAACAGATGTTGAAAATCAACTTTCTGCAAATTTGGACAAACTTGAAAGTTATTCTCAGATGAATTATGACTGGGAAACTCCTCAAAATATGCTTTTGACAGAAGACTATTCCCTGTTTTACAACAACGGAAATTATCAAGTTTTTAGACAAAATAGTTTTGGCAGATTGCAGACACCAAATATCTATAATCAAACACCAAACAAAACCGCCATGAATGGAATGCAAAACAATGTGCCAAGACCTCAGCCAAGAATTAGTGATGTGAACAGAATGCAAAATAACACATCACAAAATGTTATGAGGCAAAATAACGTTAATACAGCACCGCAAAACATTGGGTCAAACACAGTAATTAACAACACAAATGGCACAAACACAAATAGAATGTCGGCTAATAACCAAACATTAAATAATAATACAACGCAAAATGGTATAATTAATCAAGCAAGAAATATGTCTAATGTTTCAAATAACAATCTGGCAAATAATAATGCAAATAATTTAATAAACCGAACAAATAACACAATAAATAATACTGCAAACACAACAAACAATGTTTCAAATAATGTTAGTAATTTAAACAATAATGTAATTAGCGAGCAAAACACAAATAACTTGAATAATACAATGCAAAACGGCACAAACCTAACGGCAAACAATTTAAGCACAACTCAAAGTGGCAATTCAACACAAATTTCAACAACAAACAATATTTATACGCAAAGTCTTTCTGATTTTACAAACACCTTGTCTAGCATTGCCACCACATTAAAAACAAACATTGACAATGCTCGAACAAACTTAAACAGTTTTAACTACGACAATTTAACT
>CALWKH010000051.1 GCA_944381195.1 uncultured Clostridia bacterium
TATTTTCATCAAAAATGATAACTTTGACATCATTTTTGATTAAACCTGCGAGTAAATCAAGCATGACAGAATTTCTTGTGTTATCACTATCTTTTTTAAATTCTAATTTGTAAACACCTATGGTTGAGCCATTCTTGGTTTTAAGTAGTTTTAAAATGTGATTTAAAATTACTTTTTTTCTGTTACTATTTGAACGACATACACTTTTTATAAGTAAATTCTCATTACAAAGAGAAGAGCATTGCAAAGTATCTTTTTCCAGACAATAACCGCCAAAGGCAAAAGAAGGGTTATTATAATAATTCCCAATTCTTTTATCTGCACAAACACCATTGATTATGTTTCTTGTATCTAGGTTATTTTCAATTGCAAAATTATCTAGTTCATTAAAAAACGCAACTCTCATTGCTAGATAAGAGTTAGCAAAAAGTTTCACGCTTTCCGCTTCCCTTGTGTTCATTTGAAAAAACTTATGCTTTTTTACAAGCAGTTTTTTTATTATATTAACAGCTTGATTTTTAACATTGCTTTTCAAGCCTAAAACAACTCTATCTGTATTTTTTAAATCTAAATATGAACTTCCCTCTCGTAAAAACTCTGGCATAAAAACAATATTTTCATTTTTTGTTAAATCAATTATTGAATCAGTATAACCAACTGGAATAGTTGATTTTATCACTATAACAGCACTTTGATTTTTCTTTGATATGTCTGAAATTACATCATTTAAAATAGACACATCTAACGAATTTGACTTTTCATCAAAGTTTGTTGGAACACAGACAAAAATTACCTCTTCATTGTCAAAAGTTGTGCTTTCATCATAGATTTTAAATTTAATATTATTTTTATATTCATCCAGTTTTCTAGCAAGATTTTTTTCACCTATAAAGAAATCATTGCTATTTAGTTTTTCTATTTTTCCTTTATCATTATCATAACCAACAACTTTGTTTGATTCTGCAAGCAAAGCAATATATGCTAAACCAACATATCCACAACCAATAACACCAACCCTCAAGGCTCACTCCTTAATGTTTTGAATTTGTTTGTAATTTTTTGATAAATTTATATTTTTAACCAATAACAACATTTTTTCTTGCATGTTTTTTGTGATTTTTATATCTGTGTTCATTATTGCGCTATATAGCCTTTCTCTTTTTTCAACTGTCTGCTTTTTTAAGAATTTATATATTGATTTATCCCAAATTCTTGAATTTGTGTGATTATTCCAACTTTGGTGATACAGCAAAAATAACTTCTTATAATTTGCATCTTCAATTTCAAAAAAGGCTTTAGTTTCATCAAAATCTAAATTTTTCATATTATATGAAGTTGCCAAAAATATGACAGACTTTTGCTTTAAAATGCTGTTAACATAATGAATTTTCATCATCTTTAAGATATGCCTGTTTCCAGCAATAATAATTTTATTTTTATCAGGCAATAAAGCGGTGAACAGCATCCATGAAAAGTCAACATCTATATTAAAATCTTGACCATCTAAATTTACCTTGATTCCTGTTTCTCTGTTTTTAGAAATCAAAAAAGATTGATTGCTAAATTTTTTATACAAATTATTAAAATATGACTCATACAAATTTGGAACTATTTGGACTTCTTGACACTTTGAAATATCAACTGGCATAACCAAAACTTTTTCTGAATATGGTTTACACTCAGTATTACAAAAATTACAATATGCCATTTTATCCTTTATGCTATATAATTTGGCAGTATCATATTGAATATCATTTTCCAAATTCAGCACATCAACCCTACCGCATGAACACCTATATATTATTTTGTTTTCTATCTTTATCAAATTTTGCGAAAACATATATTGCACTAACTTTTTTATTCTATGCAAATGATTTCTATCTATGTAAACATCATCTGCATAAACTCCATTACCATGGAGAAAATCGAGATATTTTTTTATTTCCACATCACTACTTTCTAAATATGAATGAAAAGCATTGATAGAAAAAACTGGATCTATTTTTAGTGCTTTTGAAATCAGTTCAATCAAATAAGGCCAGGTTAAAACTCCTATGCGACTGGTTTTTGGAGTAACTGGAACACTTGTTACAAGAAAATCATTCTGCATATCAGTTCTCCATTTCTAAAACTTTTTTCGCTATTTTCTCGCCTTTTGCTTGTGGTTCAAATTTAACTTTATACGCTGGAACATCAACAAGTTTATCAACAAAATCACTTGCTTGCATTTTTAGTTCTTCTTCACTTTTTTGTCTTGGATATAACCACGGCTTACGAGGACTTTCAGCGTCATATGGAGTAAATGTGTTTTCTTCTAAAATCTCTCTTAGTTTTCTTCTTCTAACAGTTTCAACATAAAACTCAGAACCGTCAACATTATCAAGGCTTATCTGAGGAATCACAATCATATCTATGTCTGAAGAACTTTTCATTTTTAATCTAGGATATGCCCTATTCATATCAGTTAAGTTGATAAATGCTTTCCCCACTTTGTTTAACCTTTCTTGCATCAAAGGGTTAGTCTTAAAATATTCAGGCAAAACAGAACTTCCATAAATTGTTTCTTTTTCATAATTCACTTGAAAAGGAACATAGTCCATAATTGGTTTTGAGCCTTGAAAATAGGAAAACAGTCTGTCATTTGATAAAAAACCAGCATCTTTGCCGCTTTCAAGCAGTTTTGTCATCATGGTGGTCTTTCCTCCACCTGCTGAACTTGTTAAAAACAAACCACTATCTTCAAGCGTAACCCCTGTTGCATGACTTAATACCGCACCCTTTTCTTCTCTTTTTCTAATTAAAAGTTCTGTTATGATTCGGGTTGGAAAAACAGATGTGTCAACATCTGGATTTGCCACCAACCAAAACTCATTTAAGTTTTCACTTGTTAAAACATAATATTCATTCTTATCTTTTGCAAAAGCAGGCAAACCGTCAATAGAGCACTTGTAGTGCTGTTCTCTTTTAAAGGTATCTATGACTTCCAAGTTTTGAGACAAGAATAACTTTTTGATGTTTTCAAAGGTGCTTCTGTCTTTATTGTAATTTATTACAATTGTATCTTCAACAATTTGATTAGACGGAGTTATGTTCATATATAAAAGTTTTAATTGTTCTTTTATTAACTTATCATCTTCAGATTTAATTATAAATTTTATCTTATTAACTACAACAGATAATTGAGGCATCAGTCGTTTATATTCCTTTTAATTTCGTGATTCATATGATTTACTCTTCCAGACACAATCATATCTTTTATGATTACTGGCTTTATATCAAGGTTTGCAATTTCCTCTTTTGTGAACCACTTGAACTCTAGAACATCCTTTTTACCTTTGTCAAACTCTTCTCTTATTTGGTCCTTTATAACCTCTTTTTCATTTTTAGGTTGAAGCAAATAATAAAAACACATTTCATGAAATTTTTGGTTTTTAACATTGTAATAAAAGTTTTCATGAAGCAAAAACAAATGTTTAACCATAATAGACATGTTGGTCTCTTCTTCAACTTCTCTTATTACTGCGTGCTCAGAATTTTCGAACCATTCCAAATGTCCGCCAGGAACACACCAATATGAACCGAGTCCCATTTTTACCATTAAAAATTTATCTTTATATTGAACAAGTCCACCTGCACGAACCTTATAGGTCACATCATTGACTTTTATTCTTATGTCCTCTGATGTTGATTGAGAATAACTTCTCTCATTTAATTTTTCAAGCAAAAATTCTGCAACTTTAAAACTGAATCGTTTTAGCTTCTCAAAATCTTCACTTTCAGTAATCTGCTTATGCAATACTTTTGCTGCGTCTAAATCAAGAGTAATTGAAGACATATTGTTTAAAATCTCTAAACAATCATTAACATTTTTTGGAAACAAATCTAAGGTAACAAAATATTTTTTTAGCGCATAATAAACAGTTTTTAAAATTTTTCGTTGTCCATTTTCTTTATCTGGCCAATTATCAAAATCGGCAACATTTCGTATAATCTCAGATACCTCTGCCAAGCAAATTATAGGTGATGTGTTTTTTATTATATTTTCATCTATAAAATATGTAAAATCAGGGTTGTGATAAAGACTTTTAGTAACACCCTTTTGCACAAGATACAATCCTTGCATTGCTTTATTGTTTAGGCAATTACAGTTCATTGTCTCTTTCTTTGATGTGAAAGTGACATCAATTTTAAAATCTGTAAAGTTTTTTCTTATAAAGCGCATTATCTCTTCATTGCGCTCGTAACTTAGACCTTCAGTTATAAATAAAAAATCAATATCACTGATACCCTCATACATTGCATTGTGAGCAGCACTTCCAACAAGCGTAACAAATAAAATGTAATCTTTATGATTATTTACCAAATATTCTGTTATTTTTTCCACTGTTTCATTTTTGTTCATTTCTTATCTCCTTTTCTAACCAAAATTTGTTTTTATCAAAACATAAAATGCCACCTTTATGTTCATAACCACATTTTTTATAAAAAGGAACAGCGGATATGGCACTTGGAGCGAATATCTTGCTGCACCCTGTAATTATGCTGTCATTTTCAAGCACATTTAAGATTGCTTTTCCTATTCCTTTTCTTTGGAAACATGGCTTAACAAAAACACCAATCAAAACTCCGCATTTTTCATTTCCATTCATTAAATCGACACCACCACATCCAACAATCTCATCTTTCATAACAGCAACATAAAAATGTGATTGTTCCTTTTTATTTTTTAAATACTCAATGTCAAAGTGCCTTATAGAATCATCTATAAGTTTTGAAGGATAAAAATCTTTCATTGAAACAATACTGCGAGAAATCATTTCAGCGCATTTTGTTAAATCTTTATTTTTAATCAGTCTTATTTCCACATTTTCATTATAATATATTTGAAGCCAAAAAGTCAATTATTAAGTAAAATTAAACAAAAAATCTAATTACTAAAAGACATAATACAAAAACAGCCAAATTTTGACTGTTTTTATGAGAAATTTCATTTTATATTTAATTTATGTTGTTTTTTTAAAATATATTTATTTTTTAACTAAACAACAATACATTTAAATTTTAAAAATATCAGTGGTTTTTTTGAGCAGATTTTTTTATCTTGCTGTGATAAAAATAGTTAACAATCACAGGTTTTGCCTCAAAAGGTTTTGCGAAACTGTCGTCATTTGTCTTATATTCAAGCCCTTGCTTTTTTGCAAAACTTTGCAGTTCTTTATCTAGATTTTCCCAATAGAGATTGCTTCCTTTATTATAAATTTCATCATACAGTGAAACAAGATGTGGGTGCTTTTGTTTGATATAGTTTAAAATTGCATATTTAAAGGTTCCACGCAAATTCAAATTTTCAAGCCAAATGAGATTGCATTTATCTTTTGCTTTTTCAATGATTGCCTTAACATCAGTGATTCCTGGAAATATTGGCGAGATAAAGCAAGTCGTTCTTATTTCATTATCGTGAAAGATTTTCATTGCATTAAATCGTCTTTCAATTGAAACACCTTTATCCATATCATTTTTAAAATTTTCATCAAGCGTGTTGATTGACCACGAAACACGAGCGTTTGGAAAAGATTTAATAAGTTCCAAATCTCTTAATATCAAATCACTTTTTGTGGCAATGGAAAGTTTTGCACCGCTGTTTTTTAACTCTTCAAGCAATGCTTGTGTCCTTTTATATTTTTCCTCACAGGGTTGATAAGGGTCAGTAACAGAACTTATAAAAATTTCCTTGCCGTGATATTTTTCTGGGTTTTTAATTTTATCCCAATATTTCACATCAATAAACTGTCCCCAATTTTCTTCATGATTTGTGAATCTTTTCATAAAAGAAGCATAGCAATATTTGCAAGCATGCTCGCACCCAACATATGCATTTGCGGAATAGTCACAAACAGGCAAGTTTGATTTTGTGATTACTTCCTTAACTTTTATTTCTTTTATTATCATTTCCACCTACCAAAGCGAATTTGTTTATCAATATCTGTCTCATATTGCTCCAGTTTTTGTTCTTTTGGGTTTGCATACCCAATGCCAATGAAAACAGGAATCATGTAACTTGGTGGAGCTTTCAATTTTTCCTTCACGATGTCGTGTTCCTTATTAAGCGGTATTCTCATAGAGCAAGACAGCCCTTCTGCCGTTGCTGCCAAAAAGATGTTTTCAATCACACACCAAATTGTCGCAAAAGGGTTTAACTTTGAAACATATTCACCGCTTAATTCTTTTGATTTGAATAGTGGAATAATCACATATGGTGCTTCTTTCAGCATAGTGAACTGTCTTGGCATTGCATAACTATACATCTTTTGCCCCAATGTGATTGGATAAGGTCTTGGAAAATTTAGATATTTTTCAGCATCGAACTTATCAGCAATTGATTTTGCATATTCAAAAGCATATTCTTTTTCTTCGTCCGTTCTTAAAACAATAAATTTCCAATTACGATTGTGGTCCCAAGTTGGTGCTTTGTTGCCCGCCTCTAAAATTTTCTTAATTATTCCAAAATCAACTTGTTTATTCCAAAACTCTCTTGTTGTTCTTCTTTTGTTTACAACTTCAAAAAATTCCATTTTTACCCTTTCATTATAATTTTTTGTGAAAAACGTAGATAATTTCACAGGTTTATAAATATTTATCTCTGCCAAATATGAAACACAAAACGGCATAATATATCACTTAATAACCGTTGTTCAATTTTAACAAGAATAATTTTCTAAGTCAAGCAAAAGTTTTTTATAAAACAAATAACACTAAAGTAACAGATAGAAAATTTATCACAAAACATTTATAGTTGAATATTTTTCATAATAAAAATTATTTTTTATATTTTAACGCAAAAAACATTTTAAAAGTAAAAAAATTTAAGCAATCTTATATATAAATTTTGACAACATCTTTAATAACACATTCCGTTCATATTTTTGATTACACCTTTTGTTCTCTTTTTTAACCACACTTTTGACCAAATTTTTTCACTTTTTTGATAACACATTTAACCATATTTTGTTCGCACTTTTGACAAAATTTTGTTCATATTTTTGACAACACTTTTGAC
>CALWKH010000052.1 GCA_944381195.1 uncultured Clostridia bacterium
TAACAAAGGAGAATGATTATGTTAGATAAAGAAAGAGAACTCGAGGTTTGGGCAAATTTAATTTACATTTACGCAAAAGAAAAACTTGAAAACGATTCGGTAGCAACAAGATGGATTTTTGATAGGGCTACCCACGATGAGTGGGTCCTTTCTTTGTTTCCAAAACATTTGGCAAGCGAAAAGGCATACAATCAATTTTTTGAGTTAACAGGTAAGGACATTAGAGATTTTGATTGGAATAGTTTGGTTAGGACAAAGTCAGGAGAAAAAATAGTTGTTCATCAATACTTTATTGACGAGCATTTGACAACTGCCTATGATTTCAAAAATGAAATCCTTTGGCTTTATAAAAATAAAGAACTAACTGTTGAAAAAATAAAAAAATTGATATCTATCCAAAGACTTTGTTGGATAACCAAGGAAGAAAATTCTATGCTTTCTAAAAAGGGATATATAAAACATAGAAATGATCCACTTAAAGCATATAAAAATTGCGACATTAGTATCTATGATGCCGAAAATGAAAATTTAGAGGATATTATGAAACCTACTTTTAATAGAAATAATTTTATTAACATTGATAATAAAGAGCAAAAAGATTTTTCTATGTATGACAATATAAACAAACTTAAAGAATATTATGAAAAAAAACTTATTAATGGCAAAAAGTATACCTTAAGATTTTATCCAAATGAGGCTTATGCCTGGATATATAATCAAAGAGGTTTTATGATAAATGTTAGAATAAAAAGTGGTATGTTAAAAGATATTTCGTTATATTTATATGGACCAAAAGCAAAAAATAGATTTGCAAGACTGTTACTTTACAAAAATAAAATTGAGAGTATGTTAGGATATGAATTAGTATGGGACAAAAATGAGAATAAAGAAGCAAGTAGAATTGGAAGATTTTTCAAGGATGCAGATTTAAGCTCAGAAATAGAATTAGAAAATAAATATAAATGTTTTAATTTTAATGTATATTCTGAAAATTATATTAAACAAACAGCAAAAGAAATGGCAAAATTTTACGATGTATTTATTCCATTTATAGAAATAATAGATGATTAATTTGTTCTAATAAATTTAGGTTAATTTAAGTTTTAATATAAATAAACCTACAAAGGGAGTTTAGAATTTAACTAAATAAATAACAATATTAACAACATTATAGTAAAAATAAAAAAAAGTACAAAGCAAAGAGAGTTTACCCTTGCCCACCTTTGATTATATAAGCCGTTTGTAGTTTAGTCAAAATATGTTTTGTTACTTTTTGTCCATTATATCTATATCAAATTTACTACAATCTTTATATTTTAGGTTTAACACAGGAAGCACTATCTGAAAAATAATGTTATTCATTAGAATACATAATTAGATTAAATTCAAAATTAATAGATTTCTTTTATTCTATGATGAATCTACCTGATTTCGTTATATAAATATATATGATATGCTTGAATAAATGATATTAATGATATATAAAAGATGTATATAATTATATGTCTTTACATTTGTGCGGTACGGTTCTAAAGTTAAGCTCTCCGCAAGGGGTGAGTGAATTGAAACATGCTTGTTGCTTGCAATGTTCCACTTGGTTGAGTCTCACCCCGCAAGGGGTGAGTGAATTGAAACAATCAACCTGGCTGAAATTACAATCTCAGAGCAGTCTCACCCCGCAAGGGGTGAGTGAATTGAAACACTATAATTGCAACTGCAAATACTAGCAGTGCGTCTCACCCCACAAGGGGTGAGTGAATTGAAACAATTGGTTTGTTCATCATCAGTGCCCTGTTCTGTCTCACCCCGCAAGGGGTGAGTGAATTGAAACAGTGGTAACTCAATTTGGAGTAATGGGGAAGTTAGTCTCACCCCGCAAGGGGTGAGTGAATTGAAACATGTAGTAGTTGATTTTAAACTCGAAAACCTCTTCGTCTCACACCGCAAGGGGTGAGTGAATTGAAACAAAAAAGTTGGTAGCAAAGAAAAAAACAAATGTCTCACCCCGCAAGGGTGTGAGTTAAAGTGATTGTGTCCTTATGTGATATATTTTACTTGAATATTTTTGAAAATAGCAGATTTTTATCAAAAAAAATCCACTTATGTTACCATAAGTGGCAATTGAGAGTCTACACTAAAAGCCTATGTTCTCTCGTGTCCACGCGAATTCACCGTGGCTCCTCTGTTTATAGAGGCGATGGCAATTATTATTACACATAAGGAGTTTTATAATGTCAAGTGTTAATTATGATTTAAATAATAGAGGTGTTAACTTGACAGTCTATAATAATATTAAACTTTTGATGAAATAACCTTAAATTTAATTATAGAAATATTTATTTGTAGGTAAACTTGATTGTAATATATGAAATATTTTTTGATATGTTTTCTTTTATGTTAATGGAAATTTTTATTACAAATTTTTAAAGATTACGTTTTTTGTAATAAAATATAATGTTCTGCAAATAAGATAAAAATTTATTCTAGCTAATGTGTAGAAATTGTGTTTGAAATCTTAAAGCTAAATTAAATTAAATTAAATTAAATTAAATTAAATTATATAAAAAGAGTATATTATTAGCTTTGGGGTGAACCCTAAAAGTTAGACGCTTTTGAAGGGGATATTCAAAAATAGAAATATCTATTTTAAGCAAATATTCTTTGCTGTCGTGGTTAAAGTTGATGTTTTAAAATTTGACAAGAGGAAAGTCATAAGAACAATTTGTTATAAAATAAAGAAATTTATTTTGAAATAATAAATCTATCTTGAAATAAAAAACAAAAAACACCTTAACTTTTATGGTTAAAGTGTTTTTCTTGTTTTAAACTGATTAAATAAATTGTTTTTATTATTTAACCTTCATTCTTGTTCTAAGAATAATGAATGTCACAACGATTCCCACGAATACCACACATCCAACAACAATTAAGATTATTGATGCGGTGTTAAGTGGTTCCTCAATGGTGATTCTTTGACTTGAAAGAAGTGTTCCACTTTTTGAAAAAATTTGAACAAAATATGTTCCTGGGTCTTCCAATGGGAATGTGCTGATTGAGTTTTCATCTTCTCGTGAACTGTCAATTGTTCCGCCCTCGACTGGTGTTCCATTCACTGCAATATAGCAATTTCCAACTTGCTCATAAAGAATGCTTGCGTTATATGAAATGGTAACCGAGCCTTTGGCAGATGTTCCAAAATCACGAGAGCTTTGAAGTGTTGGAATCTCATTGTTAATCCAAACAATAAAAATGTAACTTTGCTCAGGAATTAGTTCTTGCTCTCTTATGTTGATTGTTATCAAATATTTTCCATTTCCCAAAGTTTCTGGTGAGATTGAAAAGTTTTGCAAAGTTTCAACTTGATAGATGTTTTTAAGTTGCTCGGTTACATCAACATAGGTGGTGGTGTCTGTATCTGCATCATAACTTATTCTTTGAACGCTTTCCACACTGTAACCAGAAATTCGTGCAAAGTCGTAGACAAGTTTGCTTTCATTTTGGTCAACAATTGTGAATGATATTCGTCCCGTTATTGTAACTGGGTTTGTTGTTGCTGTTTGGGTTGAAAGTTCAATTGTATAGTGTCCTGCTTCGGTGAATGTCCAAGATGTTCCAACTCTTGATGTTCCTGCTTGCTCGAAGTTTGTATATACAACATTATTTCTAAGAACAGATATTTGCCCCGTTTGACTCCAAGCATAGTTGCTTAGATCAGTGAGTGATACAATCACACTGTCGTTATAGGTTGCATTTTCAATTGGACTCTCATTGTTAACATAGAAAAGAACATCATTAAGAAGGGTAAGAGTAAAACTGGTTGTTGCAACTGTTGAACCAAAACGATGAACTTGCCCAACGATGTCATAGATTTGAATGGTATATTTACCAGATTTTGTCAGGTTTACTGTTCCAGATGTGAATGTTCCCATTGGCACTGTGTCGTTATAGATGATGTAAAGATAAACAAAATCTTGATAAACTGCACCGTTTGTGTTGTCTGTGTATGCTGTATTCCACCTTAGTTGTGCATATGTTGCATTGTTGTTTGCATCAGGCATGAGTGTTAAAGAATATGCACTTGCATTGATAACTGAACTTGAAGTTGGGTCTGTTGTGTCGGTGTAGGTGTGAATTGAGAAGGTTGTTAAGTTGTTGTTTGAACCTCTTATTTGTGTTACGGCAAAATAACTTTCATAGATATTGCTGTAAATTCTGTAAATTCGAGTGTTTCCAGTTGGATTTACTACTTCATAATCCAAGTCCTTGTCTTCATCAGGAAGAATGTGCACGCTTGACCACGGGTCTGTCGCATTTGACAGGAAGAAATAGTGCTTGATGTTAATTGTTTCTCCATTAACTGTATATTGATAATATGCGGTGTGTGCTGTCAAAAGTTGGTCTTCAAAGTAAACACTATATACGCTATCTGTTGCTGGACGAATGGTAAATGTTACAGTTAAATCATTTATAATACCAAGACTGCTTACAATTTGAATTACATATGTTCCTTCCGCAGACATCATATATGGTGAATCAATTGTTGTGGTGGTCTCATTATATATAACTTGAACTACTGGGTCAAATAAAATTGAATCATCTGTTGCCCATCTTGCAACAACCGTTTTTGAGGTTACATTGTCGCTTGATTGCGAGTTCCATATTGCAACACCAGACGTATCAGTTAATGAAACGGTTGGAGCATATGTGTAAATTCCAAAACTGTGTGTATATTCATTGTTATCAACATCAATAAAGTTTATGTTGTAGACATAGTTGACATTTGTAAGTGCCTTGAATGTTAGGGTTACTGTTGTTCCAACTTTTTCAAGTTCAAAATATTGTGAATACATTTCAGATGCTGTTAACAAATCTTTTGGAACTTTTTCTGTTTCATTTTGGTTAGAGTAGAGCAGGTCTTGCAAGTCTAAAAGAACGGTGTTTGTTTCTGCGTCTGTGATTGTGATGCTGATTCGCTCTGTTAACAGAGATGTGTATCTGAATTGAGTGTCGTTTGGTGTGTATTGAGTTCCATTATAATATTGTGGTGTCGAACCATCTTCAAAAACAATTTCATTTATCAAACCTTCAGTAGATGGATAGATGAATGAATATTCTCTTCCAAAATTATCACTGAATTGGAAAGTGTATCTTGCATTTGAATTATATGTGAACACAAAACTGTGTGCTTGAGTGCGGTCGGTGTTTGCATCATCAATAAGTTTGTTATTTGCATCTCTTGTGATAACCGTTGTGCCGTTAAGTCTAACCGAGAAGTTTTGATACTGCATTGCATATGTGTCTGCTGGCATTACAATTGTGAAAGATGATTGTCCAATAAGAGCAGGAGAGAGGTCGTTTATGGTCAAAGTTCTTCCCGCTGTTAAAAGATAGAATCGAAGGTCATTTCCTGCTCTGTTATTAAAGATGAATTCCATTTTGCAACCATTGATGCTTTCTTGACCAAGAGCAATTCCGCTTTCAATGAAAGAATTTAGAGTGGAAATTATTTCACTGGTATCCGAGTCAGGTGTGATTGTGATTGTGTTCCACTCACTGCTGTCATTACCATTGTGAATGCGATATCTAATTGTGTACCAACGGTCTTGAATGTTGATTGAGTTAATCACAAAGCTGTAAGCACTTATTGTTGCTTCTGTTAGACTTATTGAACCTGTTGCCGAATAAATTGTGCTCCAAATTGAAGAATTTGAATCACGCTCTTGAACAAGATAAGTTGGTTCGTTGTCGCTTGAAAAAGATGCAGAGAATGAATAGATGTTTGAAATTGTGTCTGTTGTGGTTGCATCTGTTCCTGTTGCTGCAATTTGTGCAGCACTACTATTTAAATAGATTGTGTAAACTCGATAGTTTCCTGCACGGTCAACTTCAACAATATCATAATATCCAGATTCTGTTGGGAAGGTTGAGTAATAGCATTGGCTGAAATTACTTTCACTGAACCTGTTTATGTTGTTTTCATAGTTTTGACTGCCTGGAACGGATGTTTGAGGAATGTCATCATCATACTTGTCCTCGTTATATTTCTTATAATAGAATACTGAACTGTTTTCGGTGTCACTTATGTCGGTAAGCCTGAAGTTTGGACCAACAGCAAAAGCATATTCTTGTAAAAATTCATAGTCTGGGTTATTTAGGTTTGCAATCATTTCTGCTTTTTGCGCTGATGTAAGATATGTGTCATCATTTATGAGTGCAAGCAAGTTTTGATATGGTGCTGTGTGGTCAACATATGTTCTTGTTGTGTTTTCATATGAAGCATATGATACTGCTACGGTTCCATCCATATTATATGTTGTTTGTTGATAGTCGCTTCTGTCACCGAGATAGTGATATGAAAGCGCATATGTGCAGTCTGCTGGCAGATTGTTAACAAGTCCAACTGCTGGCAAAATGATATAGTAGTTATAGCGGTCTGTGGTTCCAGAAATAAGTTCTCGATAGTAAAGTATTCCGCCGTCTTGTTCTTTTGTGCTTTGAGTAAGAGATGTTATTGTGCCTGTGTATGTTCCATTGATTCTTGCTATTTCTGTTTCAGAGAAAATTTCTGCCATTTCTTCAGCGCTTGTCGCTGATGAGTCCCAAGTTCTCACATTTGAAAGCGCTATTGCTGTGCTGTTTTGTGATACCATGGCACCGACGCTGTTAAGGTAATAAATTGTTTGAGTAAGGGTTACATCGTTATATGCAATTTTTGCACGATATTCATCTGTGCTGTCACTAAAATGATAGATTACATCGTTGCTGTTTGTAAGATAAATTGCGTCAGTTTGTCCGCTGAATACTCTGTAACTTGTTGAAAGTGTGGTATATGGGTTGGTTGCACTGCTGCTGTGTGTAACTGCACTTGCAGAAGGTGAAATGCTTTGAATTTCAAATGAGAAAATGGTATGGTTTGGAATAAAGGTTGAATATTCCCAAAGTTCAAGGTCGGTCCATGTTCCAGAAAGATTTGCTGTTAAGTTGCTGGTATCCATAAGCATTACACGATAGGTTCCAATATCATTAAATTCTGCGCCTGTCAATGAAGAGATTTG
>CALWKH010000053.1 GCA_944381195.1 uncultured Clostridia bacterium
AAGATGAGTCGTCATTCGGCACCGTTTTACTGTAGGTTGCAACAAGCCCAAGAACAAGAGCAAGCACCCCTATTGCAAGCACAAGTGCAATCCAATAACCATACTTCTTGAGAATTTTTGTGAACCTAATTTTTCTTTCTGTTGACATATTTTTTTGACCTCCTTTGCCAAAATGTTTGCCAACTTGTGAAATTTTAAACAAAAAAAAATTAAAATTTTTATAAAAAATGGTGTAAAAACAGTAAAATTTAATAACTTCCAAGAATTAAAGGTGTTCCAACGGTAACTTTTCCCGCATTATATGCAATTTGAATGTTTACCTTTTGATTGTCTACAAATAAATAGTTTTCAAGTTTAAAAGTGTAGGCATAGACAATGACAATATCCTCCACCCTTTCTTCTTTTATAACAGAGGCATTAAGATTATGCAAAATTTCGTTTACATCAATCATTTCGCCTTGAAAACAAAAACTTTCGCCTTGCAATTTGTCTTTATCAATTTTTGCATAGATTTCGTCTGCAATTTCGCTGTCACAACTGATAAGAAAACCGTTTCCGCTTTGAACAGTCTCGATTCGACTATCAAAAACCTTTAATGTGGTATAGAAAGTGTGCGTTGCATCAAATGTGGCAGATACATCAGCAAGAGAATATGGGGTTTTAACCATAAAAAGTGCCAGGCAAACAATTAATAATGAAATAAATTTTTTCATAGTTAAATTATTAGCAGAAAGTTTTATTTTTAAACTACTTACTTAAAATTTTATTACTTTAAATTACAATTTGATTTTAATAAATTATTAGTCATTTAATTTTAAAACTATTTTTATGAAAATTGCTTTTAAGAGCATTAAAAATTTTAAATAAAAAAAGCAATTCTTTCGAATCACTATCCAATTACTGCTGCTTTTAAATTTTTAACTTTTTAAAGTTATTGCCAAATTTATAATGATAAAAATATAATTTTTTGCAATAATTAAAAATAAAAAAATACTTCTAACATAAAAAAATTGCTTTCATTAGTATAAAAGCAATTAAAATTTTAATCTTTCCATTTTGGAATTTTGGTTGTCTTAATTGGACCAACCCAGTTGCATTTTTTCTTTTGAACAAAAGATGTTCCACCCACTTCAATGCTACCAAGACATCTATCATATTTTTTAGACCATTTTTTGATGATGTCTACAACTTGCTGTGCGTTTTCCACTGGCCAAACTTTATCTTCCTTGAAGGAATATCTGCCGTTATTGTCCAGAGGCTTTCCAGCAACTTTTGAGCTCCACCCTTCAACATTTGTGTATCCAATCAAAAGCCTTGCCTGTTTCCAAGCGGAACTGATTTCTCTTAATGTTCCACTTCCGCCACCAATAGCAACAACAACGGGACAATTTGCAACAATGTTATCACGGAAGCCTTCAAGTCCTGTGGCAATCACAATATCTGCAAAGTCGTTGACATTGTTTTCGTCATAAGAAGGAGCAAGCGCAATGGTGTCACCCTCACGATAGTTATCACTTGCATGAGCACCAGCCATAACCGCACGCATAACACCTCTTCCGCCACCTGTTAAAATGCGATAGCCATTATCAATGAGCGTTTTTCCAAGGTCATATGCTAGATTCCATTTCTTCTTATCTGTTTCACTGCAATTTTCATACCAACAAGCAGCGTTGCCAATTACCGCAACAAGTATTCTTCTTTCCATTTTTCCCTCCGCTATTTTATTCTAAATGTTGTTGTTCCGTCTTTGTTGTCTGTTATTTCCGCACCCAAAGACAAAATTTGCTTTTTAACTTCATCTGCTTTTTCAAAATCTCTGTTTTGTCTGTATGTGTTACGAAGTGCAATCAATTTTTCAATTTCAGCCGTTACATCTGTTTTTCCCTGTTTTTCTTCCAAAAAATCAAAAACTTTGAAAACTGCATTCATTTTTTCAAAAAATTCCAAAATATTCTGAACATTTTTTGCATTATATTCATCTTTTGCAATTATAACATTTGCATTTTTTATAAAATTAAAAATTTCTGCCAAAGCGTTTGCTGTGTTAAAGTCATCATCCATTTGAGTGGTAAAGTTTTGTTTTAATGTTTCAAGTTCGCTTTCTAGACTCTCGCTGAAACTTGTCTTTATACCCGCTTTAAGATTATAAACAAAATTTTCCAGCCTTTCATATTCCTTGCCAATTTGCACAAAAAGGCTGTCTGAAAAAGTGATTGGTGCACGATAATGCGCGAAAGCAACAAGCCACCTTAGTTTCACTGCGCCATATTTTTTAAGTGCATCTTCAACTGTGACATAGTTTCCCTTGGACTTGCTCATCTTTGTGCCATCACTTGCATTAAGCATTCCAGTGTGAACCCAATATTTTGCAGGTTGTTTTCCACAAAGAGCCATGTTTTGAGCAATTTCATTTTCATGATGTGGAAAAGCAAGTTCTCTGCCCCCACCGTGAATATCAAAAGTTTGCCCAAGATATTTTGTGCTCATAACTGAACACTCAATATGCCAACCTGGATATCCCATGCCCCAAGGGCTGTTCCATTTTAGAACACTGTTTTTCTGCGCCTTTTTCCAAACCGCAAAATCATAAGGAGTGTGCTTTCTTTCATCAGATTTAATTCTTGCACCAGCGCTAAGTTTTTCGGTGGTATTACCGCTTAAAATTCCATAGTCTTTAATCTTTGAAACATCACAATAGATATTCCCGTCAAGTTCATAGGCAAAACCATTGTCAATCATCTTTTTAACTGCTTCAATGATTTCAACAATATGCCCACTTGCACGAGGTGAAATGTTTGGCCTTGCACATCTAACAGCGTCAAGCCCTTGCCACATTCCAAAAATATTTCTGTCCACAAGTTCCATTGGGTGCATTTTTTGCTCAAAAGCTTTGAGTTCAATTTTATCCTCGCCTTCATCAGCATCACCAACAACCGAACCAACATCTGTTATGTTCCTTATATACATCACATCAAGGTTTTTGAATTTTCTCAAATATTCCACCATGACATCATAGGCAACATAAGAACGAATATGCCCCAAATGAAGCGGAGCATATACAGTTACACCACAAACATAAATTCCAACCTTTCCTTGTTGAACTGGAACAAACTCTTCTTTTTCGCCCGTTAATGTGTTATAAATTTTCATATTTTACCCCTTTATACTTTATAATTTTTGTTTGAAAGAAATTATAAAAGTATAAACTATTTTATTTATTAAATATTTATATGATTTAGCCCTGTCTTTGTTTAAGATAGTTTTCATAGTCTGTCATGCGGTCAATCAGTTTTCCGTCTTTAATTTCAAAAATTCGATTTGCCACAGATTGCAAAAGTTCATGGTCATGTGAAGAAAACAAAATCACGCCCTTGAAATCAGTCATTCCATTATTAAGTGCTGTGATGCTTTCAAGGTCAAGGTGGTTTGTTGGTTGGTCAAAAAGAAGAACATTGCTTCCTTCCACCATCATTTTTGAAAGCATACATCTAACCTTTTCTCCGCCAGACAAAACATCAACACTTTTATTTGCATCATCACCACTGAAAAGCATACGCCCAAGAAAACCACGAAGAAAAGTGCTGTCTTTTTCTTTGCTGAACTGAGCAAGCCAATCAACAATGCTCATCTTGCTTGCAAAATATTCACTTTTTTCCTTTGGAAGATAACTGAGATTAACCGTTTTACCCCATTTTATATCGCCCTTTTCTTGAATCAGCTTTCCAGCCATAAGGTTAAAAAAGGCAGTTACCGCATTTTCATTTTCGCCAAGCACGGCAATTTTATCGCCCTTTGCAACACGGAAAGAAATGTTATCAAGAAGTGTTTGCCCGTCCAAAGAATAACTCACTCGGTCAAACTCCAAAACATCTTTGCCAAGTTCTTTTTCAAACTTAAAGTTGATATATGGATATTTTCTGTTTGAGGCAGGCATTTCTTCCAGTTTGATTTTTTCAAGCATTTTCTTTCTGCTGGTTGCCTGTCTTGCCATGCTTTTGTTTGCACCAAAACGGCGAATAAACGCTTTGAGTTCTTCAATCTTCTTTTCTTTTGCAATGTTTTGCTGTTTGGTCAGTTGTTGCATCAACTGACTGCTTTCATACCAAAAGTCATAGTTGCCCACCCACATCGTGATTTTTCCATAGTCCACATCAACAATATGTGTGCAGACAGTGTTCAGAAAGTGGCGGTCATGGGAAACAACAATCACCGTTCCAGGATAGTCAAGCAAAAAGTCCTCAAGCCACGCAATGCTTTTTTCGTCCATGTGATTGGTTGGCTCGTCAAGAAGCAAAATGTCTGGGTTTCCAAAAAGTGCCTGCGCAAGCAAAACTTTGACCTTGATTGAACCATTAAGTGTGCTCATCATCTCATAGTGCAGTTTATCATCAACTCCAAGCCCGTTTAAAAGTTTGGAAGCATCACTTTCCGCGTCCCAACCATTCATTTCGGCAAACTCGGCTTCAAGTTCTGCAGCATGGTTGCCGTCTTCTTCGTTGAAATCAGGTTTGAGATACAGTGCTTCCTTTTCTTTCATTATATCATAGAGTTTTTTGTTACCCATGATAACTGTATCCATAACAGTGAAGTTATCAAACTGAAAATGGTCTTGTTTCAAAACAGACATTCTCAGTTTTGGTGGAATATCAATGCTTCCCTTACTCGCTTCAAGGTCGCCAGAAAGCAGACGCAAAAAGGTGGATTTACCCGCACCGTTTGCGCCAATCACACCATAACAATTAGAAGGTGTGAACTTTAAATTCACATCTTTAAAAAGTGGCTGTCCACCAAAGGAAAGTTCAAGATTTGTTACTGTTATCATGTTTCACCTCATAAAAGTTAAAAGTCAAAATGTATGTTTATTCTTTGATATCAACTTTGATATGAACTTCTTCAAGTTGTTTTTGTGTTACCTCGCTTGGTGCGTTTGTAAGTGGGTCATATGCAGACTTGTTGAGTGGGAACGCAATGATTTCACGCATATTTGCCTCGTCAAGAAGAAGCATAATCGTTCTATCAATGCCAAGTGCCATTCCACAGTGTGGTGGAGCACCATATTTGAATGCGCTGTAAAGTGCGCCAAAGCGTTTTTCAACTTCGCTTGCAGGAAAACCAACAATTTCAAACGCTTTAACCATGGAAGCAAAATTTGTGTTACGCTCGCCACCACTCACAAGTTCCACTCCGTTACAAACAAAGTCAAATTGAAACGCTTTAACATCAAGTGGGTTTTTGTTCCCAAGTTCAAGCAAGTTTTCTTGTGCCTTGCTGAATGGATTGTGAGAAAAGTCAATTTTACCTTCTCCGTCAAGTTCAAACATTGGGAAGTCAACAATCCAACAAAGTTCAAACTTGTTTTTATCAATAAGGTTAAGTCTTTCGCCAAGTTCGTTTCTTAAAATTCCAGCAAGTTTTGTTGTTAAGTCCTTTTTGCCAGCAAGCATAAAAATGCTGCTGTTTTCCTTTGCCCCAAGTTTTACAGTTAACATTTTTTGTTCTTCTTCGGTCAAAAACTTGGCAATTGGACTGTTAAATTTAAGACCCTCTTCAACTTTTATCCATGCAAGACCTTTGCTTTTGTTTTCAACCATAAACTCGGTTAGGTTATCATAGAATGAGCGTGGTTGCCCCGCCATGTTTTGAACGCAAATTGCCTTTACTGTGCTGTTTTTAAATGCGTTAAAGCCAGTGTTTGCAAAAACATCGCTAACATCCACAATCAAAAGTGGGTTTCTTAAATCTGGCTTATCTGTTCCATATTTTTCCATGCTCTCGGCAAAAGGAATTCTTCTAAATGGTGGTTTGCTTACCTCTTTGTTACTGAATTTTGAGAAAAGTTCATAATAAACTTCTTCGCCAACAGACATTACATCTTCTTGTGTGGCAAAACTCATTTCCATGTCAAGTTGATAGAACTCGCCCGCTGTTCGATCAGCACGAGCATCTTCATCACGGAAGCAAGGTGCAATTTGAAAATATCTTTCAAAACCACCCACCATTAAAAGTTGTTTGAAAACCTGTGGTGCTTGTGGAAGCGCATAGAACTTCCCAGGGTGTTGTCTTGCTGGAACAATAAAGTCTCTTGCTCCCTCTGGACTGCTTGCTGTCAAAATTGGTGTTGTGATTTCAGTAAAACCAAGACTTCTCATCTTTTCACGCAAAAAGTGATTTACTTCTGCACGGAAATAAATGTTCTTTGCCACTTGCTGATTTCTTAAATCAAGATAGCGGTGTTTAAGTCGAACATCTTCCCTAACATTTTTGCTGTCTTCAACTTCAAAAGGAAGCGGCGCATAAACTCCACCCAGCACTTCAATTTTGTCTGCAACAATTTCAACCTCACCAGTTTTAAGTTTTGGGTTGATGTTTTCCTCTCCACGAAGTCGAACATTACCCTCACAGCAAATAACCGCCTCTTTTGACACATCTTTAAGTTTACTGTCATCGTTTACAACAAGTTGAACAACCTCTCCACTGTTGCCACGAAGGTCAATAAAGGTAATTCCGCCATGGTCACGAATGCTGCTAACCCAGCCAGACACCTTGACCGTTTTGTTTAATAAATCTTTGCTGATTTCTTCGCATCGGTGCGAACGATATTTGTTTTCCATTTCTGTCTCCTCACATAATATAACTTAAATTATACTCCATATGATAAAATATTTCAAGTGAAAAAGTGTTAAAACAAGGTTAATTTTACGAAAAATTTGCATATAGATACAAACAGAAAAGGGGCAAATGCCCCTTTTTTGCTTTAATTTTTTATTTTTCAATTTATAATGGTATATTTAAAGTCTTTATCAACATAAAAATGCATTACTTATAGCAGAAATTAATTACTTTTGGTTTTTATTTTAACACTTGTTAGAAATGTAATTTAATGCCTATACAACAGTGTCTCTTATACTTGAAATATGGACAATGTTTTGCTTTTACATGAATTTTCTGTTTAAAAACCATTTTCTAACTTGCTCCGCCAGTGTGATTGTTGTCAT
>CALWKH010000054.1 GCA_944381195.1 uncultured Clostridia bacterium
ATAAAAAATGCGTTAAGTCCAAAGGAGGTTGCTGAATTTTTAAAAGGACAGCGTGAATTAATCAATCTTATAAAAAATGGCACATACAATAAAAAAATTCACCTGCTAGCAGAAGAATATAAAAAGCAATTAGAGCATGAATATAACTTAGAATATCCTTTGACTAATGATAAAACACTGCAACTGATAATTATAACAAAAAACAGTTTTTATGCAGGACAAAAGCCAAACAACAGCGGTAAATATAAATGGATAGTTCACATTAATGGGAAAGACATAGACGAAGAATTAATGAAAGTTTCGCCAGTGTTAAATGAAAAATTTATTCAAAATATACACGACCCTGAAGTGCAAAAGCAATATTTAGACATCAATCATATTTCCACTCTTTACCCCTACTTAAATGTTGAAACTGAGCATGAACTTAACAATGAAAACAATAAATCTAGAGCAAAAAGAAAAAAACAAGATGCATCTGTTTTATAAATTACAGACAAACAACTTTTCAAAAAGTTGTTTGTTTTTTAACAAACAAAGTTCCGTTATCGGAACTTTTAGTAGTATTTTTGCTCAACAAAGTTCCGATACCGAACTTTTGGTGATAATTTATGCAAGATTGAGTTCCAATAGCGAAACTGTTAGTGATAGTTTATGTGGAATTAAAGTTTACGCTAATAAATAAAATATGAAAATAAGTTAAATATTTTGCTTTTAAAAATATAAATTCTACTTTTCAATCAAATGCCCCACGCCAGCGGTGTCGTCAACAGGCAGACAAACAAGAAGCCCTTTACCTTGTTTTTCAAGTTCGCAATCTTGGGCAATTGCTTTCATAACCTTTTTTCTTATGGTCTTTTTAACAAGAATCATAACAATGTCTTTTTCTGGCTGAATGGAAACACCCATAAACGAATTATCTTCGTTTTGGCTTGTTCCTCTGCCACTTATAATGGTTGCGCCAGATGCTCCCGCCTTTTTGCTTGCTTCAATCACATTTTCGGAAAATCCAGCATCAACAATGGTTAAAATCAAAGAAAAATTTTGTTTTTTGGTCATTATTTTTCAGCCTCCTTTGCTTTGTTTTGCTCTGCTTCTTGTGCATCAGTTATTTGAGTGATTTTCTCACCATCTACTTTTTGTGCTTTTTGTTTTAGAATAACTTTTTTATCTTGTCTATATAATTTATCTTCTTTTTGCGTTTTCTCTTCTTTGCTTTGTTTTCTTAATATAATATATCTATCCAACCTGCCTTGTTTATCTTGTTTGTTTTCTTTTTCCACTATAACATATCTATCCTGTTTACCGTGTTTTTCTTGCTTATTATCTTTGTCTAGTTTTTCTTCTCTATCCTTCCTATCTTCTTTGTTTTCCTTGTCCTCTTTTTCTTGTTTGTCTGATAAATTAACTTTATCTTGCTTTTCTTCTTTTTCCTGCTTATCTGTGTTTTCTTGTTTATTTTCCTTTTCTGCAAGGCATGCCTTACACGATGCGGTCAGCACGCCAAGCGAATTTTTTGCAATTGCAGAAAGGTCAATGCTAAGCGCCATGCCATTGTCTGGGTTTTGGAAGTTAAGTTCCTTTTCAAGAACGCCCAAAACAAAGGCTGTTTTGGTGCTGTCTGCCAGTCCAAAAATCACGGTGCATTCAGCGTTTTTAAGCCCCAAAAGTTCCAGCACTCCACTGCGGTCAACACCAAGTCCAAAGGTGGTAACCAACGAGCAAACCCCCAGTTTTTGCAAAAGTTTGTTTGCAAAGTCCGTTTTCTCTCTGCGAACAATTGCAACAAGAGCCTTGAACGGCGCTTTTTGTTTTCTCATTTTTCACTCCTTTTACTGCTTTTATTTTGATTCCATATTTTTAGTCGTTTTTTAAAAATGATGTGGTCAATGATGCAAAATATTCCCAAACTAAAACCTAACACACCAACAACTCTAGGACCCCATAACAGACGATTTGTAAACACACTTGTAATTTCCAGCGTAAGACCAGCAACAATAAAGAAAGAAACAATAATCCAATGAATCTTTATCATTTCCAAATTCAATCAATATGGCTGATTTCTTTATTTTTTTAAGCATATTTTTTCCTCATAATTTGATTATTTATTTTATAACATAATTAAGACTCGATTGATATTATACTTCTAAATGTATTTTCAATAATTCAAAACAAATACTGCATCTTTGTAACTCCATTAAAACAATTTAACAAGCAAATTTAGTTTAGTCATATTCAATAATAACACTGCCCTTGACATCTTCAGCAGAACTCTTGACACGCTTTTCTCCAATTCGATAGATAACACCAAAGATAAACACAATCAAAATTGGAGCAACCACACAAAGCGCCAGCGTTCCAAATGCGTCCAGAAGCAGACTGCCACCCGTTGCAGACACAGCACCAATAATCAGTGGCATTGCAAAAGTGGTTGCCATTGTTCCCGTTGCAACTCCGCCCGCATCAAATGCAATTCCCACAAACAACTTTGGAACAAAAAAGGAAAGCAAAATTACAAGCGCATATGCAGGCACCAAAATCCAAAGAATTGAAATGTGCGTCAAAACTCTAACCGCACAAAGCGCCAGCGCAACAGCAACACCAAAGGTAATGCAAAGAAGAATTGTTTTTCGTTTTATCATGCCGTTTGTTATCTCTGCAATCTGCTTGCACAGAACATGAACAGCAGGTTCCACCATTGCCATGCAAAAACCAATCACAAAGCAAATTGGAATAAACCATTCACTCAGTCCGCTTGCCAGTTGTTCTCCAATCATCTTTCCAACAGGAAGAAAACCAACATTAACAGCAACCAAGAAAAGCACAATGCCAATATATGAATAAAAAATTCCCATAACAATTTTCAAAATTTGCTTTCGTGGAAGTTTCAGCGCAAAGATTTGGAAAATTCCAAACAGCACAGCAATTGGCAAAATAACAATCAATGCATCAAGAAAACAGGTTGCAAACGCTTGCGAAAAAGTCATTGCCTCACTGGCATCGGCAGCCGCATCAGTAACACCCATAACCCACATCAAAATAATGGCAGACAAAACGGGTCCCACACTTGCAAGACCAACAAGCCCAAAACTGTCTTCTTTTGAACCTGTTCCACGAACGGACGCAAGACCAACGCCCAGTGAAACCATAAACGGCACCGAAATCGCACCAGTTGTAACACTGCCAGCGTCAAAAGCAAGCGGAATGATGCCTTGGTCAATAAAAATCACAAGCAAAAAAATGATTGCATATGAAATTGCAGTAATCACACTGTAACTTAACTTAAACAAAATTCGCAGGATAGACACCATAAAGAAAATTCCAACCCCAACAGACACGCCAACAATGAACACATAAGAATTGATTTGTGGAACCTGCCCCGCAAGAACAGACAGGTCTGGCTCGGCAATGGTGATGATAAAGCCCAAAATAAAAGCGCAAAGAATAATCAGCCAAACCTTGTTTGTTTTTCCCAGATAACTTCCCATGTGTTGTCCCATTGGCGACATTGATATGTCTGCACCAAGAGTGAAAAGACCAATTCCAATCCACATAATCACACAGCAAATGCCAAAGGAAATCAAATTTTCTGCTGGCACAGGTGTTACCCAAAGCCCCAAAATTAAAACAATGGCAGTGATTGGCAAAATAGACAAAAGACTTTCTTTCAGTTTTGACAGCAGTGAATTTACCATTGTTTTCTCCTTTCATAAAATAATAAATTAAAAGCGCATTTAAAGTCAAACAGATTAAGACAATTTTTGTCTTTTTGTTATAAAAAAGTTGTGTAAAACAAAGCATTTTATGCAAAATAAGGCAAATAAAAATCTAAACCAAAACAAAAGCCAATTTTTTCATATTAACATTGCAACTTAATTTTTTAAAACGCATATAACAAACAAGAAATAAATTTTATATTAAAACTTTTTTCTGTGGGCGCTGCCCTCGATATAAAAACATTTAAAACAGAGGGCGTTTTATAGGCTCTGCCCACACTGCATTTTTATATAAAGGTTGGGGGTGTTTGTGGGTTCCACCCCACACTTTTTGTATCATAAAGGTTGGGAGATTTTGTGGGCTCCGCCTTTCGCGCAGCAAGGAGCGAAACTCCTTTACCTATCTTGGCGCCACATGAGTTTTTGTGAAGTGGAATATTATATCAATAAATATAAGTTTTAAAAAACTTATTCAATCATAAAACAAAAAATATCCATATTGACTTGAATCACTAAAAATGCTATAATATTTTTAGCATTTTAAAAGGAAAATAAAGTGGAGCAAGCAAAGAAAGATTTTTTAAAAACGGTCATTTTCGACCAAACGGAATATGAGAAGTTAATAGACAGAATTTACGCCGAGACAAAAGACAGCGAAACAAATGATCCTATATTTTTTTGATATCTCAAAATGCGCACAAGACGCAAGAAGACATAAAGGACTTTCAGGTTGAAGATTTTTTGAAAGAAGTCTATAAAAATTGGTATGGCTTTTTTCAAAAATACACACTAACAACAAATAATAACGAACTCACCGACTTCATTCAAACTGACCTTAAAAAACTTCGAACAGAGCCAAGATTTTTGCCCGAAAACATTGAGAAAAATGATGGATACAGCAACTTTTTCATTCACCAATTTAAAAACGAATTTAAAACAGAACATTGGCATGCTGTCAAAAACCAGGGCTTTTTCCCATATTTTAATTCTTTTATGGATGGCTTTTTGCACATATACAGCCCAATCAATGATGACTTTAACCGAGATGTTCGACTTTATATCAACCTTGAATCAAAAAACATTTTGCCAGTTGCCACCATGGTGGTTGATTATTGCTATGAAAACAAACTGCCAATGCATATAAAATTTGCGCCACGAGACATCAGAAACGACACCTTCATCATCTACACAACCTATGATTACGCACAAACATATGTTGACCTTTTGAAACAGATAAAGTCAAAGCACCCGCAGTTTTTTGCGAACACAGAAAAGAAAAACCCGCTTCTTGCCACCATTGAAGGTGCGGAATTCATTGGCTTTGGTGAAGACCCAAAATATAAACTTTCGTCATTTAACAGTGAAAGAGAAATTATTTTCAAAATGTGCATTGAAGAGCAGAAAGAAAGCATAAAGAAAATTTTAAATAACAGCCAAAATGTTGTTCAAAACAGATATGGCGAAGTTTTAAGCATAGATGACTATCTTATCTATTTCTTGAAGCGCAAACTATCCGAGCAGGTTGCCGAGGAAATTGAAAAGGTATCCGACACAAAAAGAAAATATACCCTTGATAAAATTCAAGTGGAAAAATATCTTGAAGGACAGAAAAAGATTTTAATGGGCATCACAGCAGGGCGTTTTGAAAACAGGTTTCAAGATATGCTTTCTGCCTATAAAAACTATCTTCACACCCCTGTCATAATTGACGAACACATAATCGGTGCAAGCAATGTATATTTTAAACTCAGCACAAACATTCCCGAATATGCTGGGCAACAAAAAATCGAAGGCAAAGAAGAATATCACATCAAAATTCCAGTTTCCATTCAAGACATAAATGGTCAACTTTTGTCTTTATTCAAAGAAGAAGAAAAAACTTGCAAACAGCGTCTTCATGACCCAAAAATTCAGAAAAAATATTATGACGAAAATCACATTTCAACAACCTATCCATTCTTAAACCTTGAAACCGAACAAGAGATAGAAAAAGAAAACAAACACCCGCTTTTTAACTGGACATATGCTTTCAAAAAGTTTAATATAAATAAAAAGCAAAGGAGCAGGCAATGCAAAAGGTCAGCACAATCAAACTTTATCCATATTTCAGTTCTCTTTCTGGCGACCTTTTGTTCTTCATGGCAATAGACACAATATTTCTGTCCACCGTCAAAGGAATGACCGCCTCACAGATTGCACTGATGACCGCACTTGGAACGCTTGTTTGTCTTGTCTTGCAATTTCCACTTTTACAACTCATCAAAAAAATTGGCAATCAAAATGCAATCAAAAAAGAAAAGTTAGCAAGCATCAAAACAGCAAACAATTTTAACAAATAAAATTTTAATTAAAGTTTTATAAATATATTTTCATAAATAAAATGAACTTTCAAGGTTAAGCAATTTTGAAACTAGCAGAATAAAGAAAAAGGAACTACTTACACAAAGTAAGTTCCTTTTTATATAAGTTTCAAAAATAACATACTAAAGTTCATTTTTTGTTTTAAATATAAATATTAGAGTTTTTATGTGGGCAAAAACTATAAAAACACCCTACCCCCATTGGAGCAAAGTTAGTCAAGGAACATTATCATTCTTTACCCTTGTAAAACACATTGGTGCCAAAATAGGTCAAGGAAGGTTCCTTGCGGGCGAAAGGCAGCGCCCACAAAACGCCCTCTGTTTTAAATATTTTTATATCGTGGGCAGCGCCCACAACCACCCCCAACCTTTATATAAAAATGCAGTGTGGGCAAAGCCCACATAACATTCATTGATTTTTATATAATAAAAAAAGGTGGACAAAGCCCACAAAAATCTTAAAATGAAAAATTATCATTTTTTTCAAAAGGCGAAAAGTCCAAATTTCTTTCTCGTGCCTCTTGTTTTTGAGATACAAAAATCTTATTGAAATCATCATAGATTTGCGTCTGGTCAAGGTTTTCAATTTTTCTCAAAATGCTTTTACCTTTGGCACAATTCCCATAGTTTTCTTCAAAAGTGCTGATTGCCTGCTTTGTTGTTTTTTCAAAATTTTTCTGCACATTATTCCCTTCAA
>CALWKH010000055.1 GCA_944381195.1 uncultured Clostridia bacterium
TCTTTTTCCATATTTTTAATCTCCTTAATTTAACAAATTTCAATAATGCCATCGCTATATTCTTCACAATAGCAATCACCCATGTATTTCCCATAGGCTTCAAAGTCTATAAAGCTTTCTAAAACTTCTGGTACTTGATAACACATTTCTCCGTATATCATTCGTCCGTAATCTTCCCAGTCATAGCCTTTATATATGTGAATATCATCGTCCCATCGTGAGCCTTTATTGTTCACTAATTCTTCAAAATCGTCAAAGTTACTCACATCTAAATACGCTTGCATAAGTTCATATTTATAATCATCATCAAGCACTTCTGCTTCTTTTAATAATTCAAATATTTCTTTTGGGTGAGTATAGTCGCAGTTTATTCCATCAGCGTTAAAGCCTTCAATATCTTGAATAAATAATTCTTCATCTATACCTTTAAGTTTGAAACCTTCTTTTTTAAGTTCTTTTTCAATCTCACTCCAATCTTCATAATCACCAAGATTTAGCCATTTTGAACCTAATGCTCTTTCGTTGCATTCATTGTATGAACCCCAAGAGCCAATAACCATTTGTATTTCGCACATAGTTTTTCTCCTTTTAATCTTCAATGTTTTCAAAGTCGTCAACAGCAATTTTTTCATATTGACAACCATATTCAAAATAGAGATTATTTTCTTTATCTCTTTTTAAGTCATATTCAATGACACTAATTTTACCTTGATTTGTTATAGCCAAAGTGATTGTCATCTTATTAAAGTTGATATCAACAATATTAAATATGATTTCTGTATAACCATCAAAGTATTGAAATTCTTTCAAATAATAATTTTGATTTTCCATTTTTAACTCCTTTTAATTTAAAATTCTAAACCATAGCGAGTAGCAGTTTTCAATTTCAAGATTAACAATTTGATGCTTTTCGTTTTCAAATTCGATTTCTTCAAATTCTGTGAAGCTGCCTTTGAATTCGTTTGTAGAATTAACTAATTTATGACAATATCTAATGCAATCTTCATAAATTTTAGATTTTGTATAAAGATTTTCATTGTCAATTTCGCCAAATCCTACAAATCTGAAAGAACCTTTTTTAGTAAATTTTGTTAGACTAAACTTTACTTTTTTTCTTTCTTTTTCATTCATTTTTAACACCTCCTTATTAGATTTGTCTTTCGACAGAAACAAACAAAAGCAAAATTTGGGTAGGTGCTTTTACTTTGTGATTTTTGTGTAGGAAGTCAACGACAAAGAAGAAAATATTGTATTGAAATTATTTAACTGACAATAAAAAAAGACCAGGTTAAAAACCTAGTCTTGAATAAAACATTTTATTAAATTATTTAAGCGATATTTCCTTCCGTTGACTTCATACGAGAAT
This sequence comes from uncultured Clostridia bacterium, assembly GCA_944381195.1. GTDB lineage: Bacteria > Bacillota > Clostridia > Christensenellales > UBA1242 > UBA7584. The sequence goes on from CALWKH010000055.1 coordinate 1,367, forward strand.
TTTGCTAACCACCACTGGCGAAAGGCAAAGATAATAAGGAGTTATTAAATAAAAAGAGATAAGCTTTCTACCTATCTCTATAAAAAATCACGCCCGCAACACCTTTGGTAAAAATATATCTAAATTTATCGGTGTTCAAACGCGAAATTGATTGGCGGAAAGGGAGGGATTTGAACCCTCGGTTCCTTTCGGAACACTTGTTTTCGAGACAAGCACATTCGACCACTCTGACACCTTTCCATATGAGCGTTATTTTATCACATTTTTTGCTTTGTTGCAACATTTTATAAAACATTTTGGAAATAAGTTAAGATAAGTATAAAAAAATTAACAAAAGTGCTTTGTTATATGTTATTGCATCACATTTTTTATGATGTTGCATTATTTTTGTTGGTTTTTAATTTTTGTTTGTGCGCCAAGTGGGGTAAATGAGTTTATTGTGCATTTGTAAAAATCACAATCTTTAATATTTTTAAAAAATGGCAGTTTTGTGGGGATGTTTTTTATTGTTTTAAATCCAAGTTTTTCATATATCTTTTTTGCAATCACATTTTCAGGTTTTACCCAAAGATAGAGGTCATCTTTGTTATGCTTGAAGAAATCACTGATTAAATGATTTAAAAGGTTGGTCGCTATATGTTGGTTCTGGAAATTTTTGTTTGTATTGACATCCATTATGCAGTTTTGCTCTGTTTCGGCATAGTAACGCACAAAAGCATAGGCAACAGGCAAACTGTTTTTGTATGCAACAAGCATATAGGCTTTATCAGAGCCAAACATCTCTTCGTAATGAGATTTTATTCTCTCAGCAAAATTTTCAGGAGTTTCTAAAATCAAGTTGATTTGATTTAAAATTTCATTTTTATTGCATAAAAAATCTTGATTTGTTATCTTTTTGTATTCCATAATTTTTCCTTTTTATTTTTTGTATAATTTGTTTTTTGCTTGAATAAAATTTAAAACTTTATTGTGGTAATTTTGTTTTTGTTATAATTATAAATTGCTTGGATATGGCGCTGTTGTTGTGTTTTGTTAGAGAAAATGTTAAATGTATATTAAAAATTTTTATCTAAATTTATTTGGTAATTGTTTTTGCTTTGTTGTTTAATTTTTTGGCGCTCTATTTTTAATGTTTTTTTACATTAAAGTTTTTGATTTTCAGTTAAATTTTCGGTTGTTTTATCTGAACTTTTTATGGTTATTTGACTTATTTTTTGTTGATATTGTTTATTTAACAATTTTTCAAAGCAAATTGTTTTTGCGCTCATGCCCATGTTTTCATAAAATTTTGTTGCTGTGTTATTGAATGCAAAGGCACTTACTTCAATGGCAAAAACTTTATTTTCAATTGCTAATTTTTGAACAAGACAAAAAAGTTCTTTGCCTATGTGTTGATTGCGCTTTGATTGGTCTATTATGATGTTTGAAATTTCCCCAATTTTATGCTTTTTATGTGCTGAGTTTTTTGCGTATTTAAGTTCTGTTATTAAAATATAGCCCAAAATTTCTTTTTCTTTCTCATAAACAAAGCAGTGTTGCAAAGGGTTGTCTATAATGCTTTGTAGATATTTTTTGTTCATGCAGTGCCTGCTGTAATATACATCGGGTCTTACAAGATAATGCATCTCAAACAGTTGTTTTGCTAAAGCCTGCATTTTTGGTAAATCTTGAATTTTAACTTCTCTTATCATTTTTTATTGCCTTTTTATTGTTTTTATTATATTTTACACGATTTTTTGAAAAATAAAAAGCGTTTTAGATATATTTAAAAATTTTGGTTATAATATATAAATATTGTATTTGTCTTAAAATTTACTGTTTTTGTTTGACTTTTAATATAAAAATAAAATATAATTTAAAAAACAAAAGAGGATTAACGAATGACAAAAAAATTTTTGTTATCAACATTGATACCCCTTGGTATTATGCTGGCTGGTTTTATTACCATTTTGATTTTAATTTATAGTGTTGATCTTAGCGCCTTGCCAGCAGACAGCGCAATTGCTGAGTGGGCATATTCAATTCGTGGTGAAGAGGGCGGTGCGTTCTATTGGTTCAACCGCATTATAACTGAACTTGGATATACATATTTTGTGGTGGCATTTATTGTTATTTTGGGAATTGTTTGGAAATTTAGAAGCAAAACATGGTTCATGGCAGTTACTGTTTTGATTTCATGGCTTTTGCAAAGATTGCTTAAATCAATCATTGAGCGACCACGACCAGACGAGGCGATGTGGTGGATGACAGAAAGTTCCTCAAGTTTTCCAAGTGGACATTCAATTACTGTTGCATGTTTGTTTGTCTTGGTGATTTATTTTGTGGTTACTTCTGATAAACTGAAGCCTTGGCTTAAGGGAGTGCTTTCTGCTCTGTCTGCGCTTGCAATTTTCTTTGTTGGTTTTTCAAGAATAATCTTGGGCGTTCATTACTTTACTGATGTTGTTGCTGGGCTTTTGTTTGGTGCAAGTTGTGCAATTTTGGGCATTATTGCATATCAAATTTATTTGGATATCAAGAAAAAGAAAAAAGACAAAATGATTGAAAAATATCGCTTAGCGCAAGAAAAAGGCATAGAAAATGCTAAATTTTTGTGATTTTAACTTAAATTTTAACAAATTTCTAAAAATAGAACCAAAACGCACAGTTTGTGGTTTTGTTTTTTTATTATGAGAAAATGTGATTATAACATAAGAATTAGTTAAAAGATGTTTTGTTTTATTTGCCAAAGGAAAAAATTTTTATTATAATATTTAAGCGTGAAATTCCCATTGTGTTTAATTGTTGGAATAAAAATGTTTTGATATTTTAAGGTGTGTTATGTGTGGAATGAGACTTCTATCATGGATGGCGGGGCTTATTGTTCCGCTTGTGATTATTGGCATTGTTGTTTATGCTGTATATTTTTAATGAAAAAATTAAGGGTGTTGATATGGCAAAAAAAGAAAAAGCGCAAAAATATAAAACAAAAAAAGGCTGTTGGCGAAGGTCATGGCTTGGTTTGTGTGTTATTGTTTTTGTGCTGATTTTTTGTTTGGTGGGCGTTATTGATATGTTTTCTGGTTCTGGAAATTGGCAAAGATATACAACTCTTTTGGAAGAATTGGATGTTAATATAACCGATGAACAAATGAGTGATAATCTAATAACAGACCAAGAGATTGCTGATTTTGAGGCAAAATTTAGCAGTGCTGTATCTACTAAGAATGGAGAGCCAATCTTTGATGAAATGCATTCATTTATCTATCAAAATACTGTTTATGATAATTTAATCTATAATCAAACCAGTTTGCAACTTTCGGTGAGAGATTTAACTTGTTTTCTAAACAGTGCATTGCAGGCTGGCTGGATTGATGACCTTTATGAAGACGGTGAAAATTTGATGTCTATTTTGGAGTTTGTGAGCCTGAATACCGAAAATCAAGAAACCTCTGTTAATGTGATAGCAAAAATAAAACTTGGTGCGCTTGCAGATGACATTGAGGACGCAGAGCTTGCTGATTTTTTTGCTGAACTTCCAGATTTTATCTATATCGACTATCAAGCAACTTTTAACAATCAAACATATGAGGTTTTATCTTCAAGTATGTGGTTTAACAAACTAACAGAAGATAGCAACGACTTGCTTCTTGAAATTTTGTTTGATAACAATAATGAAGGTGGCAACGCAGTTCAAACTGCGCTTAATAGCATTATGGTTAGTATGCTTGATGATTTTAATTTGTTGCTAGCAGATTGGCATTTGTCTGCACAGTTTTTAGAAAATGAACTGATTTTTAAGTGCATAGTTTAGGCGGTTTATAAAGTTAAAAAATATATTTAATATGTTAATTTTTTGGGCTTAGCCACAAAAACATAAAAAAATCATATAAAATTAATAAAAATTCAAAATTTTAAGCAAAAATTTTGCAAAATAAAGAAAGGAGAAACAAAATGGATAAAATTATATTTAAAAAACTTAGCGTAAATGCAGTGATTCCTGTCTTTGCTCACGAGGGAGATGCTGGACTTGATTTGTGTGCAAGTGAAAGGTGCGAGATTGCTCCAAAAAGTTGGGGGCTTGTTAAAACTGGGCTTGCAGTAAAACTGCCAAGAGGCACCGAAGCACAGATAAGAAGCAGAAGTGGGCTTGCTTTGAAAAAGGGTGTTTTTGTTTTAAATTCTCCTGGAACCATTGACGAAGGCTATCGTGGAGAGATTGGCATCATTTTGTGCAATCTGTCTGATGAAAAGTTTATTGCCGATGTTGGCGACAGAATTGCGCAAATGGTTGTTTCTAAACTCTATCAGTTTGAGATTAAGACGGGTGATGTTGACCAAGACACCGAACGTGGTGAGGGTGGTTTTGGAAGTTCGGGTGTGTAAAAAATAATTTTAAAAAGACTTGTAAAAGTCTTTTTTTGGTTTGATTTTGTTATTTGCATAAACTTCTGCTGATGATGTTTTTTAATGTGATTTCTATTTTTAATGTGATTTTTATAATGCAACTTCTTTTTATGAAATAATAGATTTTTTATTTTAAAATTATAATTTGCATTTTGGTGTGTGGTTTATTTTTGAGTATTACTTACTTTTTGTTTTTTATTAGATTTAAAAATAAGTTTTTAAGACGTAAATTTAGTTTTTATGATTTAATGCTGTAATGTTTATGTTTTTATGATTTTGCCACACGCAATCACCTTGTTGTTTTCTTGTGCTGATAAAATGGCAATTGTTTTTCCTGAAAGTATTTTGAAGTCCAGTTCACTGCTCAAAAAAGCGGATAGCGCATAGTCATCGGTGTTTATCATATCAGGAAAAAAGGTTGGCAAGAAAAACTCTTTGCTGATTTTTTCGCAAGTTGGCTTTGATGTTAATTTTATTTGTAACAGTTTTTGTGATTTTGCAAGATTTTTTAGTTCAGTGAGGACAACAATTCCATAGGGTGTTTGATAAAACTTCATGCTTCCTGTTGTTTGTGCAAGGTTATCAGTTGGTGTGAGGTTTGTGAAAAATGCGGGTGATTTTAAAAGATATTTAAAAATGCTTGACACATCTTTTTCTTTTTTAAATAAATTAAACATATAAAACTCCTTGAAATTTTATATGCTGAAATAGAGTAAATTGTTTTTTAATTTTATAAATATTTTATTTAATTTTCTTTGTATATTTTATTTTGTAAACTTATATTGAAATAACAAAAAAATTTCATTTTGCAAAAAAATGCGGTTAAAAATGCAAAAAAATGTGCAAAAGTAAATAAAAAATGTGATTTTCCCTGATTTTTATAGGTTTTTACATATTTTGATAGTTTGAGTTTTTTGCTAAAAGTTAATTCATAAAATTAGAAAGTTTTAATTTTTAATCAAATTTAGAATTAAAAATTAGATGTTAAAAAT
>CALWKH010000056.1 GCA_944381195.1 uncultured Clostridia bacterium
TATTTGCAGTGTTTGAAATTGAAACTTCAATTTGTGAAAAGTGTTTTTGGAAAATTTCAAGTGCTTTGTTGTGCAAAAAAACAACGGGTGCGCCTTTTTCGTTTGGCAAAACTTCAAGGCTTAGAAAATCTATGCCCTCACTGATTCCAAAACCCAGTGCTTTTGCGATTGCCTCTTTTGCTGAATATTTGCCCGCCATGCGCTCTGCCTGTTTTTGCTTGTCTTTTAAAGCAAAAATGTGCGCCTGTTCTTTTTCGGTGAAAACACGAGAGATAAACTTTTTGTTTGACACCAGTTCAAAAAATCTTTTCACCTCGACAATATCATTCCCAACTTTCATCTGTATCTCCTTTAAAAATTTGATTTAGTGCTTTATTTATATCTTCATATAAAAAGCCTTTTGAAAAAAGATGTCTTGCGCATTTTTGTCTGTTTTCAAAAGTTCTTTCTTTGTTTCTAAGATATCTTAAAGCAAGCGCAACAAGTGCTTCTTGGTCGGCGGAAATATCAAGGTTTTTGATGATTTCTTCGTCAATTCCCTTTTGTTTTAAAAGAAGTTTGATTTTGTTCTTGCCATATTTATTCTGGTTCATGCTGATATAACTCTGCGCAAAACTAACATCATCGAGATAGTGATATTCTTTCAGTCTTTCCACCACTTTGTCGCAAAGTTCTGGAACAAAGCCCTTTGAAAAAAGATAGTCTTTTGTTTCTTTTTCTGTTTTTTGATATTTGGTAATATAGTTAAGTGCCAAATCAAAAGCAATGTTAAATTCACTTTCAATTTGAATTTCTTTGAGTTTTTCTTGTGAAATTTCTTGATTTTCCGCAAGTTTATATTTAAAAATTGTGAAAGGCGTTAAAAAACAAAAAAAATTGTTGTCCAAGTATACGGCAACTTTTTTTTTATTTTTTCCAAGGCTTGTGATTGTTGGCATATTCTCACCTCTTGACTAAAAAATTTTTTATTTTAACATTTGTTTTTTAATATTCAACTTTTCAGTTTAAAATTGTTGATTTTTTATTAATATTTTTTATTTAGAATTTTATTTTTCTCTAAAAAATTTTAAATCTCTTTATATAATTTTTTTTAAAAACGCAGTTTTTTAGATTAAAATTTTTATATCGCTTTTAATATAAAATTTTTAGGTTTTAAAAGAAATTTTCTATCTAGTTTAAAATTTTTTCTTTTTAATATGTAGAAATTATAAAATATGATTTCTCACAAATTGTTTTTGTCAAAGGCAAAAATTTTTGTAATTTTTACCTGTTATTTTTAAAGGCTTTTGCTATCTTCGACTTGTTTGAAACTGTAAAAGATTTCTTCTTTTTCTGTTATGTTCAAATAAGAAAAATCTTGATTTTTTGGGGCAATTATTGTCAAAAACACATTTTCGTTAAATTCAATGTTTTCAAGTTTGATTTCATTTTTGCTGGCGAGTTTCAGCAAGTTTTCAAACTGAGCAAAGGTGATTTTTGCCTGCAATTTTTGGCAACTTTCAAAAAGCGCAAATGGTGGTTTTAAAACAAGGCTTGCCGAGTTTGAATAGACACGCAAAAGTGGTCCCGCACCCAACTTAATGCCACCAAAATAGCGCACAACAACCACAATCACATTAACAAGCCCCTGCTTTTCAATTACATCCAAAATTGGCTTGCCCGCAGTGCCACTTGGCTCTCCATCATCGGTGAAATGAGAAAGGGTTTGAAGTTTATATGCACAAACGGTGTGTCTTGCTGTTTTATGCTCTTTTTTTATTGAGCGATAGAACTCTTTAGCTTCTTCGCTTGTTTCAACATTCTTGGCAAAAGCCAAAAAGCGAGATTTCTTTTCGACTATCTCGCCTGTTTTTAACACATCTTTTGGAAGAGAAATAAACTTTTTATCTAGCATATTTTCACTTTTTGAATGTTTTTCTTGCCTTTTTGCAAGACAAATTCTGCTTTTATGATTGGGTGGTCATATTTTTCAATAACCTCGTCATCAATTTTAACCGCTTTGCCATCAATAAGGCGTTTTGCATCACCACGAGAAGATGCCATTTTTGTTGCTAGCAAAAGGTCAATGATATTTTCGGCGTTTTCACGCTTTATTTCCATTGCTTGCATATCTTGGAAATTTCCACCAAAGTTTGCACGAGCCTGATTTTGTGCCTGCTCGGCACTTTCTTCACCACGGATAAGTTTTGTGATTTCGTATGCAAGGCGTTCTTTTGCAATATTGATTGCCTGCCCTTTCAAACCACAAAGGCTGTCTATCTCATCAATTGGCAAAAATGTTAGGGCTTTAAAATATTCGCTTAGTTTCACATCTTCAACATTTCTGAAATATTGATAGAGGTCATAGTCGCTTGTTTTGTTTCTATCGAACCAAACAGCACCGCCAGCAGTTTTGCCCATTTTCGTTCCGTCTGCCTTTGTTAAAAGTGGAAGTGTGATTGCAAATGCTGGTTTGCGCTCTTTTCGGCGAATAAGTTCCACACCTGCCAAGATGTTTGCCCACTGGTCATCTCCACCAATCTCCAAAATGCAACCATATTTATTGAAAAGATATAAAAAGTCGTTTGCCTGCATTGGCATATATGAAAATTCTGCCAAAGTAAGTCCATTTTCCATGCGTGCCTTAAAGCATTCGCTTGCAAGCATACGGTTAACAGACATATGTTTTGCAATTTCGTTTAAATAGTCATAAAAGGAAAGTTTACTTGTCCAATCATGATTATTAACAACAAGCACATCACCGTTTCCATTTCTTTTAAAGAAATCTTGCACTTGCTTTGTGATGCAAGAGATGTTGTGTTCTAACTGCTCTTTTGTTTTCTCGGGGCGCATATCATTTCTGCCTGTTGGGTCACCGATGTTTCCAGTTGCCCCGCCGATTAAAGCAATTACCTTATGCCCCGCTTTTTGCATACGAAGAAGAAGGCAAAGTGCAGCCACATTGCCCATTTGCAAACTATCTGCCGAAGGGTCAAAACCGCAATAGCAAGTTATTCTTTCTCCCTTTTTCAAAATTTCGCTTAATTCATCTTCAAAGACTGTTTGTTTAACAAGCCCACGCTCTTTCAATTCGTCTAGTATATTCATTTTTTTCTCCTCAATGTTTCTATTCTAGCACAAGCAAAAACAAAATGCAACTTAACGATTGATTAAAAATTTTAACTTTTGAAAAATTCTCCCTTTTTTCTTTTTACTTTTCAAAATTTTATTGATATAATTGTTTTTGAGGTGAAAAAATGAAAGTTGAAAAAATAAAAAAAATAAAGGCTCGTCAAATTTTAGATTCTCGGGGAACACCAACCGTTGAAGTTGATGTTACCACCGAACATGGATTTTTTGGCAGAGCATCTGTGCCATCTGGCGCATCAACGGGAAGCAAAGAGGCGCTGGAATTAAGGGACAATGATAAGAACTATTATTTTGGCAAAAGCGTTTTAAAAGCAGTTAACAATGTGAACAAAATTATTGCAAAAAACTTGATTGGCAAAAATGTGTTAAATCAAGAAGAAATAGACAAAGCAATGCTTAACCTTGACGGCACTAAAAACAAAAGCGTTTTGGGTGCAAATGCAATTTTGGGTGTTTCACTTGCCTGCTTGAAGGCAGCGGCGAATGTGAAAAAAGTTTCGCTTTTTAAACACATCAACAAAGATTCTTCCCTCCTTCCACGACCTATGATGAATGTTATCAATGGTGGAAAGCACGCAGACAACAATCTGAACATTCAAGAGTTTATGATTGTGCCTGTTGGGGCTTGCACATATAATGAAGCACTTTTGTGGTGTGCCACCCTGTTCCACAACCTTAAAGCACTTCTTAAAAAAGACGGCTTTTCAACAGCGGTTGGTGATGAAGGTGGTTTTGCTCCAAACTTTGCAAGTGATGAAGAGGCACTTGATTACATTGTGCTTGCCATGACCCAAAGCGGATTTAAGCCAAAGAAAGATTTTGCCATTGCTCTTGATGTTGCAGCAAACGAAATGTTTGAAGAAGCAATGAATCTTGGACACAAAGACAAATATTATTTCTGGAAAACGGACCAACTTTTTTCAAAAAGCGAACTTATGAAATTCTATCTTGGCTTGATTAAAAAATATCCTATTATTTCAATTGAGGACCCATTTGCTGAAGATGATTGGGACTCTTGGCAAAAATTCACCAAAAAGGTTGGAAACAAAATTCAAGTTGTTGGTGATGACCTTTTTGTTACGAACAAGGAACTTTTAAAGCGTGGCATTGAAGAGAGTTCTGCAAATGCAATTTTGATTAAACTCAACCAAATTGGAAGTGTTACCGAAACGCTTAAAACAATTCACCTTGCACAAAAAGCGGGTTTTAACACCATTATCTCACACCGCAGTGGTGAAACCGAGGACAACTATATTGCTGATTTTGCTGTTGGCACAAACGCTGGACAGATTAAAACCGGTGCACCTTCAAGAAGCGACCGTGTGGCAAAATATAACGAACTTTTGCGCATTGAAGAAGAACTTGGACAAAAAGCAAAATTTAATGGAAATATATAGAAAGATTTTAATTAACAAAAATGTTTTCTGCTGATGAGCAGAAGTCATTTTTTTATAGCTATAAAACTTTGAATATGTTTTGCTGGAAAAACTGATATGGGGCTGATTCCCCTTTAAACTAACAGAAAAAATATAGTGGTATAAATTTTTTTCCACAATTTTTAGTTTATAAATAATTGACCAACAGTTATTTATTTTTATATAAATTTTAATTATTTTAATATTATTTTTATTTTTCACACTCAAACTTTTTTGAATCCACAAAACGAGTCAAGGGGCTTCGCACTTGTGTGTCAGCCCACACAAAATAAGGAGTGATTAACAGATTATAGCCCCCAATCTTTGTGAGTAAAGCAACAGTCGGTGCTGGGAGTTTTGTTTTATGTTAACGATTAGATTTTATTTTTTATTTATATTCTTCTTGTTATACAAATCTTTTATATAGAAGTCTGTGGAAAAGAACAAGCGGGGGCTTTGCGTTTTTTAAACGCAACGTGCATTTTTTGGCAAAAAATGCACGCCAGCACGCATCAGCGTGCAAGCCCCCGCCCCCCTCTTTTCAAAACGAAAACAATAATATTTAGAACAAAATCTACAATGTTATTTTGCATTTAGTTCCATTAAATCTTCTAAACGCAGAAAACAAAATTTTTATATGCTTAATAATAGAAACATCTTTATAAAGCAAAATACCCATCGGGCTAAATTTTTTGAAACTAACTTAAAAATTATTAGATTTTTTCATTTATCTGCTAGCATCAAGATTTATTAACCTTGGATATTTTTTATTCAAACACTTTTTCTTTTTTTATTCTTTTTTTATTTTTATGTCTTTTCCCAATTCTAAAAATGGACAAAAGTGCAATATATTTGGGGTTTTTGCTTTCTTGAATTGTTTGTGAAAGTTGTTCGCTTTGATTTTTTGTTACTTTTTCACTTTGTAAAAGAAGATAGCTATATTTTGGATTCTGACTTGTCACAACGACATCAACATTTTTATTAACCGAGCCCTTTTTTACCTTGGTTGCAAAATAATAATTTAGTTCAGGGTCATTGCTTGCAGCAACAGTTTCACTAAGTTGTTCAACTATTGCCATATTTTTAAACTGAAAATTTGTGGCAACCTTTAAAGCCAAATCATACTTTTTATCTTCACAAATCTTTTGAATTGCTCTAGCAACACGTGGACTTTCCACTCCATTGTTTTTAATTTCGTTTTCAAGTTGATAAAAGAAAAATGCATCATTTTGATTCAGTTGTTTCATCTTTTGTATCATTTGTGCCCTCCTTTATGATTTTTGCATTGTATATACTTGAAAAAATAAATGCTATAATACATAAAACAAAGAATAAATATGTCCAAAGATAAAACCAAACAGAATTTGCTTGCTCAAAATTAAATCCAAAAACGAATGTGCAAACAAACATAATTATTGAAAGAATTACAGATAAAATAAGTGCTGAAAGTTGTGCGTTTGCTGTTGGCAAATTATCTTTATAAATATTTATAATAGATGCAACCAAAAGAAAAATCCCAACAGCCAAAAACAAAGCAATTACAATAAACGCAGAAAGCAGGCTTCCGCCAAGATTTATAAAAAGTGAAAAAGTTGTTACGAGTGGCGAAGCAAAAACGCTGAGAATATAACCAATAAAGCCAGAAACAGAAACAATTTGAGAAATAAAGAAAGAAAGTGCCCCCAAAAGCATGCACACAGCAATAACCAGACTGCAAATGTTCACAATTTGTTTTAAAGACTCTTTTTCCATAAACAACCACCAAAACTTAATTCTGGGTTATTATAGCATAAAAGATTTTTAATAACAAGTGCAATAAGCAACAAATTTTGGCTTTTTGCTTGATTTTTTATCAATTTTGGTATATAATCAATAATCATGCGGATGTGGCGGAATTGGCAGACGCGCTAGACTTAGGATCTAGTGGGAAACCGTGGGGGTTCGACTCCTCTCATCCGCACCAGACAAGAATAAAAAGAACTTTGAGAAATCAAAGTTCGTTTTTGTATGTTTACAAAATTGATAATATAATAATTTTTTCTAATATTATTTTTTAGTTATAAAAACTTAATAAATATAATCTTTTATCTATTTTTTGATAATTATCAACTATTTTACTGAGTTTATTTGTTTTTTAAAGTTTATCAATGGAACACTGCTCAAACAAATGATATTCATCTTCATATTTT
>CALWKH010000057.1 GCA_944381195.1 uncultured Clostridia bacterium
ACAAATGAGTTTCAACTCGCACACCACACTTTATTCTGTTTGGAAATATGCATAAAATCACAGGTTAAAACAAAAAAATACACTTTGCCAAAAGTGTATTTTTTTATATCTAAAGCACCAACAAACACATCTTTAAAGTGCTATAATACATGAAAAAACTTAGCAACAAAGTTAAAAGGAATATTCGTTATTCTTTAACATAATCCAGTGCCAAATAATACCTTTTAAATATTTCAGCAAAAAACAAACAAAAATTTCATATTATAATTTTTTTATCATAAATATAAAGATAAAAAAGAGTAAAAATTGTTTTTTGAAATTATTTTTCTGTGATATTTGGCTGTCATATAATAAAAAACATAATTTAGTGTCATTTTAAACTATCACACTTTTTTTACTTGATTTTTGTGTTAAAAACCTATATAATGAAAAAATGAAAATAACAATTGTTGCCGATGTTTACGGCGAAGGAAATAATGGAACCTCAATTACCGCACGAAGACTTGTTGAAAGTCTGCAAAAGCGCGGACACACTGTGAATGTGATTTCATCAAGCCCAGAAAGTGCAATCATTCTGCCAAAAAGGAAAATTCCAATTTTTCAGCATTATGTTGAAAAGACAAATGGTGTTGCTCTTGCTGAAATTGACGAAGATAAATTGCGTGAAGGAATTGCCGAAAGTGATGTTGTTCATTTTTTGCTTCCTTTCAAAGTTGCAAGGCGTGGAATTAAGATTGCTCGTGAACTGCACATTCCCTATACCACAGCATTTCACTGCCAGCCAGAAAACATCACAAGTCACATTGGCATGAAAAACTGGAAATTGCCAAACAAATATATCTATCGCCGTTTTAAACGCAGATTCTACAAATATGCTAACTTTATTCATTGCCCAAGCCAATTTATCGCTGATCAACTGGAAGAAAACGGATATAATGCAAAAAAATATGTGATTTCAAATGGTGTTATTCCTCAAATAAAACCTCAACCAGTGCAAAAGCCTGCAAAATATAAAGATAAAATTTGCATTGCTTTTGTTGGCAGATTTTCAAAAGAAAAACGCCAAGACTTGCTTATTAAAGCAGTTGAAATGTCCAAATATAAAGATAAAATTCAACTTTTCTTTGCTGGAAATGGACCTCTTAGAAACAAAATTATTTCTCTAAGTGAAAACTTACCAAACAAGCCCGTTGCAGAATTTTTCACACTTAATGATTTAAAAGTGCTTTTAAACTTTGCCGACCTTTATGTTCACCCAAGTGATATTGAAATTGAAGCAATTTCTTGCATTGAAGCAATCACTTGTGGACGTGTTCCAATCATTTCAAACAGCAAACGTTCTGCAACAAAACAATTTGCCATTGATGAACGTTGTTTGTTTGAGGCTGGCAATGCTGAAGATTTAAAAAACAAAATTGAATATTTTATTGAGCATCCAGAGGAAAAAGAAAAGCTAAGCAAAAAATATATTGAATATGCAAAACAATTCGCCCTTGAAAATTGCGTGGACCAAATGGAGCAGATGTTCAAAGATGCCATAGAATATTACAGAGACTATTATGATAAACTTCCAAAAGTAACACTAAAACCACAAATAACATACCCTGAGAACCCAGAAGAACACATAGTTCACGTTAAGAAAAACAAAAGCCACAAAGTTATTGATGAGAACTATAAATATACCACCAAAAACCCATTTTATCACATTGGCTCGGCAATATTGCGTGCAATTGCGTGGCTTCTGCTTCCTCTTTGGCTTAAACCATATACGCACTATAAAATCTATGGCAAGAAAAATTTAAAAAAGGTTAAAAGACAAGGTGTTATCATCATTGCAAACCATGTTCATGTTACCGATGCACCACTTCTTGCTTCTCGCCTGTTTGGTGCTGGCAGAAAAGTTAGAATTATTACCTTGGCAGAAAACATGGATATCCCTGTTGCAAGTTCGCTGATGACCGCACTTGGCACAATTCCTCTTGCTGATACTTTGAAGGGTATGCGCAATTTCACCGAAACAGTTAACAACCTTCTTTCAAACAACAAGCCAATTTTATTCTTTCCTGAAAGTTCTCTTTGGCCATATTACCGTAAACTTCGTCCATTTCACAAAGGCGCATTCACATTTTCAGTTAAGAACAATGTTCCAATATTGCCTGTTATGATAACTTTTGTTTCAAACAAAAAAGGAAAACAAAAAATGCGTGTTACCATTCTTGAACCAATCCATCCAAACGGAGTTAACCCAGTGGAACTGCAAAAATACACTGAAAATTGTTGCCATAAATTCATTGAAGATTTTTATAAAAAATATAGATAAAAATAAAACGGACACAAAATGGAGTGAATTCCAAAAAGTGTTCGTTTTCAATATGAGTGTAACACAAGAATAAAAATCTTTAATATAGATTTATTTAATAAACTATCAAAAAGATTAAATGTTAAAAATCAGTCAAATTTTATTAAAAATTATTAAAAAATCAATGTAAAAATGTTTTTGCACAATTTTTATCAACATTTCCACATATCTTAAAGAAAAATTAAAATCAAAATGCCCATTATGATTAAATATGGAACGAACCACCAAAATGAAATTTTTCTAACCAGTTTTTGCATGATAACAAGCCCCAAAAGTGCAGTCAAGAATGCACTGATAAAACTTATAACAATAGAAAACCAATGCGTGTCCAAAATTGAAAGTGCATTTCCCGAAAAAACAAGTTCATAGACAAGGCTTGCAAGAATGATTGGAATACTCATCAAAAAACTGAAATCAAGAGCCTGATTTTTTTCTAAGCCCGAAGCAACACCAAAGGCAAAAGTTGTTCCGCTTCGGCTTACCCCTGGAAAAAGCGCAAGGGCTTGAGAAAAGCCCATGGTGAGTACCCCTTTCCATCCAAGTTTTTGTGGCGCTTGATTTTTGCTTGCAACAATTTGCGCAAAAGTTAAAAAGACTGCAGACACCAAAAAACCCACGCCAACAAACTCAGCAGAACTTAAAAAGTCGCCAAGCAAAATGCCAAAAAGAAGCACAAACACCACAGCAGGCAAAGTTGCAACAAGCAAATATTGATTAAGTTTGCAAAGTGGATGTTTAATCATATATAAAAGGGTTTTGCGATAAAATAAGCACACCGCCAAAAGTGTTGCCAAATGCAAGATTACATTCAGAAAAATTGAATCAATTTCAGCACCGCAAAGTTTTTCAACAATCATCAAATGTCCACTGCTTGAAATTGGCAAAAACTCGGTTATACCCTGCACTATGCCAAGTAAAAGAGCAACTAAAAAACTCATAACTTCCTCACATATAACAATATGTGTAAACAGCGCAAAAATATGTTTTTTATTGAAATATAAGCATTTTTTATGCTTTATTAGAAATTTTCATTTCTCATTCTATTTGTTTAATGCGGCAGACAGGTCAAAGATGATTCCTTGCCGTGCGAAATGCAGAGTTCACAGCAAAACAACTTTTATTTTTAAATTTTTTTATTTTATAGTTGAGTCCACATCTTTATATAATAAAAAATAAAGTGAGCAAAGCACATAAAAAAATTTATTATTAAATTAATATAAAAAAGGGCAAAAGCCCTTTTTCAATTTTATTTTAATTTATTTTATTTTTGATTAGAATTTGGTTTTGTGCCTATGCCACAGTGCGCTTCGCACAGGACAGATTGATTGTTTTTTGTTTTTAAATCATTTTTGGCTAAACAGTCTGGTTGCATTATAAAAACAGTAACCAAAACTCAAGCACCACTTCGCTAACACTCCAATTACCACCACTTGATGTCTATGCTTGTGCCACAGTGCGCTCCGCACAAGAATTATTGTTCACTTTAATTTCTCAAACAACTTTTAATTAAAAATCTAACTCTACGCTTCTGCCACATATTTAAGTGCTAAAGTGTGTTTCACACTCGATGCATGAATAACTTTTCATTTCCACATCAATTTTTTGTTGTTTTTTCTTTTACGCTCCTACATACTTTAAAGTTGGATACTCACCACTTGTAAAGTTCCACCATGTGTTTGAAAGATACATAAAGTTTGTGTTTTGGGCACCTTGCATTTGCAAAGTTGTGAGGCCATAGCACTGATAGCCTTTGCCTTGCCCAAATGCACCTATGGCAACACTACCAACTGTTTGGGCATTATAGTAACACCATGAAATTGAAACATATTGTGCTGGATAATTATTTGTGTTAACAATGCATCCCACTATTCCTCCAATATGATTTGTCAATACTTCATCTAAACTATTAACAGTTCCGATGTTGTAACAACAAGATATCCTTGAACCATTTAAGTTTGTTCCGCCAACATATCCTGCGATACCGCCAATATAGTCATTTGAGCCTTGAATTAAACCAGTATTATAACAATTGTTTATTATGCTTGATGTATTTTCACCTGCAATTCCCCCAACAAAGTCACTTAATCCTTTTATTATGCCCATGTTATAACAATTTGTAATTTCCCCAAGCAAATTATATCCAACAATTCCTGCAACATATGAATAATCTGATGAATTGCTTGTAACATCCCCTGAATTTGAACAATAACTTATAATGTTCTGCCAATTATAACCTGACATACCTCCTATATAATAACCATCACCTAAAATATTGCCACCATTATGGCTGTTTGATATTGAACAAAGATAATTTTGCCCAGCAATTCCTCCAACGTAATTTGTTCCTGAAACATTTCCATTATTATGATTTCCATATAGGTATCCATTCTCAATATAACCAACAACTCCACCAACATAATTGCCTACACCACAGGTATTTACATTTTCATTTGAACAGTTTATTACATTTAAGAAATATCCATAACCAACAATTGAACCAACAAAACTTGCACCATTAACGCTTCCGTTTTTAATGGTAACATTTTTAACATAAGTATTACTATTTGCACTGCCACATACAAATCCAAATAATCCAACATAATTTGATGTAGCCAAATCAATATTTAAATTTAAAATAGTGTGATTTCCACCATCATAATAATATGCATAGTTAGAACTTGTATTGTTTATTGGTGTCCATGGCTGATTGTTCAAATCAAGATTTTCGGTTTGCAAGAAATATTTATCTGCCGCCCAAGTGTAGTTATCACTTAAATATGTAAGTTTTTCAACTGTGTCTATGATGTATGGGTTATCTTCGCTGTTTGGTTGTGTTGGGTCTTCAAGAAAAACAGGTTCGGTAGAATGAGTTGCTGCTGCATTAAGATTAAGGTGCAGAGCGGGGCGAACAGCACACGAGACATGCATTTCAGTGTAGTCATTTGATTCACCATTTGATTCTAAATAATGTGTAAAATACGCTGAATATGCCCTACCCGAACGAAGCCAAGTGTCGTTATTAACTGTTGTGCTGTTATGCACATTTGCGCTTGTTCCAACACCACTAGTAATGCTTGATGTTTCTGAAATGTTTTGTCTTTGCTGTGTTGAAGTCTGCCAAATACCTGTAACCGATGTGCTGTAACCAGTTTCACTCATGCTTGGAATCCAAAGAAAATCATTTGCCCATGCAGAATAACCTTGTTTGGAAGTATAGTTATAGTTTTCATCACTCCACCAACCAGAACCAGTTGGCGTACCATAGGCGTCATTCATCAGCCAATCACCAGTTGAAGCAGAATCAACCGAGTTTTCAGTTTCTTGATAAGCCAACTTACTTGGCGTAACCAAAAATTCCGTCACACTCCCTGAGACGCTGTCCATGGTGAACATTGCAAACACATTGTTTTCATCTTGCACCGAACTCACAACAGTTGCACCACCTGATGTTGCATAGACATTTTGATTACCAACATTGTTTGTTCCATTATTCAAGGTTACCGTTCGAATATAACTTGTCCCATACATATTTGCAGGATAGGTTGAGCTGCTTCCGTCTTGTGTCCAATCGTTAACCCAGTCCGCTGACCAATCTGAATATAAACTTCCATTTACAAAACCATAGTATAAACCTTCTTCATCAGTAAGTGATTCATCGTTTGCCCATTTTTCTTGATAACTTGAAGAAAGCCACAAGGTTACGATGTCATTTCCATCTGTATCTTGCGTAAGATAAACAACCTGCCATGTGAGGCCGCCAAAGGTTACTTGCACATCTTGTCCAACAACTTCGTCACTATCGTTTGTGTATGTGTTCCCTGCTGCAAGTTGAATGTCTCTTATGTCTGCTGAGGACAATGCTCCGTTTGATACATATGAAGTGTTTGTGGTGAGCATATCACCCAATGAGCCAGTGCTTGTAATATCTAAACTTGTTATATCATCGTTTCCCGTAATATATTGCAAAAGAGTTGTGAGGTTGTTGCCGTCAAATTGTCCTGTGCTTGAATTCCATATCTCATCAACCATAACATATGAAGTTGTGTCTGTGATGAATGTTGCGTCTGTTCCCCTTTGAGTGAATGAAAAAAAAGAAAGAACCGCAAAAGCAAAACATAACAAACTGATGTTAAACAAATTAAGCATGTTCTTTTCATTTCTCATGCTTTGATATTTATTTCTCAGCATTGTTTTCTCCCATTTTTATATTATGATTTATTTTTTCTAAATTTGTATAAAGATTTACAGCAAGCAATAACAAAAATTTTGCTTAAAATATCTAATTTTTATTTCAACTCATTAAGTTTTTTAAGCAAAAGGTCAAGTTCAATGCCGTGAACCATGGACGCCTCTTCCAAAGTTTCCAT
>CALWKH010000058.1 GCA_944381195.1 uncultured Clostridia bacterium
ATATACAATCAAAACAAGAAAAAACTGAAAAATTTATTGAATATATAGAGTCTTTGAACAAAAAATTTGGTTTTCCTGATAAAATTGATGAGTTGAAAGAAGAGGATATAGAAACCTTGGCAAAAAGGGCAGACAAGGAGGCAAACCCACTGTATCCTGTTCCTATGATTTTTTCATTGAAAGATTTTGAAAATATTTATAGAATGCTTTTGAAAAAATAGTTTAAAACAATCTTGCAAGATTGTTTTTTATTTTTATAATGAAAACTGGCATTTTATGATTTTTTAATTCAAAAACTGTTGAGTTTGATGCTTTTTGGAATAATTTAATGACTAAAAAATTTTTTAAGTTTGATTTAGGTTTCTATCATGAGATAAATCAATTTCATTTTTAAACAAGTTGGAATAAGTCAAAAATTAAAAAATTTACACTTTCTGGCGTGTTTTGGGTGGTATTCTATGTTTTTTTTGAAAATAATGCTTTAAAATTTGTTTGCAAAAAAGGTCGAATATTGCAAATTTTTGCTTGACTTTATGTAAACAGAAAAGATATAATTTTTCATGAGGCACGGCATCAAAATTTGTGAGCATCATGCCAAAAATTTTTTTGCAATATTAAAATACGCTCTCGTAGCTCAGTTGGATAGAGCAGTGCCCTCCTAAGGCAAAGGTCAGCCGTTCGAATCGGCTCGGGAGCGCCAATTTTTTCTAAAATATTTTTATGCCAAAAAAATGTTTAAAAAATCAAAAAAAACAAAGATTAAAAATGGGAGAGAGTTTTATGAGAAAATTGAATTATTTGTTTATGGCTATGCTAACATTTTTCATCATTCCAGTTTTTGCTGGTTGTGGTGAAGAGGAAATTGGTATAACCAGTGTGCAATTCAGGCAAGGCACATATTCAGTTGTTCAAGGTGATACCGTGCAACTGGATCTTGTTATTTCGCCTGTTGAGGCAACAAACCAAATTGTTAGAGAATATGCTGTTATTCAGGGCAGTGAATTTATCTCTGTTGATGAAAATGGGTTGGTAACAGCAAACAGCATAACGGGTGGTGCAAAAACTGCTCGTGTTCAGGTTACCATGGACTATGGAAAGATGACGGCAACTTGTTATGTCAAAGTTTTACCAGAGCCAATTGTTCTTGATACACCAACTGGACTTATCTATGATGCAAGTTCAAGTTCACTTAGATGGAACGCAGTTACATATGTTGATACCGATCAAGTGGCAACCATTCCAACATACAGTGCGCAATATACTCTTGAAATTTCTCATGACGGTGGTGATTTTGAGCAAATAACAGATATTTCAAACACAAGTTATGCAATCACAGAGTCAGGCAGTTATGTTGTGAGAATAAAGTCCGAAGGTGACAATGAAAGTTTTGTTGATTCTTCTTTCTCGCAAGACTATTCCTTTACTATTCTAGACACCCCAACTAATGCATATGTTGAGGATGGTGTTATATATGTTGACAAAATTTCAAATGTTGACGGTTTTTCCTTGACGAGTGATAACTATGAAATTATTGTTCGCAACACAACAGATGGAACAACTTACACAAATTTGGCAAAATCAGAAAATGATTCTCAAATTTATTGGACAATTCCAAATACAACATCAGATGTTTTGAATGCTGGACAATATGAGTTTGTAATTCGTGTATTGGGTGATGAGAAAGTTTCAGATACATCAGCAACCGATGTTGAGTTTTTCAGTTCTGATTACACTGTTATAGACAGCAACACCATGTTCTATCAACTTGGTTCAGCAACCAACATAACAATTTATAATAACATTTTAAGTTGGGACAGCGTTACAAATGCAATTGAATATAAAATTGATGTTTCCGAGCAAGGAACATTCTTTGCTCAGTATACTTATACAACAGCAAATACAAGTTGGGAACTTTCCGGTGAAGTTTTGGCAATGCCTTCTTATCAGATAAGAATTACCGCCATTGGAAATGGTTCAACAATCATAACTGGAATTGTTAGTGAAATTGCAAAAGAAAAACTTGGTCAGCCACAAAATGTTTCAATCTCTGCGGGGGTTATCACTTGGGATGCTGTATCAAATGCAAGTGGTTATGATTTATATCTAAACAATGACCTCACACCATTTACCAGTGTGTCTTTGACCTCATATACTCTCACAAGTGCTGTGGAATTTAATGTTGGACAAAACTTCATTCGTGTTGTAGCAACAGGAAGTGATGATTATAACCTTGACAGTGATCCAGGTAGTTTGGAGATAACAAAGCTTGATGTTCCAGTGCTTTCAACAACAAATGGAAACATTGCTTGGAGTGCGGTTAGCAATGCAACACAATATAGTTTGCAATTAACTCCACAAAATGAACAATCAATTGACTTTGCGTTTAATAACACAACTTTCTCACTTGCGCTTGGCTCAGAATATGCTGCAGGAAACTATTCTGTTACCATGCAAGCGCTTGGAAATAATGCTGATATTTTGGACAGTGATTTAAGTGTAAGCACTGCATTTGTTAAAAATTCAGCACCAATTATTACAAGTGTTACAGAAAATGGTGTTTTAAGTTGGCAAAGTGGAGAATATGGACAAGCAAGTGCTTATCAGGTTTACATTTATGATTCAACTGCTTTATCACAAGTTCAAACCTTTACAACAACACAAACAAGCTACAATGTATCAAGTTATCTCTCTGAACTTGATTATGGAAGATATTATTTTGCAGTGCAATCGCTTAACCGTTTAAGTTCTCAAGCATATCTAAATTCTGAAATAGGAGAAAAGGTTACAACCTATAAGTTAAACTCTCCAACAGGAATGGGAATTACTGGTGGAATGCTTAGTTGGAATAGCGCTACAAGTGTTATAGATGGTGTTAGCTTTGCTGAAAGAATTCAATATGTTGTTCAAATAGACAATAATTCAGCAACTCAAACAACAACTGCAACACAAATTGCGCCAAGCAGCACAATTTGCTATGCTGGTTCGCACACAGCGAGAGTTAGGGTTGTTATAAGAAGTGGTCATTCAAACGAACTTGTTACAAATAATGGCACAATTTTCCTAATTAGTTCTGATTACAGTGAAGACTATGATTTTGTTAAGTTGACAACGCCAAACGCACCAGAACTCAATGACCAAACATTAACTGGTGAACTTGTTGGTGATGTAACAGAATATACAATAGTTATTGTAAAAGATGGAAATGAGACACAAAACTTTTCTGTTGTAGCAGACTCAAATGGATGGACAACAACTATTTCTGCAATATTTGATAAAATTGTTGGTTCAATTGGAGGCTCTTATACATTCTCTGTTGTGGCAAATGGTGGAAGCAATTATGTTTCTTCCGATGTTTCTTCTTCTCTTGAAATATATAAAATCAGTGCTCCAACACTTTCTATTAATGATAGTGGAGAAATTGAATGGGGAACGGTATTTAGTGGACTTGATGGAATTCAAGTTCCAGTTACGAGTTATACAATAGAATATAGAAGGCAAGGTGAAAGTGATTATCAATCATATACACCTTCAAATGGTATGACAAATGTTTGGGCAATGGAAGGACTTGATGCTGGGACGTATCAAATTAGAATAAGGGCAAATAGCAATAGCACAGATGGACTTGTTTTATCAAGTGAAAACAGTGATATGCTTTCTGTTACAAAACTAGAGATGGTAGACTCTTCAACTCTTGCGGTTTCATCAAGTTCATCAGAACTTACTGCAATAACATGGGACGCTGTGGACGACTCAAATTATTTATTGAACATCTATGAAATTATGGCAACAGGAAATGGCTCACCAACAACAGAAACAGCAAACAGCAATGTGTTCAATTTTGGTGACAATTATTCAGCAAGTGGATACTACATAACAATAAGAGCAACCAAGACAGGTTATGTCAGCAGTGACGCAACAAGCATGTTCAGAGTTAACAGGCTTTCTAGAGTGTCAAACATTAATATTTTGGAAGATACAACTTTAACTTGGGACAGTGTTTCAAACAGTAGTCAATATTATGTATACAGCAACAGCGCAAGACTTACAACAACAACGGAAAACAGTGTTCAACTTGTAACAAATGATGCAGGTCTTCTTGGCTTAAACACAGGTTCTTTCACAATGGGAATAAGGGCAGTGATTGCTTCAGATGCATTAAATCAAATCAATGGTGTTTTAACAATCAGCAGTCCAATCAGCAGGGACTATAACATTGTAAGACAAGCATCTCCAAACATTTCTATAACAAACGGAACAATTGTTTGGAGCAGTTCAAACGCAACTGGATATGGCTATGTTCTCACATTTGCTAGCACTGGAACCACAGAGACAATGGAATTTGACAGAAATGTGACAAGTTATGATATGGCAGACCTTGATGCAGGGATTCAATATAATGTTTCAATAAAAGCACTTGGTAATGGTGGAATTTATCTTGATTCTCCAACCGTTCGTCTTGGAGGAGACACAAACTCTTTGGTTGTTAAACTTTCAGTTCCATCATATGAAGTGACAAACGGAGTATTAAGCCTTATTGGTGCTGATAATAATGCTACAAGTTATACCTTGATTGCGCAAGCAGGAAGTTCAAGCATTACAACAGATAATCTAACAGCAGCGAGTGACCAAGTTAATGTTAGTGTTCCAAGTTATGCAACACAAGGATTGTCTGGCGAAGTTAGTTTCTTTGCTAGGGCAATTGGTTCATCATCTGTTGGAACTGTTACATCAACATATTATGTAAGTTCTGACCTTGCGGAATTTACCATATATAAACACAACACTCCAGCGTCGCTGACAGTTAATAATGGTGAAATTGAGTGGACACGAGCAATAACCGATAAATATACAACTTCAGATGGACAAGAGTATACAATTTTAAGTGGTTACAATGTTTATTACACAGGTAATGCTTCAGACAGTGTTACAATTGGTTATCTTGAAGACTTTATTTTAAGCGAACAAGAAGGCATGGGTGATGAACAGAGTGTGACTTTGCAAGTTTGTGCTGTTGGAAATTCTGGTGGAAGCACCGACCAACTTGGCACAGTTTATCTTAACAGTGATTATACAAGCACACTTAATGTGACAATAAAAGGTCAACCAATTTTGTTTGTTGAAGATGGAGTTCTAAGATGGGAAGAAAATGCTTCTGCAACCAGTTCACACAGTGACTATGAATTGATTCTTACTTTGTCTGGTGGAGATACTGTTAGCATTCTAAGTTCGACAAGAACAAATTCACTTAGCGAATATGCTGGACAACTTGTGTCTAGTGTTGTGGTAAGGCACCAAGGAACTGTGAGTGGAACAATCAGTGGTTCACTTTTTGTGAATTCAAGAGCATCAACTGCACTGACTAATGTTTATAAACTTGCAGAACCTTCAGCAAGTGTTAATTCTAGTGGTGAACTTGCTTGGTCTGGATTGGATGAAGTTAATGGTTACACACCACTTCTAACATTCTTTGTTAATGATGAGGAAATGGCATCACAGAGTGATGAAGTAATATTCACTCTAGAAACGGTTGACTTTGCAGAGGACGAATTAAGTCAAATGCTAAACATTCAAGGTTATGCTGTTGGAACAATTGGAACTAACTATGAAACAACAGAAGAACAACCATATTTGTTCTTAAACAGTGAACAAATAACAAAGCAGGCATATATGTTTGCACCAGTTACGTCTTTTAGCGTTGAAGATGGACTAAAACTTGTTTGGGATATTCAATCAACAAGTTATAATGATGCAAGTAATGACAGTTTCATTATTCAATATAAACTTGGTAATAGTGAAGAATGGTCTGAGATGATTGTTGGAGATTTGCGTGAACTTGCGCTTTGGGAAATGACAACCTATCAAGCAAGAATAAGTGTGTTCTCTACAACAAGTGATGTTATTAAGAGTGCTTTTGTTGATTGTAGCAATGCAAATGAAACGGAACCATTCACATTTAATAAGTTTGCAGGAGGAAATGGAACAAGAACTAATCCGTTCTTAATTCAAACAACGCAAGACAATCAACAATATGTTTCCGCAACTGCTGGAACAACAATAACTCTTGAAAATTCAGATGCAGAGACAAAACTTAATTATATCAAGTCAATTCCAACAGCATACTTTAAACTTATGGAGGATATTGAACTTACAGCAAAAGAATCAACTGAAAGTCTGACATATTTGACAAACTTTACAAGCTTTGAAGATACTAATGTTGTTTTTGCAGGTGGACTTGATGGAAATAATTTTACAATAAGCAACTATCAGGTATATTCAAGTGGAGTTGTGTCATCAATGTTTGCAACCGTTGAGGGTAAAGATGAATTTACTGACTTAAGTGAGGAGCGTGACACTTACAACTTCTATGGACGTTCTGGAATTATTATGAACTTAAATCTTGAGGTATCATTATATGAATATATACCAAGATTAACCGATAGCACAAATGCGACTGAATTC
The DNA here is from genome assembly GCA_944381195.1 of uncultured Clostridia bacterium. Taxonomy (GTDB): domain Bacteria; phylum Bacillota; class Clostridia; order Christensenellales; family UBA1242; genus UBA7584. Next base: position 6,460 of record CALWKH010000058.1, read on the forward strand.
ATTTCATTTATTGCAACATCTTCATATGGTGGTTGGTTTGTTAACTGTCATGTAACGATGTCTGACGAACTTGCAGAAACTGGAATTTTGCTTGACAATCTTGACAGTAACAGCGTGATTTATTATGGTGGTATTGTAGGATATTTGACCAGTGCACGCAATGACGTAAGCGACTTAACA
>CALWKH010000059.1 GCA_944381195.1 uncultured Clostridia bacterium
AAATTTATTTTTCTCATCATCTTTTCCTTTTATTGTTTTTATCAGTCTATGAAAAAAATAAATTTATTGATAATTTTCTGTAAAAAATTAAGCAATAATTGCCTTATTTGCATTTACAAAATTATATTTTAGAAAATTTGTTATATATAATGTAATTATTTTTGATGATAACTATGAAAAATTGTTATAAAGATTTATGTATATAAAATAAAATTATTATTTTCTGGTTAAGTTTTTTATCTGTTAAAAACTAATTTTTGCTAGAAAAGTTTATTTGTTGTTCAAAAATGATATATGCTAGAAAAGTTTATGTCTGCAAAATAGACTTTGCATGCTAAATATTTTATTCATTTGCAAAATAAATCTATATGCATTATGTTATGATTATTTATAGTCATTTGATAAATATATAAAACTGTAAATGTAGAACTAAAATTATAATTTATAAATTTATAAATCAATGAGTTTTGTTATGAAATTTATAAAATTATAAACATAAAAATTTAATATATAAAACTTTGAAAATAAAGTTATAAACAAAAAAAGAACTCAATCGTCATGAAGAGTGTGTTGCCAAAATTGAATAACTTTTTGGTTTTAACCTCAATTGATAGAGTTCCTTTTTTAAATAATAAAATAATATGAAAAAGTTTTAAATAATAAAATTATAGCAAATATGTTAGTCTTTCAAAATTTCAAGCAAACTTTCAAGAGAAGAATACATTTCTTTTTCTTCTTCGTCAAGTTCATCATCTTTTGCTTCCAAAATGCTTTCAATTTCACTCACAAGTTCTTTTCTTTCAGTTTCGGTGTCGTCATCATCTGAAACCATGATTTCCTTTGAACGCTTTGAAAGTTTTGCAAGTCTTGCTTTGATTTGAGATTTAGAAAGTTTCACTGGTGGGTTATAGTATTCATCAATCTCAATTGCCTCATCAAACATATGGTCATTGCCTGTTGCTTGTGGTGTTTTGATTGTTAAAAGTGTTATTCCACCTGTGCGCAAGAAACTTAAAAGTGGCACAAGGTCGCCAGCACCAGCCATAAAGCAATATTCATCAATGTGCTCTGCTGTGTAATAGAGTTTTACCGCATCAACAAAAATGCGGGTGTCAAGTTGTGATTTTGCACGCTTTTTAAACCTCATTGTTGGTGCTGATTCAAAACCATTTTCTTCAATGATGTCTCCAAAACGCATGTGTTTTCTTTCGTTAAAGCCATAAACTTTAACAAAACTTAATTTCCCCCTTTGTTTAAGAGCCTTTATGATGCTTTCAAAAACGGGGAGACTTACTTTTGCATTATCAATATCAATAAAAAGTGCAATGTTGCTCATTATTTTTTCCTCCTATCATTTTCTCTTTTAAAATAAAATAAATATTGTTGTGCAATTCCCGAATAATTACCAAAAGTTTCAACTAATTTCTTTCTCATTTTAATTCGATTTGTTTCCGCTTCAAAAAGGTCATTATATACCTTTGCAATCCAAGTGTCCACAGGGAACACATCTTGATGATTAAGTCCAAACAAAAGCACGCAATCTGCCACCTTTGGCCCAACGCCCGGAAGTTTCATCAGTTCTTCCTTTGCCTCTTCTGTTGGCAAAAGTTTGACTTTGTCCAAATCAAAACCATCAAGAAGTTTGTCAATTGTGCCTTTAAGATATTTCGCACGAAAGCCAGTTCCTGCATCAAGAAAGTCTTGAATGCTTGCTTTTGAAAGTTCCTCAAGTGTAGGGAAGGCAAACAAACCATTTTCAAGTGGAGAGCCAAAGCGTTTGCATATGAACTCAACACTTTTTTGAATTCTTGGAATTTGATTATTTGCAGAAATAATAAAGCAAATCAGTGTTTCAAGTGGCTGTTGTTTCAGCATTCTGATTCCTCTTGAAAAGTTAAGCGCATCTTTAAGATAATCAAATTTTTCAAGGTTCTTAAGTATTATATCATAATTGGTATCAAAGTCAAAGAAATTTTTAAAATATTTTAAATTTTTGCTTGAAATTTTGATGTTTTTTGCATCTAACTGTTCAATTTCTGCAACTTCACTGCCACTTTGAACAATGAATCCTGCATTTTTTGGGTGAAAGCGAAACATCTGTCCGCTGTAAAGAGTGTCTTTGATGTTAAAGTTTTTGGCGTCCTTTATTAGCATATAATCTTTAGTTTCTGTTATTTCCATGTTTTTATTCCTTTTTTGCAAATACTATTATAACATAAATAAAAGTTTTTGTCTAAAATTTTGTGAAATTCAAAAAAGAGCAAGATTACTCCTGCTCTTTTGCATGGGTAGCCTAATGGCATGGGCCCCCATGGGCTGATAGAGATTGTCCACTCTACCCAATGTCTAAAAGACCGGTGCGGACATGAGTTTGCCATAAAAACTCACCCGCCTAATTTTAGGATATCATAAAAAACAAAAAAGTCAAGGTGAGATTTATTGTATGAAAAAATAAAAAAGACAAGATTTAACGAATGGAAAAAGTCAATGTAAAATTTGTTATATAAAAAAACGGAAAAGTCAATGTAAAATTTGTTATATAAAAAAACGAAAAAGTCAATGTAAAATTTGTTATATAGAAAAAACGGAAAAGTCAAGGTAAGATTTAACGAATAAAAAAGGCACAAAGAATTTTCTTTGCGCCCAGTAGGTGAAAAACTTTTACAATGTAGGGGTCGAAATTGTAAGTTAGATTGAAATAGTTTTTAAAGGTTGTCTTTTCAACTATTTGTTAAAAAATCTAATGTTTTTAAGCCTACATAGCCATTATATGCTGTGAAAAATTTTGTGTTACTTTAAGTTTATAATCTTTGTAAAACTTATTTTTTGTCATCTATTGCATTGTAGCGTTATAATAAATTTCTTTTTGGTAATAAATATAATATAACAATTTTTAATTTTTTCTTCTATTAGATTGAAATTATTGTCAAAAAATGTTATTATATGTCTGTTATGAATAAAAATGAAATAAAAAAGAATTTAAACGCACCAAACATTTTGTCTTTTATAAGACTTCTTTGCGTTCCGTTGTTTTTGACGCTTTTTTTTGTTTATCAGCCAAACTATATTCCAGCCTTTGTTGTTTTCATTTTTGCAAGTATTACAGACATCATCGATGGAATTATTGCTAGAAGGTGTAATCAAATCACACAACTTGGGATTGTTCTTGACCCGCTTGCTGACAAACTTTTGAAGATGTCGGCTCTTTTTGCACTTGGCTTTAACGCTATCATTTCTTGGTGGCTTGTGGCAACGCTTTTTGCGATTGACTTTGTGATGATAATTGCTGGCATTGTTCTTTATCACAGAAAAATCACCATTCCAAGCAATGCTGTTGGTAAAACAGGAACTTTTGTTATGTCAATTGGTTTAATTATGAGTTTCTTCCCAGACACCTTTGCGCCTTGGCATGAATATATTCTCTATATCGGTCTTGGAATTGTCATTTCAAGTGTGATTCTCTATATTGCTCTTAATTTTAAGTCTGTTATTGCAAAAATGAAAGAATTTGGCAAACAGAAAAAGAATAACAAAGAAAGTCAAGAAGAAAGTGATATAACAAAACAAAATGTTGTAAATATTGCTGATAATCATGCCAAAGAAAATGTGTCAGAAGAAAATAATGATGAAAACGCTGTGGATGAGGAAAAAACTGATAAAAAAGATGAAAAGCAAGTTGCGTAAATTTCTCAGTAACAATTTTAACATAACATATTGTCAAAATGAAAAAAATATGATATAATGTTTTTATAATTTGGAGGAAGTGTTATGTTGGCATTACTTTTAAACAAAACGCTTGGAGAGTTTTTTTCAAGTCCGCTGATAATTATTTCAATCATTGTGCTTATTTTGGGTATCGCTCTTGCTTTGGTTGCAAAATCTTTGTCTGTTAAAATTACTAAGAAAGAATTTGATAAAGAGAGTAAGGCATATAAGAACATTGTTGTAATTGCACTAATTACAATTTTGGTTGGAATTTTGCTGTTAATTATTGGAACAGCAATTCTTGCGGGACTGTTTTAGTCAAAAATCTTGAAAATTTGCTAAAAAAAGAAAAAGTTGCTAATTTTTTGTGGCAACTTTTTCTTTTTGTTTTTATTAAAATATAAAGCAGGGGTGGGCAAATGGTTGTCTATATTGAAATTGTCCTTTTGGAAAATTTGCTCATTGACGGTCTTGTTTTGTGGCTGGTGATAAAGTCGCTTAAACTGAAAACAAGCTGGTGGGGACTGATTTGTGCAAGTTTGCTTGGCAGTGTGTTTGCACTTTTCAGTGTGTCCATAGATGTTTCGGGAGTTTTAAGTGTTCTTATAAAACTTTTGGTTGCCTTTTTGATGTGCGTGCTTGTTTGCTTTAATTTTAAAAAAGTTTTTGTTAAAACTTTGCTTTTTGTGCTATACACTTTTATGTTTGGTGGAGCGCTTATTGCCATTTTCAGTTTTTTTGGAATTTCAACCAGTCAGGGTGTGGGAATAAGTTATAACAGCGAAATTCCTGTTGGGCTGATTTTGTCTTGCTCTGTGATTTTGTTCATAGTCATTTTTATGCTGATAAAGAAATTTTATAAAAACAAAAAAATGCAAAGTTTATATTTTGATTTTTATCTTACCATAAATCAAAAAAAGCAGAAACTGAAAGGTTTTTTAGACACTGGCAACACCTTGGTGTCCAGCATGGGCAAACCAGTTGTGCTTATCAGTCAAAAATGGATAGAGCGATTTTTTAACTCTCGTGAACTTATGCTGTTTTATTTGCAAAAATATTCAAACATTGGTCTAAAAGATTTGCAAACGCTTTCTGTTCAAAGTTTGGCAGGAAAACAAGAGATTGTGATTTTTGATGCAGATTGTTGCGAACTTAATCACAAGAAGGTTAACATTTGCGTGGGATTTTGTAAAGATGCATTTTTCAAAAAAGATTTTGATGCAATTTTGAATTCAAAAATGTTGGAGGGGTGCGGTGTTTAAAAGATTTTTAACTAAAATTTTTCAAAAATTTTTAAAAAGTTTTGATTTTAATGATGAAAAAGAGTTTTTGCTTTTTCTTTGTTCAAACGAAAGTTTGCCACAGCCAATGGAGCCCGAAGAAGAGGCGGAATGCTTGGCTAAACTTATGAATGGTGATGAGACTGCACAGAATCAACTGATAGAGCGAAATTTAAGACTTGTTGTCTATCTTGCAAAAAAGTTTGAATCTAGTGGTGTGGAACTTGAAGATTTGATTTCTGTTGGAAGCATTGGGCTTATCAAGGCAGTTAAAACTTTTAATCTTGATAAAAAAATAAAACTGGCAACCTATGCCAGCAGATGTATTGAAAATGAAATTTTGATGCATTTAAGAAAGGTAAGCAAGCAGAAAAAAGAAACATCTCTTGAAAAACCTTTGTCATACGACAGCGATGGCAATGAACTTTTGCTTTGTGATGTGCTTGGTGTTGACGCTGACGAAGTCTTTGGACATATGGAAGCCTCGGTTGAAAAAGAAGCAATCTATAAGGTTTTGGAAAAACTTTCCACTCGTGAACAGCAAATCATGAAAATGCGCTTTGGACTTGGAGATTGTGAGGAGAAAACGCAAAAAGAGGTGGCTGACCTCTTAAACATTTCACAAAGTTATATTTCAAGAATAGAAAAGAAAATTTTAACAAAAATGAAGAAGAATATCACAAAGCATTTTTAAATTAAAAACTTTTTCACAACATCAAGTGCGTTTTTTTCCAAACGGCTGACTTGTGCTTGACTGATTCCAATTTCATCACTGACTTCGACTTGCGTTTTGCCAAGATAATAGCGCATAATCAAAATTCTTTTTTCACGAGGCTCTAAAACTTTGAGTGCGTCTTTGATTGAAACATTGTCAATCCATTTTTCTGGATTACTGCTTGGGTCGGAAATGCTGTCTGAAAGTGTTGAATTATCACTGTCATCAAAAACCATGGGTTCGTCAAGACTCATTGGCTCACTTATTGCGTCAATTGCGCAAGCAACTTGAAAATATGGAAGTTTTAACTCTTTTGCAATTTCTTCAATCTTTGCTTCCCTTTGATTTTCTGCTTCAATTTTATTTCTAACTTGCATTGCTTGATATGCCACATCTCGCATGCTTCGACTTACTCTCATTGGTGAGTCATCTCGCAAAAATCTTCTTATCTCTCCAACAATCATAGGCACTGCATAGGTTGAAAACTTGACATTCAGTTCGGTGTTAAAATTGTCTATTGCCTTGATGAGTCCAACACAGCCCACTTGAAAAAGGTCATCACTTAAATTTTGCTTGCGCGACAAAAACCTTTGCAACACCGAAAGAACAAGGCGCATATTCCCATAGATAAACTTTTGCTTTGCGTCTTGATTTCCAAGTTTGATTTCTTCCATAAGTTTGTCCATTTCTTCTGGCGTAAGTGTTGGAAGTTGACTGGTGTTAATTCCACAGATAAAAACTTTGTTGAACAACTTATTCCCCCTTTTTTAAATATTTTTCTCAAAATAAAGGGTAAAATGCATAAATTTTTAATTATATTACAA
>CALWKH010000060.1 GCA_944381195.1 uncultured Clostridia bacterium
TTTCAAACAAACAGAATAATTCAGCAGGATAAAGTCTGTTGAATTATTTTTTTATAAAAAATACTTTTAAGTAAAAGTGGGGTGAACCCCAAAAGTTAGACACTTTTGGAGGTGCAGTTCAAAGAAGAGGGGCTTCTTTATCATCTTGAAATTTCAACATAAAACATTTAAAATTGTATAATATAAAAAACTGCTTTAATAAATGAAAATTACTGTCAATTTTTTTATAAATGAAAAACCCGCTTTTTGACAGAAAGCAACTTCGTATTTTTTGCGATTTTTAGAATTTTGAAATAATATTTTATTATAATTTTTTGAAAGCTCGGTAAATTTCGCACATATGTTTTAAAACCTTAAAAAAGCGTGAAAAACACCACTTAAATATGCGCAAAATTATGGAAAAAGTGTGTCATGAATTTTTTAAAAAAATGAAATTTTGCAAAAGTAGGTGTGGATAACTTTTTAAAAATGTGGATAACTCGCATATTTTTTGATTAAATATACAAAAAATTGCTTATTTATACAAAATTTTGATAAATATTCATAAAATTTTATAAATATTCAATGTGCATAAGTTGATAATTATTGTGAATAAAACGCTTTTCAAAAGTTCTTGTTTTTATGTTCTAATTTTATAATGAATAATTATAAAAAATACCACTTTGACACAAAAAGACAAAAGTTTTACCATATAAAGTTTTTATCTATCTTCTTTTTAAGATTTAACACTTTTTTATGTTGTAGTTTGTGATATTTATAAAAAAATCAAAAATTCCGCTTTAAATTTTAAATTTGTCAAATTGCCAGAAAAAACTTTGTTTTATTAAAGAATTTTGTTGTCATATATTATTTTATTTTATTTCTTAAGTTTTAAAAAACTTTATTCACATATACTCTAAAAAATTCATAAAAATTGTTGACATTACCCTTTTTTTTTGATAAAATCATCACACTACAAACTTTGCTTTGTAGCCGTTTTTTTTAGACTTAAATAAAAAGTCTTTAAAAAAGCCTTTCAAATGCGTTATGAGTGTGTCGCTTTTGAAAGATGGCTAAAAGTAAAAACAACGCTTGTTTTTCTTTTGGCAATGGAACTTCATAAAGGGTTGTTTGAATTTCCAAAAGAAATCAGAGGAGGAAGAAATGCCAACTATCAATCAATTGATAAAACACGGTCGTAAAGATAAAGTGAAGAAAACAAAGTCTCCACTTCTTGATGGTTGTCCACAAAAGCGTGGTGTTTGCGTGCTTGTTACAACAACAACACCAAAGAAGCCAAACTCTGCGCTTCGTAAAATTGCAAAAGTTCGTTTGAGCAATGGGCAAGAAAGCACCATGTATATTCCAGGAATTGGTCACAACTTGCAAGAACACTCTGTTGTGCTTGTTCGTGGTGGTCGTGTTCCAGACCTAATCGGTGTGCGTTATCATGTGATTCGTGGTGTGCTTGACACAGCAGGAACAGCAAAGCGCAATCAAGGCCGAAGCAAATATGGCGCTAAGAAAGAAAAGAAATCTTAATTAAGATATATAAAGAAAAAGAAGTAATTCTAGTTAAAAGGAGAAAACAATATGTCAAGAAGAAATGCGGCACCAGTTAGAAAGATTTTGCCAGACCCAAAATATCAAAGTCTTGTTGTAGCAAAGCTTATTAACCAAGTTATGCTTGACGGAAAGAAAGGCATTGGACAAAACATTGTTTACGATGCACTTGATATTCTTGCAGACAAAACTCAAACAGGTGCAATTGAGGCGTTAGACAAGGTTCTTGAAAATGTAATGCCACTTGTTGAAACAAAACCAAGAAAGGTTGGTGGTGCAACATACCAAGTTCCAGTTGAGGTTAGACCTGCTCGTCGTCAAACACTTGCAATTCGTTGGCTTGTTCTGTTTGCTAAAAAGCGTGGAGAACGTGGAATGGAAAACAGGCTTGCTGGAGAACTTCTAGATGCCTTCAACAACACAGGCGGAGCAATTAAGCGTAAAGACGAAGTTCACAGAATGGCAGAAGCAAACAAAGCGTTTGCACACTTTAAGTATTAAAAATAAGGAGAATAGATAAGAAATGGCAAGAACATTTGCACTAGATAAAATTCGCAACATTGGTATTATGGCTCACATTGATGCTGGTAAGACCACAACTACTGAGCGTATTTTATACTACACAGGCAAAACGCACAAACTTGGTGAAGTTCACGAGGGTGCTGCTGTTATGGACTGGATGGTTCAAGAGCAAGAAAGAGGAATCACAATCACATCTGCAGCAACAACAACAAGATGGAAAGATTGTCAAATCAACATCATTGACACCCCGGGACACGTTGACTTTACCATTGAAGTTGAAAGAAGTTTGAAGGTTCTTGACGGAGCGGTTGCAGTTTTCTGCGCTCGTGGTGGGGTTCAACCACAAAGTGAAACCGTTTGGAGACAGGCAAACAAATATGGCGTTCCAAGAATGGCATATATCAACAAAATGGACATGAACGGCGCAGACTTTTATCGTGTTATAAAAATGATGAAAGAGCGTCTTAATGCAAATGCTGTTCCAATTCAACTGCCAATTGGACACGCAGAAGATTTTAAGGGAATTATTGACTTAATTGAAATGAATGCAGTTATCTATAAAGATGACCTTGGCAAAGAAATGGAAGTTGTTGAAATTCCTGAAAACATGAAGGCAGATGCAAAAAAATATCACGATGCAATGATTGAGGCCGTTGCTGAAGTTGATGATGCACTTTTGGAAAAATTCCTTGGTGGAGAGGAATTGACCAAAGATGAAATTCGTGCAGGACTTCGAAAAGGAACTGTGGAACTTAAACTTAACCCAGTTGTATGTGGTTCAAGTTATAAAAACAAAGGTGTTCAAAAATTACTTGATGCTGTTGTAGACTTTATGCCAAGCCCACTTGACATTCCAGCAATCAAAGGAGTGCTTCCAAATGGACAAGAGGCAGAAAGAAAACCAAGTGATGATGAGCCTTTCAGCGCACTTGCATTCAAGGTTGTAACAGACCCATATGGAAAACTGACATACTTCCGTGTATACAGTGGTCATCTTGAAAGTGGAAGTTATGTTTATAACTCAACCAAGGGCAAGAAGGAAAGAGTTGCAAGACTTATAAGAATGCACAGTAATGAAAGACAAGAGATAAATGAAGTTCGAACTGGTGACATTGCAGCAATCGTTGGGCTTAAAGACACCACAACAGGAGACACCCTTTGTGATGAAAAAGCACCAATCATTTTGGAAAGCATAAACTTCCCAGACCCAGTAATTAAAATTGCAATTGAGCCAAAGAATAAACAATCACAGGAAAAGATGGTTCAAGCGCTTCTTCGTTTTGTTGAAGAAGACCCATCATTTAAGACATATACTGACCAAGAAACTGGTCAAACAATAATCGCCGGAATGGGTGAACTTCACCTTGATATATATAGAGACAGACTTGTTCGTGAATTTGGGGTTGATGTTAATGTTGGAAAACCTCAGGTTGCATACAAGGAAACCATTCGCTCAAAAACCAGACAAGAAGGAAAATATATTCGTCAGTCTGGTGGTAAGGGACAATATGGTCACTGTATTATTGAGATGGAACCACTTGAGCCGGGCAAGGGATATGAATTTGTTGACAAAATCGTTGGTGGTGCAATTCCAAAAGAATTCATTGGACCAATCAATGATGGAATCAACGAGGCAAGACAGAATGGTGTTGTTGCTGGCTATGAAATGGTTGACTTCAGAGTAACCTTGGTTGACGGAAGTTTCCACGAAGTTGACTCCAGTGAAATGGCGTTCAAGATTGCAGGAAGCATGGCTTTCAAGGAAGCTGCAAAGAATGCAAACCCAGTATTGCTTGAACCAATGATGAAAGTTCAAGTTGAAGTGCCAGAAGAATATCTTGGAGATGTAATGGGCGACATCAACCGTCGTCGTGGACAACTTCGTGATATGGATCTGAAAAATGGACAACAAACCATCAATGCAATTGTTCCACTTGCTGAAATGTTTGGTTATGCAACTGACTTGCGTAGCTTAACTCAAGGAAGAGGAATCTTCATGATGGAACTTTCACACTATGAAGAAGTTCCAAAATTCATAGCAGACAAGATTGTTGGACAACGCACAAAAGCAAACTAATTAAAATTAAAATAAAATAAGGAGATAATTAATTATGGCAAAAGCTAAATTCGAAAGAACTAAACCACACTTTAACCTTGGTACAATCGGACACGTTGACCACGGTAAAACAACCTTAACCGCTGCAATTACATCAACACTTGCAGCAAAAGGTCTTGCTCAGGCAAGAGACTATGCTTCCATTGATAACACAAAGGAAGAGAGAGAAAGAGGAATCACAATCAACACAAGTCACGTTGAATATGAGACAGCAAAGCGCCACTATGCTCACGTTGACTGCCCAGGACACGCAGACTATGTTAAAAACATGATTACTGGTGCTGCACAAATGGATGGAGCAATCCTTGTAGTTGCTGCAACCGACGGTGTTATGCCTCAAACTCGTGAACACATCCTTCTTGCTCGTCAAGTTGGTGTGCCTTCAATTGTTGTATTTGTAAACAAAGTTGACCAACTTCCACCAGCAGACAAGGACGAACTTTTGGAACTTGTTGAGATGGAACTTCGTGACCTTTTAACAGAATATGGTTTTGATGGTGAAAACACACCAATCATCTTCGGTTCTGCTGTAAAGGCTTTGGAAGCAGCAACAAAAGGTAATGTTGACGGTGAAGACAGCAAATGCATTTTTGAACTTATGGATGCAATTGACAACTATTTCAAAGACCCTGTTCGTGCAGTTGACAAACCATTCTTGATGCCTGTTGAAGATGTATTTACAATCACAGGTCGTGGAACAGTTGCAACTGGCCGTGTTGAGAGAGGAGTTGTTAAAAACGGTGACACAGTTGAAATCGTTGGAATGGGTCCAACCAAAACAACAGTTATCACTGGTGTTGAAATGTTCAAGAAACTTCTTGACCAAGCACAAGCAGGAGACAACATTGGTGTTCTTCTTCGTGGAATTGAAAGAAAGGACATTCAAAGAGGTCAAGTTATCTGTGCTCCTAAATCAATCACACCACACACTCAATTCACAGCAAGTGTGTATGTATTGAAGAAGGAAGAGGGTGGAAGAAGCACACCATTCGTTTCAGGTTACCGTCCACAATTCTACTTCAGAACAACTGATGTAACTGGAACAATCACACTTCCAGAAGGTGTTGAACTTGTTATGCCAGGTGACAATGTTGAAATGACTGTTGAACTTATCACCCCAATTGCAATTGAAGAAGGACTTCGTTTTGCAATTCGTGAAGGTGGAAGAACAGTTGGTTCTGGTGTTGTTTCAAAAATTATTAAATAATTGAAATAACCTTAAAAAATCACTCTTTTGAGTGATTTTTTTGTTTATATCAAAGAAAGACAGACGCAAAAATATAGACTAAAAAATAGATTTAAGTAGATGTAAAGATATATTTAAAGTTATGTATTGAAATAAAGGTATTAAAAAATAGAAATATAAAAAAGCAGATTAAAAAGATAGACATAACAATATATATAAAGACATAATCAAAAAGTAATATATAAATAATATAAATATAAAAAAGTATATTAAAAAATGTAAAAAAGATTTAAAAAAGCAGGATGTAAATAAGCAAGATGTAAAAAATAAATAATTTAATATAAAAAAATCTTGATGTTTCAACAAGAATACAAAATTAAAATTTGATATTTTCACAAAAATAAATATTTTGACTGAAATTTTATTTGCAGATATGCACACATAAAAAATTTTAAGATTTTTCTAAAAATTTATCTCAAAAAGTTTATCATTTTAAAAAATAGTGATATACTAATATCATGAATACTAACAAAATATATAATAGGAAAACAATTTTATCAATTTCTTCATTATTGATTTTGTTTATATCAATAATGTGTCTTTCAGGCTGTTTTTTTACTCTTGCCACGCCAGAGATAACCAGAAATGGATCAATCATAAGTTGGGACAGAGTTGACAATGCAGGAAGTTATGAAATTCTTCTTTCTAATGAGGAAGAAAGTTTGACTCTTACAACAACAGCAAATCAGTTTGACCTTGCTGCATATTTGACGGCGGGAAAGTGGACTGTTTCTGTTAAAGCGGTAAGCAATTCCTTTATAAGAAATGATTCTGCATATTCAAGCACAATCACTTTTTCTGTTTCCAGCGAGTTGGAGGCACCAGAAAATATTGAAATCATAGAAAATAACGGGCAAATTTTTATCACATTTGATGCTGTTATTGGTGCAGATAAC
>CALWKH010000061.1 GCA_944381195.1 uncultured Clostridia bacterium
GCCAACCATTTTCATGGTTTCATCTTTCTTTGATTGACCTTGTGAAATGGCATCGGCAGAACCAACAAGACCAGAAATCATGGAACTGAAATCTTTTACGGCAATAAGTCCAACAATAAGGAAAATCAGTTGAACAATTGAGTTAAACACGGCGTTAAGACCTGTGTCTGGATAGAATATATCAACATCTCGCAAAACTGCCAAGATCATAAATAATAAGTTTAAACCAATAACGGGACCATACATCATGCCCACGCGCTTTACAAACTCGCCACGCCACTGCTTATATTTTGCCCCGTCATCAAGAGGCATAAAGGCGACGACTGCAGGGGAAACAACAAACAAAATTGCAAGTTCATAAAGTCTTTGAATGATGGCAATACACGAAGTCAAAAGCAGAACTGCCGCAACAAAGCCACCCATGAAACCTATTAGATAACTATATCCAAGGAACAGGTCATAGAAATAATAGGTTAGTGAAAAGTTTGAACAGTCAAAGGTCTCAATGTATATGGAATCACCTTTAATAAGCCGAACAGCAAACATATAATCGCCATCAAGACTCATGTTATGGTCGCCTGGCGTTGCAGACCGCTGCAAAAATGCGGTATCTATTGCATTTGCAACCTCTTCATTGGTTGAAGATGAATTTATGCCCAAGGCCGCGGCTAACTGGTCGTTATTCCTGATTTTATCGGCAAAACCAGCGTCTGACCGTGCCCTGTTTGCATCGTGAGATGCAGCAAAAAACACCGTGGTTGAAAGAGCATATGACTGATTTGATGTTGCCTCGTCAAAACTTCGAAGGAACACATTTGCAATCCAAATTCCAAAAATGGAAACAACTGGAACAATTGCAAAATATGCAAGAGATTTGATTGCTCGCCCAACAATTGGACCTTTTGCGTTTCCTGCACCTTTTTCTGTGAATTCCACACGGATGATTGCAACAAAGGTGGTTACAAACAAAAGCATGATTGCAACAACCAAAACAGACCAAAAGATTGTCATGATTGTGTCGCTGGTTATAATGGAAATAACTATATCTCCGCTTTGTTCTTCACCTTGATAATAATAGAGGTCAAGCCCTGCCATGCTTCTGAAAATGCCTTGAACACAGTCGATAAGCCAGAAGAAACCAACTTGGAGCATATAAAGAATCATTGCAATCGGCGTTATGATACACGAAAGAAGACTGTTAACATGACTAGATAAAGCCGAAGAAAGCCAACTTCCCAAGCCCGCAATTTGTGTTGCTATCACAGAGCCTCCCTCCTTTTTTGTTATTTTCTGTTATTTTATCAAATAATAAACATAAATGTCTAATGAAATTAAGCAATTTTTTGTAAAATTATAAAAATATGATGTTATTTTGCGGAATTTTGACCTTTTTATTTGAATTTTTTGCCAAAATTTTGATTTTTTTGTGGAATTTTTGTTTTTTCTTTATTTAATGGGTTGTAAAAATTGGTTGCTGTATTTTTTTCTTTTATATTTAGAAAAGCAAAATTTTTGCTTGAAATTTATTTGATTTCTATCAAAATAGCAAAATTTCTTCAGTTTTTGTTAAATCTAAAAAACTTTACCTAAATTTTACCATTCAATTGTAAAATCGTCCTCAATATTTCCTATGTCCCAAAAAGAAGGCATAATTAAAAACTTGAAATTATATTCTGTGTCTGGTTGTCTGTCTAAAATTTCAAAGATAAACTCAAAATATGCGCTGTCATCAGCATATGCCAGGGTTTCTGTTGAGGTTTGGCCTTCTTCGCCAAACTCAAACTTTGAATATAAATCTTTAAGGCTTGTGTTGTCCTTGCTGTTTGTGTGATGTCCCCTTTCGGCATATTCAAATGTGGTTTTTGCGTCTGTTCCGTCACCACTGCTGATGAGGGCATATTGTTCTTCTGTTAGAAGTTGGTCCATTTCAATCAGCCAAACAGAATTTCTTTCTTCATCATTAAAAAGTTCTTCTGGGTCAGTCCAAGAGTCTGGCAAATCATCAATCATTCCACCTGAACCCCAGTCTATTTCGTCATCTGACTCATTTGTCCAATCACAGTCTTCTTCTGGGTTAAGGTTTAAAATGCAGATTGGAACGGTGTATTCCGTTTCGTCATCAATGTGAACACGAAGCCAAAGTTTCATGGAAAAGGCAGTTTCAGAGTCAACATAGATTGTCATTGTGTCAAAAAGCCCGTTGTTCCCGTCTTCATCTGGCTCATTCGGGAAGAAAACAACGCTTTTATATTCTGCATATGGCATATTGTCAAGTTTTCGTGGGCTTTCCTCGGTTGCCTGTGTTCCTGGGCGGAAAAATTCTGCTGAGGTATAGTCTTGAACTTCCATTGCGTCAATTTTGATAAAGCCTTCGTCATAGGAGTTATTTCCGTTTGTATCAGTAAATGGCTCGCCAGAGTCATATTGCCCGTTTTGGTTGAGGTCTGAAAAATCTTCACCACTTACAATGATAATTAAATTTTGAACAATGTTTTGTGCAACTGTTCGATAGTTCGTATAAGTGATTGTAACGCTATCTTGAACGCCGTTACCGTTTACATCATAATAGGTTTCTTCAGTCGTGCCGTCTTCGTTTGAAATTGTGTAGGTTGGTTCTTCAATATCGTGCGGTGTTTGGTTATAGTTAAGCGCTGTGCTTCCAATGATTTCGTTAAGAATAAAGTTATAGATATAGTTTGCCAAACTTCCGCTTTGACTGATTTCACCCATTTCTAAACCAAGAGATGTGAATGTTCTTATATATTCAGTGATTTTTTGTTGGCACTGCTCAATATTTGATGCCTCTGCCCATGTGGTGTTATAGTTTGTGCCTGTTGTGCTGTTGAGAACAAACTCAACAAGTTTGATTTCAACATATGAAGCATATTTTTCAACAAAGTTATTCGCATAGTTTGATGTAGAACCTTCAAGGTTAAAACTCCACCTACGTGAAGAATCATATTCAGCAGATAAAGTTGTGCCGTCATAGACATAGTTTGTAATTACCCGCTCAATCAAAAGTTCGTCACTGTCAAACGCATCGGCGTCTCTTACAACTGGTGACATTGCAGGCAAAGTTATGGTATAGTCACTGCCAAACTCTGAATCATAGCCCGCTATGGTGGTCTGCCCAATTCCACTACCAAAAGAGCCAACAAGATAATAAAGAATATATTGGCTTAAAACTTCAAATTGTGCTTTTGCATCAATATAAAATCGTCTTCTTTCTGTGTTAGTTGTTTCATTGTCTGTGGTTTGCCCCTCTGGAGGAACACTCATCACCCTGACGCCATAATATTGTTCAATATAGTCGCTGTAATAAGTGTAGTTTCCATCCTCGTCCTGTTCAAACTCTGGGTCATCAATTGGTTCTTCGGTATAGTCGCCACTTCCAATTCCACCTGAACTGGTTCCGCCACCAGAACCTCCGCCAGTGCTACTGCCACCACCACTTCCGCCTCCAAAGTCTATGCCTGGAATAATGGTGCATCCACTAAAACAAAAAAGAAGAACAAAAGCACAAAGAAATACTGATAACTTGGAAAGTATTTTTTTCACTTTTGCCCCTCCCATTGAGGAATTATAGATTAAAACCTAAAACTCTAATTTTACTCACCTGGTGTAGGTCCTTCAACCCAACCAAAGATTGCATCAACGTTTGATACAAACAAGTACATCAAAAGAACAAGCACGAAGATTGCAACAAAACCAATGATTGCGTTTACCATACGGCTTTTTGCTTCTTGCCTTTTGTCTGCGCTGTCTGCCTTTGCAAGGTTTACACCAAGATAAACTGAATAGATGATTCCAGCGGCACCAACAACAACCAAAATTGGAATAAGAATGTAACTGATATACTCAAAAATTTGGTTTGCAAGTTCGCTTAAGCCTGCTGTGTTATCTTCTGCGCCCGTGGTCAATACCCAGTTTGAAATGACATCCATAACATTCATAAAAAAATTACCTCCACATTTTTAACTATGTTTTGCTTTCAAACAAAAATTATGTGCAAAAAAGCAAAAAACATATGTTTATGCTTTTATAGTAGCAAATATTTTTAAGAAAAGCAAACATTTTTAACAACTTTTTGCAAAAAAAATTAAAATTTTTAAGTTTTTTATCAAAAACAACATTTTTTATCAAGTTTTTAAACACTAGACTCAAAATTTTTGCATGAAGTTTACCCACTTTTCAGCATTTAGCCACATTTTTTGTTATCTTGTGAAATTTTAAAGAAAAGTGCAAAAATAAAAAATTGTCATAATTTTTTGTGGCAATTAAAGAAATCGCTTAATTTCTTTTGCTTTTTTGTTTCTTTTATTATATAATGAAAAAAGCGGAGGATAAAAATGAGCGCTTTTTTTAAATATGTTTTACTTTTTTTAGGAGCAATAATCGGTTGCTTTCTTGTTGGTGGTGCAATTGGTTCCTTTATTGATGTTGGAACAATCTCAATAAGCAATATGTTCACTGGAACCTATTCACTGATTATCTCTGGTGTTTTGTTTTTGGTGTTCATTCTGTTTTTTATGTTGCGTGTTTCAGATGAGAAAAAAGGCCCAATGTTTAAATCAGGCAACAAAAAGGATAAAAATCAAACAAAACAATTTTTTGATTCAAAGTGGTTAACAGAACGAGAAATGGATAAGAAATATCCAATGGTAACCTTTAAGCACTTGGGTTCAGTAAAATCTGGAATCCCACTTCGTGCGCAATATACGGGCACAGACATTAAAATTAACTTCAAATATGAAAACTGGCATGCAATGGTCATCGGAACAACTGGTTCTGGTAAAACTGCAGGTTTTGTTTCGCCTTGTATTCAAATTTTGGCAAGTTGCCAAGACCGACCTTGTTTGATCGTTAACGATATGAAAGGTGAACTTTTCCGTGACCACAGTGCATATCTCACCTCTCTTGGTTATAATGTGATTTCTCTTGACCTAAGAGAAACAGCAAGTTCAACACGTTGGAACCCTATGGAAAAACCATTTCTGGCATTTCAGCGAAGTTTGCATCTTCATGATGAAGTAAAGGTTCACAGCAATGTTAACCCTGCTGACCTTGGGCTTGAAATTTTGGCTCCTGTTTACAACAGAGAGTGGTATGAATTTGAGGGGCGTGCCTATCCAACACGCTCAATGCTGGAAAATGATTTGACAGCACTTAAAATTCAACTTAAAAACGATGCACACGCTGACCTTGACGACATCGCCGCCACCCTTTGCCCTCAAACAGCAACAGGAGACGGGGCAACTTGGGAGCGAGGAGCAAAAGACTTTGTTCTTGGTGTTATGCTTGCAATGTTGGAAGACAGTGCATATCCAGAACTTGGCATGACCAAAGAAAAATTCAATCTTTTCAATGTATATAAAATTTGTAACCTCAGAGATGATGATCCAGACAATCAGTTTGCTACCCTTGCAAAATATTTTCAAGGTCGAGACAAACTTTCAAACGCAGTGCAACTTGCTGGACCAATTATCAACAACGCACCAACCACCACTCGTGGATATATGGGAATTGTGTCGGGCTTTTTAAGTTCTTTTGCTGATGACGGAATTTGTTTTGCAACAAGTGCAAACGAAATGGACTTTGAACATTTCACAGACAAGCCAACCGCCCTATTTATCAAAGTTCCTGACGAAAAAGACACAAGACACGGAATTGCTGTTATGTGTATTGTTCAACTTTATAAAATTTTGGTAGACACAGCGAACAAAACTCCAAAACTTGAATTGCCAAGGCGTGTATATTTTATTTTGGATGAGTTTGGTAACCTGCCAAAGATTCCAAAATTTGATAGCATCATCACGGTTGGTCGAAGCCGTGGAATCAGTTTGTTCTTGGTTGTGCAAAGTTATACGCAGATTAACATCAAATATGGTGATGCTGTTGCGGACACATTAAAGAGCAACTGTAACATCCACTATTTCCTTGGAACAACAGATGCAAAAACAAAGGAAGATTTCAGTTTGCGCTGTGGTTCAACATCAGTTGAAACAACATCTACTTCTAAAAATAAAGGAAAAGATTCATCAAGTAACAGCACAAGTGTTTCAACAAGCAAGACAAGTGTTAGACTTATCACTGTTGATGAACTGGGACTTTTGAAACCTGGTGAAATCATTGTTTCCATGTTTAAAGAAAGTGCAATTCGAAGCACATTCACCTTTGCACACAAGGCGAAAAATGTTTATCACATGGAGCCAGTTGCAAAGAAATATCAACCTGCTCGCTATCTTGACGCCGAAGAAGTTTACTACGACATCAAAGAAAGAAACAGAAA
>CALWKH010000062.1 GCA_944381195.1 uncultured Clostridia bacterium
TTTATTTTCCGTTTTTGCCACCACAAAGGTTCTATCGGGCAAATCTTTTCTTATTGTTGTTCCTGCTGCAATAAAACAATTTTTTCCAATTTTAAGCGGAGCAACAAGATTTACATTTGCGCCAATAAAACAGCCACTTTCAACTGTTATTTTTTGTTTGATTTTTCCGTTAAAATTTGCAAACACCACTCCGCACCCAATATTGCAGTTTTTACCAACAAAAGCATCTCCAACATAGGCAAGGTGTGCGCATTTTGTATTGGACTTAATTTTGCTTTTCTTGATTTCCACAAACGAACCTATCTTGCAGTTTTTGCCAATATTGCTTTCTGGGCGTATGTGCGCAAACGGTCCAATTTCGCTGTTTTCATGTATCACACTGTCACTGGCAACGCTTTTAATCAGTCTCGCGCCCTTTTTCACTGTTACATTTTTTAAATAACAATCAAAAATAAAGCAATCTTTTTCAACAGTGCAGTTTTCAAGATAACTTCGATAAACTGACGCATTTTTTGAAATTTTGTTTTTACCAATAAAAATATTTTCCATAAAAATATAATATGAAAATAATTTTTGTTTTATTAAACATATCTCTAACTTAAAATTAAAAACGAGTCCGACACAACATCGAACTCAAAACACAAGAAATAAATATTAAATTTTTGTCTAGCCTTTGGGGTTCACCCCATAAACTCCAAATTTGATGCACCTTTCGCACAAGTAACATTTTAAAATTAAAAATTTTATTTATCTTGCATATATCTTTCAATCATATCTTCCACTGCGTTTTGGCAGGTTATTCTGTCCTCGCAAAAGCACATTGCATGCCCTGCACCTTTGATTTTTATCAGTTTACTTGGACTTGCGCAGTTTGCATAAAGTTCATCTGCCATTTTATGTGGGATGAAAGTATCTTTATCTCCATGCAAGAAAAGAATGGGAATTTTTGCCTTTTTTACACATTCCAAAGGTCCCCCTTTGTGAAAGGAAAATTTTCCAACCCTACGAGCAAAACCTTCACCAATTCCAATTATAACCCAATTTGGAACAAGAGCATAGCGCTTAAAAATTGTCTTTGTCAGTTCTCGCATGGTGGTATAGGAACAGTCAGCAACAGCAAACTTCACATTTTCTGGCAAGTTTTCATCTGCGCTGGCACAAATCACTGTTGCCGCCCCCATGGAAACGCCGTCAAGAATGATTTCGCTTTTAAGTTTTAGGTTGATAAATTCCACCCACCTGATTAAATCTTTGCTCTCAAGAATTCCGCAAGTGATATATTTTCCTTCACTCATACCGTGAGTGCGTTGGTCTACAAGAAGAATGTTAAAGCCCAAGTTATAATAAAAGGGCGCATCTTGAACTCTGAAAAGATGACTTGCCATATAGCCATGAACAAGAATAACCGTTTTATTTGAGTTTTGATTGATAAAAATGCCCTTCAACTTTAACCCGTCTTCACTTCTTACGCTGACTTCTTCTCGTTTTGTGTTTTCAAGCCACTTTCTCCCCGACTGAACATCATCAAGAAACATTTTCTTTTTGTTCTTCGACAGATATGGAAAGGTCTGCGGAAGTTTTGAACGAGTGAACATTCCAAAAAACAAAGATGCTGATGCAACAACGCTTAAAACAAGAAGGGCAGCAGCAACGCCAATTATAACCCAAAACCACACAGACATTTGCTTCCCCTCCTTTTATTTAATGATAGCAAGATTTTTTAAAAAAGTCAAAGCAAAAATATAAAAAATATACACGAAAAATGATTGATTTTCAAGTCGAAAAAACATTTTCTAACTACTTTAAAATTTGTGACAAACTACTCAAAAATTTTTGCAAATTTTCAAATTTTTCTGTATAATAACAGTTGCAAAATAAAATTTAAAGTTATATAATACTTAAATCTAACACTATTAGGTATTTTTTTGAGGGAATATTATGATTAAACTGTTAAAACATTTAAAGCCAATCGAGTGGCTTCAATTTTTTGCTGTTATTTGCCTGGTTGTTGGCACAGTGGCAATTGACATGGCACTGCCAGAATATATGGCAGAAATCATTTCGCAAGTTGGTGCTGGCGCAGGGGTAAACGAAATTTTAATCACAGGCGCAATCATGCTTGCACTTTGTTTTGGTTCTATCATCTTGTCTGGCTTGGCTGGCTTTTTTTCTGCACACATCAGTGCGGGGCTTTGCCAAACTGTAAGGCAAAAACTTTTTGACAAAGTTGGCTCCTTTTCTATGCAAGAAATTGAGCGTTTTTCAACCGCAAGTCTCATCACCCGTTCCACAAACGACATCACTCAACTGCAACAAACATATGCAATTGGAATAAGAATGATTTTCACAGCACCCGTCATGGCAATTTGGGCGCTTTGCAAAATCATTGACAAAAGCAGTGAACTTTCTGGAATAACCGCAATTTTCCTTGTGATTATGATTGCTGGAATAATGGCACTTTTCTTGTTTGCATTTCCAAGATTCAAAAAATTGCAGTCAAAGGTTGACAAACTTAATCTTGTTACCCGTGAAAACCTAACTGGAATTCGTGTTGTGCGTGCATATAATGCGGAAGAGAAACAACTTAACAAGTTTGAAGATGCCAACACCGATTTTTCAAAAACCAACCTGTTTTTAAACAGACTTATGGCACTTCTTTCCCCCTTTATGACAATTGTCATGTCTGGTCTTTCACTTACTCTTGTTTGGATTGGAGCATATTTAATTGGAGAAAATCTTCTCAATGTTCCCGTTCTTATGGAGTTCACGCAATATTCAGCACTTGTTTTGATAAGTTTTGTCATGCTCTCCATGCTTTTCTTAATCTTGCCTCGTGCAAGTGTGAGTGCAAGGCGTGTGCGAGAAGTTTTAGAATCTCAAACAACAATTGCCGATGGTTCAAACGATTTCAAAGAAAAAGGACTTGGCAAACTGGAATTTAAGAATGTGTGCTTCCGCTACCCTGATGCAAAGGACCCCGTGCTTAAAAAGATTAACTTTTCGCTTAATAAAGGAGAAACTCTTGCAATCATTGGCTCAACTGGAAGTGGTAAAAGCACCATTATCAACCTTATCATGCGCTTTTACGACACCACAAAGGGCAAAATTTTGATAGACAACCAAGACATAAAGGACATCAAACTTGAACAACTCTATGACCGAATTGGTTATATTCCACAAAAAAGCCTTTTGTTCTCGGGAACTGTATTTGATAATGTTGCCTATGGAACGCACAACGCCAGCAAAAAAGACATAGACAAAGCAATTGAAATCAGTCAGGCAAAAGAATTTGTGGAAAAACTTGACGGCAAAACAGACTTCATGGTAAGTCAAGGCGGAAACAACCTTTCTGGTGGGCAAAAACAAAGGTTGTCCATCGCAAGAGCAATTGCAAAAAAACCAGAATTTTTGCTTTTTGACGACAGTTTTTCTGCCCTAGACTTTGCAACAGACAAAAAACTTAGAACCGCCCTTAAAGAAAACATGAAAGATGCAACAAAAGTCATTGTGGCTCAAAGAATTGGAACAGTTATGGACGCAGACAAAATTTTGGTGCTAAACGAAGGCAATGTCATTGGGCTTGGCACACACAAAGAACTTATGCAAACTTGCAATGTCTATCGTGAACTGGCATATTCACAATTAAGCAAGGAGGACCTCGAATCATGAGTGAAAAACAACAATCGCACGCTCAACCAATGAGACCTGGTGGTCCTCATGGTGCAATGAGCATTGCAAAAGCAAAAGACTTCAAAAAAAGCATGAAGTTATTTATCAAATATCTTTCGCCTTTTTATGTTTTGATTGCAGTTGCCATGATTTTGATTATCAGCGCAACAGTTTGCTCCATTTTTGGACCAAAACTGCTTGGAAACATGACAGACATCGTCTACTACACCTCGCCAATTGATATGGGGCAAGTGGCATATTATGGAATTTGGATGGTTTGTCTTTATGCAGTAAGTTTTGTGTTTAACTATCTTCAAGGCTTAATCATGGCAAAAATCACGGTAAAAGTTGGGCAAAAAATGCGTTCGCAGATTGCCGAAAAAATCAACCGCTTGCCACTTCGATATTTTGATAAAAACAGTTATGGAGACACCCTCAGCCGTGTCACAAACGATGTTGATACCATAACGCAAACTTTAAACCAAAGTTTAAGCAGTATCATAAGTGCAATTTGCACAGTTGTTGGAATTTTTGTGATGATGCTTGTTCTAAGTTGGCAACTCACCCTTGTGGCAGTTGTAACCGTTCCAATTGGAACACTTCTTATAATCTTTATTGTGAAAAAATCTCAAAAGTTTTATAAAAAGCAACAACAAGCCCTCGGAGACATCAACGGAATTGTTGAAGAAGTATATTCCAACCACAACATTGTCAAATCTTTCAACGGGCTTGAAAAAGAAAACATCAAGTTTGGCAAAAAGAACAAAGAACTTTTTAACTGTGGATATAAAAGTCAATTCCTTGGCGGACTTATGATGCCAATTATGAACTTTATCGGCAACCTTGGTTTTGTGGGCGTTTCTGTTGTCGGTGCTGTTCTTGCAATCAATGGAAACATTGGAATTGGTGTTATCCTTTCATTCTTAATCTATGTTCGTCAATTTAACCAACCACTTTCGCAAATTGCCTCAATTGCAAGTGTTTTGCCGTCTACAGCGGCTGCAAGTGATAGAGTGTTTGAATTTTTGGTAGAAGAAGCACTAACAGCCGACCCAGAAAATCCAAAGAAAATTCAAAATGTCAAAGGCAATGTTGATTTTGTGAATGTCAAGTTTGGCTATGAAAAAGGCAAACCTATCATCAAAAATCTCAGCATTTCGGTTAAAGCGGGGCAAAAGGTTGCAATTGTCGGGCCAACAGGTGCGGGAAAAACAACCTTGGTGAACCTTCTAGAGCGGTTCTATGAAACAACCTCGGGTAAAATTTTGATTGACGGCATTCCAATCAAAGAAATGAAAAAAAGCGATGTTCGAAGCCTGTTTGGAATGGTGCTTCAAGACACCTGGCTTTTTGAGGGAACAATCAGAGAAAACCTTACCTTTGGAAAATCAGACGCAACGCAAAAAGAAATTGACGAAGCGTGCAAGAGCGCAAACATATATCACTACATTCAAACCCTGCCAGGTGGCTATGACCATATGCTAAACGAAAACAGCAACATCAGTCAAGGACAAAAGCAACTTATGACCATTGCAAGAGCAATGATTCAAAACGCACCAATGCTGATTTTAGATGAAGCAACAAGTTCGGTAGACACCAGAACGGAAAACCTCATTCAACAGGCAATGGAGCGTTTAAGCAAAGGCAGAACAAGTTTTGTGATTGCACACCGCCTTTCAACAATCAAAGATTCAGACATCATCTTGGTTATGGAAAAAGGCGACATTGTGGAAAGCGGAACGCACCAAGAACTTCTCGACAAAAACGGAGCCTATGCAAAACTTTACAACAGCCAGTTTAATGAATAAGATAAAAAACTTTTATTAACAGTTTTTAAAACTAAAAAAGGAACTTTTAAAAATAAAGTTCCTTTTCTTGTTTGTTAATATCATATATGTTCCGCACTTGAATTATTGATTACTTGCTGTTTTTATATTGTTTTTATAAAACAACATTTTATGGCTGTGCAGGTTGTGCCAGATATTTGAGTGCCAAAGTGCGCTCCGGTGTGTTCCACACTCGATATATGTTTGCTTTGCGTTTTTAAATTACTTTTTAAGTAAATCTAGTTTTGCGCTTCTGCCACAGTGCGCTCCGCACGGGAGTTATTGTTCGCTTTTCGTTTTATTTTAACTTAGCAATAGAAATCTAGTTTTGTGCGGTTGCCACATACTTTAAAGTTGGAGTGCGTTCCGCACACGACAGATGTTCGCTTTTCGTTTTTGATATAATTTAACAATAAAAATCTTACTCTGTTCTTCCGAAAAATATTTCAGTGTTGGTGCGCTCCGCACGGGACAGATTGAATGCTTTTGCCACTGATTGCACATCAATATAAAATGAAATAGAATTAAAATACAAGAAAAACACCTTTGTGGAGCAAACCCAAAGGTGTTTTTTATGTCTATCAATTTCTTCCAGGT
>CALWKH010000063.1 GCA_944381195.1 uncultured Clostridia bacterium
CATAAGCAGTCTTTCATTTTTATATTGAATTTTTGTTATTTTAATTTTATTGTTGTGCCACATGGTGTGTTTCATTATTGAATCATTCTTTACTTGTTGTTTTTATATTATTTTTTATTAAAATTTAGTTTTGCACCTCTTTAACATGTTTGAGTGCTAAAATGCGCTCTAAACAACAATTAACCTTTATGTTTTTAAATCAATTTCCTACTTAAAAACCATTCCCCAGTTTACTTCGTCACTGTAATTGGTCTTATCTTATGCCTATGCCACATATTTTAATGTTGGTGCGCTCCGCAGTGTGTTACACACTCGATAGATGTTTATTTGTCGTTTTTATATTATTTTTTATCAAAATCTAGTTTTGTGCGGTTGCCACATATTTGAGTGTTGGATAACTTCCACTTGCGAAGTTCCAAAAGGTGCTTGAAAGATACATATAGTTACTGTTTTGTGCACCTTGCATTTGGGAGGTTGTGAGTCCAAAGCATTGATAGCCTTCTGTATTGCCGATTGCACCTATTTCACTTAAACCAGAGATATCTGTGTTAAAATAGCACCAAGCAACGCTTACAGGGACATCTTCATCAACAAATCCAACAACACCTCCAACAGTGACTGCTGAAATTGTTCCAATATTATAACAACTTGAAACACCCGAGCCAGCATTTACAGTGCCAACAATTCCGCCTGCATATTGCACTGCTGAAACTTCACCTGTATTATATGCGTTAGATATCATGCCTGATGTTGTTC
Source organism: uncultured Clostridia bacterium (assembly GCA_944381195.1). Classification (GTDB taxonomy): domain Bacteria; phylum Bacillota; class Clostridia; order Christensenellales; family UBA1242; genus UBA7584. The sequence goes on from CALWKH010000063.1 coordinate 757, forward strand.
CAGCAATGCCTCCCGATTTTGAATATGAGCCTGTTGCAGAAATTCCACCTGTGTTATAACAACTGACAACATTTCCTGTGATAAAACCAACAAGCCCACCACTTGAAGCATTTGAACCTGTCGAGGTTATACGACCTTCGTTTCTGCTGTTGTTTATCATGTTTGTTATATAGCCTGCAAGTCCACCAACATATGTGCCACTGCCAGTGACATTTGCAGAATTTGAGCAGTTTATAATTTCACCAGTTGAATAACCAACCAAACCACCAGTATATGTTCCACTTCCTGTGATGTTGCCACTTGTTATTTTTAAATTCCTTATGTAACCATTATTTCTACCAAACAAACCAGCATATGCCGAGTTTGACACATTTAAATTAGAAATTGAGCAGTTGTTGCCGTTGTAATAGTATGCATAAGAACTTCCTGCTTGATTGATTGGCGTCCAGTTTGAATATGCAGATAAATCAATATTATTAACTTGGAAAAAGTAATGATTATAAATATCACTGTTAGAATAGTTATCACTTACATATGCAAGGTCTTCTGCTGTATATATTAAATATGGGTCATCTTCTGTGCCTTCGGTGTCAAAGTATGGTGTTTTAAATATCACTTGTGGAGTATTACCATCAACAAAGGTCCAATCGGCAGTTGTAAAACCTGTCATGGAACTTGGTGCAACTCCGTTTGTTGTAACAGTCATTTGAGAAATTGTGAGAGCGGTTCCTGAACCACCAGAGTTACTTTGTGAAGTGTTATAAAAACAAGATGTTGTTGATACACTATGGCTTATTCCATAATATGCATCATTTAGAGAATCATAAACATAACCCGTGTTATAGGCATATCGAACCGATACTGAATATGTTCCACCAACAATACCACCAACACCACCACCAGTGCCAGTAACTCTGCCCGTATTATAACAATATTCAATAACAACACCGCTTGTTTGTGCCGACCCAACAATACCACCAACACCACCACTTGAACCAGTTACTTGCCCAGTATTATAACAACGGCTCACAGTATTATCTGTATTCACACTTCCAACAACACCACCACTTAAACCTCCACTGTCAATTGTTCCAGTGTTATAGCAGTTTGAAATGCTTCCATTTAAACCACCACAGACGCCCGCACCTTGATTAGACGAACCAGTAATAGAACCAGTATTATAGCATGAATCAATTGTTCCACTGAAACTGCCAGCAATGCCTGCTGTTGCATGATATCCAGAAAGAGTTGCTTGATTATAGCAATTTTTAATTGTTCCATTTCCACTTCCAACAATTGCACTCACGTATCTGCTGCCTGATATTTCTCCACTTATAACGCCAAGGTTTTTAACATAAGGCTTTATTGAACTATTTGAACTGTAATTCCTTCCAAAAAGAGCAACATAGTTTCTTGCTGTTTGAATGTTAAAATTAGAAATGGTATGCTCTCCACCATCATAAAAATAATAACAATCATCACCTGCAAAATTTATTGGAACAAAGTGAGTATATGATGATAAATTTATATCTGCAGTTTGCAGAAAATATTTTCCACTTGCCCAAACATAGTTTTCACTTAAATATGCAAGTTCTGCTGCTGTGCTTATAAGATATGGATTAAATTTGCTGTTTTCCCCATTTCCATTTTGCAATTTTGGCATACTTGTTGTTCCATAGTCAAAATCTGTTGTTTTTGGCTTTGGTCTTTGCCTCGCTGTAAATGTCCAGTCAAATGTTGACAACTCACTCATATATGTTGGGGCAACTCCAGTTGTTGTTACATTCATTCTTGACAAGGCTACAACAGTTCCTTCCGAATTTGTATAGCCTGAACCACTAACATAATAACAATTTATTGCTTGTGAGCCAGAGGCAATAATTCCACCTCTATATCCAGCGCTTGCTGAAACGGCAACAGTGTTATAGCAAGAGTTTGCCAAACCACTTGCAGTAATGCCTGCTGTTCTGGATGAACTTTTTGTTGAATAATTTCTAACCGTTCCTTCATTATAACTTATAATCACATCTGCGCGTGCAGCAATTCCAGCAACAGAATTTGAATCGCTTGTTGAAATGCTCTTTATATAACCTGTATTATAAGAACCAATTACAATATCAGCAGAACCCGCTATTCCTGCAACTTCATCTTCACCAGTAATACTACCTGTATTATAAGAATAACTGACTGTTGAACTGGAAGAACCATACCCAATCAAGCCTGCAACATATCTGCCAGCACCAGTAACCGTTCCCGAGTTATAGCAATCAGAAATTACAACATCATCACCCTCACCAATAAGTCCACCCAAATAATTTGATCTTGTTTCTTCTGTTGTTAATGTTGCTTTGTTATAACAATTTGTTATTTCATAAGTATTAGCATATCCAACAATAGCGCCAATGGAACTTTCACCTTCTATTGTTCCACTGTATATTCCAAGATTTGTTATGTATCCAACCTCATCTGCTCCACTTGCATCAATAAAAGCAAACAAACCAACATATTCATTTGTTGGAAGATCAACAAATAGATTTGAAATGTAATAGCCACCACCATCATAATAATAGCAAACTGAATCTAAGTCAATGTTTATCGGCGTCCAATAGTGTGCCCCCAAATTTATGTTTGCTGTTTGCCTGAAATAACAACCATCAAGGTCATAGGAGTTTGCACTTATCCAAGCAAGGTTTGCTGCCGAAGAAATAAGATATGGGCTTGCCTCTGTTCCACTTCCTGATGGCTGAGAATAATAGCTTGAACTATCTATCCATGTGTCTGAATTTGATGGTGCAGCCATTATCTCATTAAATTGCTTTTCGTTATCAGCCTCATCTTGACCTATCCATTGCAACATCCAAACACAGATAAAAGCGATAAATGCAAAAAAACAAAATAAAATTACCAGCCTAGTTTTTAAGATTGGTTTTGATTTTAAATGCATTTTTATCTTCCCCTATTTTTTATTACAGATGTTATTATAAACTATTTTAACAATAAAACACAATCAAATTGTTGTTTTTTTCTTAAAAATATTACAAAAAGCCATTTTTTTATTTTATTTTTATAAAAATTATGTTTGGCTGTTTAAGTATCAACAGAATTAGTTAAAGAAAAAGTATTACTAATTTTTATTAAAAAGCCTTTATTACAAAAAAACTATGCGCAAAAATCAATTAAACGATTCATAAATTAAAATTTAGTAAAAATATTTATTGTTAATCAAAATCTATGTTAAATTTTTTAATTTTTATTAAAAATATTACTAAAGAATTTATATTTAAATTTATAAATCTTTATATAATCCATGATATGATTTTTATTTTTATAAATAACTTTTATAGATATTAAATTAAAAATAAAATTATAATTATATATTAGTTGAAAATTTATTTTTCATATGCTAAGTTTATAACTAATAATTTAAACCATTTTAAAATTTACATAAAACTTCAAAAAATTTTTTTACTCAAATAAAAATTAGATTAAATCAATTTTTAAATATTAAGATACTATTATTTTAATTAGGGAGACAATAAAGAAAATGAAAGAAGCAAGATATTTGTGTTTAAGCGGCAAACAAATCACTTCAAAATTTATAAAATCAATAATTGAGCTTGATAAAATTGTTTTTAGAAATAACAATGAAATTTTTTATAAAAACCCAGAAATACCCGAGGAAAAATTGTTATCTTATCTTACTAAAAACATTGATGCCACAATATTGATTTATGACACAATCAAGCAATGTGCTGTTGCATATTTTAATGCTTTGCCTTTAACAGAAAATTTTGTCAATCGCTTATTACAACAAAAAGTTACTTTTTCTGATTTAACGAAAAAAAGACATACTCTTATTTAAATCAAACAATAAATATAATCTATGCATTTTAAGTTTGGCAATTTTACCCGAATATCAAGGCAAAAAAATAATTGATAAATATGGCGCACTTAATAATAAAGAAATATTATGTTTTATTATTACAGAGTTTGCAAAAATAATTATAAAATTAAAAAGGCAAAATATCGTCATTGAGACAATAATAACGGAATGTGTTAGCAAAAAAGGTGACGAATTTGCAAAAAAATTCATATCACCTTCTAAATTTAACACAAGCAATGAACACTTTTATATTAATCATTTTGATTTTAAAAATAATTTTAAAAACATTTATGATGCAGAAAATCTTAATTTTTTGCAACTTTTCATTGCCTGAAAAAGACTTCCAAAATTCCAAAATAAAATTTGCTTGATTGATTTCTTTATCTCTTTTAAATTGAAAAAACAAAGCAACAGCACCAATAATAGCAGTTCCGATTGTAATTAGTTCTGAAACTCGACTCCCTCACACATCATCAAGAAGCAAAGTGGCAAAAAGACCACCAATCAACAAAAACACAGAAAATATTGTCAAACTTTTATTTCTACTCATAGAATTCTTCTCCTTTGATTATTGTAGCATATAAAAACAATTAAATCAAACATATAAATCAATTATAAATAATTTTATGAATAAAATTTGACAAATTATATTTGTAATTATTTTTATGTTCTTATGATAAAAATCAATTGATTTAAAATATTTTTAAATTTCATAAAGAAACAATTTTTCATTATTAACAAAAACAACAAAAAAAGCAGTCTGTTTTCGCAACAGACTGCTTTTAAAACTTTTTCAACTGAATTTATATACTTAACCATCTAGGTTTAAATCTTGTCAATCTTTCCTTGGGTTTTGAGAAAAAATTCTCAACTGCAAGGCTTTCACTTGCTCCAATTAACCTTAGTTAATCTTAATCCCATCAAAGACCCACTTCTAAGGAAGTTGTGTCCGAGAAAAATCTCTAAACACCAAGTCCTTGATTTCGTCGACAAAGGTCGAGGCTCTTAACCTCTCCTTAAAAGGAGGTGATCCAGCCGCACCTTCCGGTACGGCTACCTTGTTACGACTTCACCCCAGTCATTGGTTTTGCCTTAGGCACCTGCCTCCCTTGCGGGTTAGCACAGCGACTTTGGGCACTCCCAACTCCCATGGCGTGACGGGCGGTGTGTACAAGACCCGAGAACGTATTCACCGCGACATGCTGATTCGCGATTACTAGCAAATCCTACTTCATGCAGTCGGGTTGCAGACTGCAATCTGAACTGAGACCACTTTTTTGAGGTTAGCTCCCCCTCGCGGGTTGGCAACTCTTTGT
>CALWKH010000064.1 GCA_944381195.1 uncultured Clostridia bacterium
AGGTCAAGGTTTTCAGTTTGCAAGAAATATTTTTCATCTGCCCACACATAGTTTTCACTCAAATACGCAAGTTTTGCAGCACTGTCTATAATATATGGGTTGTCTTCGCTGTTCGCTTGTGCGGGGTTTTGCAAGGTTGGTTGTTCTGTTGAAGTGCCGTCCCAAATTCTAAGATCGCCTTCACCAACACCTGTTAAAAGAGGTGTTTTTCCAACAATAAAACTCCAGGTATCATCAGCAACTCCATTAGTTAAATTAGACATTGAACTTGGAACCACACCAGAAGCAGTAACAAGCATATTACTATATGACACACCAGTCGCACTTCCATATGAATTTGTGTTTCCTGTTGAGTTATTATAATAATTATAATTACTTGTGAGGTTGGAACTTGCATTATAGCCAGCAACTCCTCCAACATAACTATTACCACTAACACTGCCAGTGTTATAATTATTAGATAGAGTTGCACCACCCGATGCGTCTCTAGAGATATTACCTACGATACCTCCAACACGATTTCCACCACTCACCGAACCCGTATTATAACAATTGCGTGTTGATGATGAACTACCAACAACTCCACCAGTATTATCAACTCCAATCACATCCGCTGAATTATAACACTCAGAAACCGTGCCCCAAGAGTTAGTGCCAGCAATACCGCCTATGGAATTACCCTCACCATTTACTGAACCCGTATTATAGCAATTAGTCACTGAACCATAAGCATTTACACCAATAATACCACCAGAAGAACCACCAGAGGAAATTATAGAAACTCCTTGATTAAAACAGTTTCTAGTTTCCAAATATTGACCACGACCAACTATTGCACCAATACTACTGCCACCTTTTACACTTCCTCCAACAACTCCAAGATTTCTAATATATGAGTCTTGAATATTACCAAAAATTCCCAGATAACTTGAAGATGACAAACCTTGTAATTCAGCATCAATATACAAATTTCTTATGACATGATTGTTGCCATCGTAATAATATGTATAACGAGAGCTTGAATTATTTATCGGCACCCAATAGTGTGCGCCAAGGTCAATATCTGCCGTTTGTAAATAATACTTAGCATTTGCATCACCACTATAGTTCACGCTTATCCACGCAAGTTCTTCTGCGGTGGAAATAAGGTATGGGTCAGCCTCGGTTCCACTGCCCTGAGGGGCTGTGGTGGAATAGTTACCTTCATCGTTCCAACTATCTGAATTTGTTGGCGCTCCGCTTGCAACATTCACTTTTGTTTGTGAGGCTTGGTTGTTATTTAACCAGTGTATAAGCCCTACACCTACACACATAAAAATAAAAAGAGTAACCAAACAGAGTATCATTGTCTTTTTTGATTTCAAAAATGTTTTTTGCTTGTTTTTATTTTCCATTTTCATTTTTATCCCCATATTTTTTATAAATAATGACGTTGATATTTTTCCATAATTTTGAACATATTTATAATAATGTTTTTATTTTTATGTAGTTACATCGTTTGTGATGTGTGTGCAAGTTAAAAATAAAAGCATTCTAACCGTTTTGCTTTCTTGATTTGACGCTGGTTTAAAGCAATTAAATTTATTTTGTGCCTATACTATGATTTTATGCTTTGTTTTTATTATACAATATTTATTTTGCGTTTGGCAAACGATTTACGCAAGTTTGCGTGTGTTTTTTGAGATTTTATTTTATATATTTTTTCATTATATATTGGTTTGTGAGTAAGAACGGGCGGGGTTTGGCGTTTTTTTAAAACAAAAATTTAATAAGAAATGTTTATATATAACACACCCGAAAAGCCTTTGTGGTAAAAATTGGCGGGGGCTTGGCGTTTGAAAAACGCAGTGTGCATTTTTGCAAAAAATGCACACCAGCACGCTTGAAAAGCGTGCAAGCCCCCGCCCAGCCCAATTTTTTCTGCAAAAATCATTTTTGGGCTAAAAAATTTTGCCTATCAAACAACATTTCTTTCGCATACGCTTTTTTCAATTTTTATATTTTGCCATATTTTTTATAACAAATAAAAAAAGCAAGAGATTTGAACTTTATTTCAAAAGCCGAACACCTTTAAAAGAATTCAAATTTCTTGCTCTCAAATTTTATTATGTAAATTTTAAATAAAAGAATTTATGCATTCTCAAGAAATCATGGCAACCTTTTTGGCTTGGTCGTGCTGTTGAACCAAAATGGCAAGTTCTCGTTTTAACTGCCAGCACTCTTTATAGAGAATTTCTCGGTCTTGGTCGTTAAGTTGTGGGCTGTAGACATCATAGATTGCGTTGATATATTTTCTGCCCAGCATATCACGCCTGAGCATATTGATTTCAAGTGCATATGTGCGAGAAAGAAATTGCAAAATGCGGTCAAGTTTTGTGTGAATTGGTGTGCCGTGAAGGTTTTTGCGTTTGTGAAATCTTTCAAGCACAACTGGGGTGACTCCGTCTTGATTTACCCAAAGGCGTTGCATTCCCGTTGCGTTATATTGAATATTTGCATAGTTATCTGCGTTTTGCAGAATTGGCAGAAATTTTTTGATGTCCTTATCTTTTCCACGATATTTTTGTGGATGATAAGAGATGAGTTCAAGTGCAAGGCGTTGTTTTTCCTTGGTTTCAAAAAAGCGTTTAATTGGACCTTTTTTCAAATATTCCACGCCCAACTCTTCGTGTGGAATTGTTCTTGAATCGGAAAAAGAGGCAAAACGAGACCACTGAATCATTCTGCCAATGTCGTGAAGAAGTCCGCAAGCATAGATAAATTCTCGTTCGTCCTTATCCATATATTGAGAACAAGCCACAGCAAAGCAGGTGTCTGCGGTGGTTAAACCGTGAACAAATTTTCTGAGTATGTTTGGGTCTGCAAGATTGAAAGTTTGCGCAATTTCATAGAAATTTTGGTTTAAAATTGCAATGTCCATTTTTTCTCCTTTGTATCAAAATAAAATTTTATCAGAAAAAAACAAAAAAAGCAAACAAAGAAAGGAAAAATTCTAACTTACTGCTGAAATTTCTTTGTTTACCTTGTTAAAAATTGCACCTTCAATTTGTTTGCCTGTTATGACAATTTTGTGCGTGCTTTTGTTGCTTGGCGCCTGATACATCAGTTCGAGCATACTTTCCTCCAAGATTGTGCGAAGTCCACGCGCGCCAATTTTAAGGCTTAGTGCCCGTTTGGCAATTTCGCTGAGTGCTTCATCTTCGAAAGTTAAATCTATGCCGTCAATTTTGAAAATGGTTTTATATTGTGAAATTAGCGAATTTTTTGGAACGGTCAAAATAGAAATCATTGCCTTTTCGTCAAGGTCATCAAGCCCAACAACAACAGGCAACCTTCCCACAAACTCTGGAATAAAGCCAAACTCAACAAGGTCAGCTGGTGTGATTTGCTTAGTGAACTTATAGCCCATGCTTTTTTCTTCTTTTTCATTCAAAAAACCCATTTTTTGTGTGGTGTTTCGACTTGAAATAATATCTTTCAGCCGAACGAATGCTCCACCACAGATGAACAAAATGTTGGTGGTGTTAACTTCAATTGTCTCTTGATGCGGGTGTTTCCTGCCACCTGCTGGAATCACATTTGCAACCGTTCCTTCCAAAATTTTCAAAAGCGCCTGCTGAACACCTTCTCCGCTTACATCACGGGTTAGATTTCTGCTTTCTGCCTTTTTGGCAATTTTGTCTATTTCATCAATATAGACAATGCCCATTTCTGCCTTTTTGACATCAAAATCTGCGTTTGCCAAAAGTTTGGACAAAATGCTTTCAACATCATCACCAACATAGCCCGCTTCGGTCAGCGTGGTGGCGTCAACACAAGCAAAAGGCACTTTTAAAATTTTTGCCAGCGTTTTTGCAATCAAGGTTTTTCCAACACCTGTTGGACCAATAAGAAGAATGTTTGACTTATCAAGTTCGACCTTGTTATCATCAAGGCTGGAAAGGTTATAGTTAAGGCGTTTATAGTGATTATAAACTGCAACACTCATGGCACGCTTTGCATCGTCTTGACCAATGATATATTCATCAAGTTGTTTTTTGATTTGCTCGGGAGTGGGCAAAACAAACTTTTGACGCATGGACCGTTTTTCTTGCTCTTTTACAATTTCACGGCAAATTTCAATGCAAGTATCACAAATGAAAGAATTTCCGTCTGGACTGGACACCAGTTTTTTCACCTCGTGCTGATTTTTGCCACAAAAAGAACAAGTTGTTTGATAATTCATTTTTTAAACCCCTTTATGAATATATTTTGACTTTAAAATTTTTTTATACCACCAAATCAAACTTATAGTTTAAAAACAGTTTTGATTTCTTGCTTTTTCCTTGTTACTAAAAAAATATTTAGCAAAAACACGAAAATATGCGTGTTTTTTTACGTTTTTTGCGTTTTTCTATATAAATTTTTGCAAACTAAAAATTTTAAACTAAACTTTCTCTTTTAAAACAGCATCAACAATTCCGTATTCAACCGCCTCTTGCGCACTCATGTAGTTATCACGCTCAATATCTTTGAGCACCTTTGATTTGCTTTGAGAAGAAAATTCTGCAATTAAACTTGCATATTTTTCCCTGTCTTTCAGTCCTTCTTTAAGGTAGATTTCAATTTCGGTGACTTGACCTTTGACACCACCCCATGGCTGATGAATCATCACTTTGCTGTTTGGCAAGATGTAGCGTTTGCCATTTTTGCCACTTGCAAGAATGAGTGCAGCGGCGGAAGCGCAAAGCCCAATGCAAATTGTTGACACAGGGCATTTTATAAGATGAATTGTGTCCAAGATTGCAAGCCCTGCTTGTGAAACTCCGCCCGGTGAATTGATGTAAAGATTGATGTCTTTTTTGTTGTCTTTGCTTTCAAGGAAAAGAAGCTGGGCAATGATGGTGTTTGCCTTTTCGTCATCAATTTCCCCTGATAGAAAAACAATTCTGTCTTCAAGAAGGCGTGAATAGATGTCGTAAGCACGCTCTCCGTTTTGTGTTCTATCTATGACTGTTGGAATTAACATTTTAACCTCCTATTTTTGCAAAATAAAAAACCGCTCTTTGTTTTGAACGGTTCTAATTCTTTATCTTTTGGTTATTTTGTTGTTTTCTTTGTTGCAGTTTTTGTTGCTGGCTTTGTTGTTTTCTTTTCTGCTGTTTTTGTGGCAGTTTTCTTTTCTGCAACCTTTTTTGGTTTGTCTGCTGTTTTTGTTTGGGCAGAACTTTTTTTGCTTGCTGATTTTTCTTTTGCTTCTGCTTTCTCAACAATCTTGTTGTTATCCAGAAGGAAGTGATTTACCTTCTTCATAAGTATATCACTGTAAACCCTGTCCATTGCACGCTCATCAAACATTTTTTTGACATCTTCTAGCGATTTCTCTTGCATTTTGGCGATTTCTTTAAGTTGTTCTTCTGCCTCTGCCTCGCTTACTGTCAAGTTTTCAGCACGAACAAGCGCTTCAAGAACAAGTTTTGTCTTTGTGAGTGCCTCGGCATCTTTTCTTCGGTCTTCTTTGAGTTTTTCAACTGTTGTGCCTGTGTATTTTGCATAATCTTCAAGGTTGATGCCCTGATATGCAAGGCGATATTGCAAATCTTTCATGATGTGGTCAAGGTTTTGCTCAATCAAAACAGGTGGCAAAATTACATCGGTGGTTTTAACAATTTCTTCCAAAATTGCATCTTCTTTTGCATGATGGTTGTGGTGTTCAATTTCATGTTCAAGTTGCTTTTTAACATCTTCTTTATATGCTTCAAGTGTGTCGTATCCCATTGATTTTGCAAAAGCGTCATCAAGAGCAGGAACTTCTTTCACATTTACGCTTTTTATCTCACAATCAAACACAGCCTTTTTGCCAGCAAGAGCCTGTGCGCCATAGTCCTTTGGAAAGGTGATGTTCACTTTCACCTTGTCGCCTGCCTT
>CALWKH010000065.1 GCA_944381195.1 uncultured Clostridia bacterium
AAATATGGAAAGCAGTTTCTGTGAACTTCGCTCAAAAATTGTGGTGAATTTAAGTGATGGGCGTAAACTTGGGCACATCATTGATATCATTTTTGAGCAATCTAGCGCAAAAATTTTGGGACTTGTGGTGCCAAGTTCTCGTTCTTTTATCAACCTTTTCAGACCAAAGGAGGATATTTTTATTCCATATCACAACATTTGCAAAATCGGTGAAGATGTCATCTTGGTGCAACTAACACCCGCCTCTGCAAGTCAAAATGTGGAAAGTTGTTCCACTTTTTTCCGCCAGCAACAAAACCCCTATTTAACAGCATCAAAACAAAAAGACAGTTGATTTATAAAAAACTCATGTGAGCATAAAAATATTTTTAACATTTCTTACTGCAACCGTGTTTATAAAAATATTATTAAAAAATTAAACATTATTAAAAAGTTAAACAATTTTTAGAACCTTGCTAAAAATTTACAATATCTATATCAAAATCAAAAACAAACTGAATTTATTTGATAAAATCTGCTATATATGTTATACTTTTGAAAGAGGTATTACATGAAAAAATTAGATTTTGAGGATGCAAAAAATTTTTTAGCACAAGGTGAATTAACTCAACCATTTATTGAAAAAGAAATTATTTTAGAAAACATAAACAGAATATTAGCAAAAAATGATTTGAAAAACACACCTTTAAATCGTTTGGTAAGTTTAAATGACTGGATGTTTGAATGTTTGCACTTTACCAAAAACGAAGAATTAAGAAGAAACAGCAAATTTTCCAGAACAGCAGAAGAAATTTGGAAAAGTGGAAAACTGACTGGTTGCACAGATTGTGCAATGGTTTTTGCCTCACTTGTTAGAAGTGTGGAAATTCCTGCCACTATTTTGGCAACAGCATCAGAAAAATGGGCTGATAAATTTTTATCAAATGATGATTATCGAATGCACAATGGGCACACTTTTTGCGAATGTTTTATTGAAGACAAATGGATCTTGATTGACCCAACTTTCAGAAAAATAACACCCGATTATAACGCCGACAAAATTGTGCTTAATTATGAAATTGCTGGCGACAATGTTTTTATTCCATATTTTCGTGGTTTAGATATTGAAAAAAGACAAACAACACAAAATTATAACTTGCAAATGGAAAAAGCCATTAAAAAAATTGCAAACGAAAATTTGCAACCTTGTTTTAAATAAAGTAAAAATATAATCAAAAAAATCTATTGTAGCCCTTGCATAAGGTCAACCACCTTTTGCTTGTCTTCGGCGGACAGGTTGTTGTATAAATCTAAAACATTTTTATCATCTTTGTTAAAACTTTCACCAAGATAGAAAAAATCTTGCAAGGTGATGTGCGTCGCATCGCAAAAATCAATAAGCGTTTTTACTTTGAGTTCCACGCTTTTGTTTTCAATTGTTTTCATGAATTGTTCATTATAGCCAAGCCTTGCACTAAGTTCTCTTAAAGAAAGATTTGCCCTTGTTCTGAAAAAAGTAATTCTGTTTATAATCTCATCATAGGTTAACTTTTTCATTTTCTCCCCCAACTTTTTTACTTTAAAAAAGTATAACAAAAAACAACTTTATAATTTCAGTATAACAAACACTTTTAAAAAATGCAATCTGCAACTTGAAATTTTTTAGATAAGCAATTTGCAAAAAATTTGTGTAAAAAAATGAAAAAATGATGAAAAACACTTACAAAAACAGATGTTTTAATAAAAAACATTCATTTTAACTAAACATTTTCAAATCAATAGAAAACAGCGTGGACAATTTTAGTCCTGCGGGTTATCTGTTCTCGTTTTTTGTTGTCCGTTTTTGGCACACAACATCTTTGCTTATTATTTTTGTTTCAAAGTCTGTGAATCTTTAACACTTTTTTGATTTTTCTAGATGATGTTATGCCAATCAAAACTTATGGTGTTTTGATAGGTCTCAACAACATGAAGCAAAAGCCCACATTCCACTGAGGCAAGTTCGAAATCTTCATTGTCCAGGTGCTGTGAAATAAGTTCAATCTGTCTGCCAATTTGTTCAATTTCGCGGTAGTCAACAAAAAGGCTTAGCACCATTTCAACATTTGCCCAGTAATCTTTTAAATTATTTGTTCTCTGTTCGCTTTTTTCAAGGTTCTCTTGTTCAATGTCTGTTTGCAAGCTTATCACTTCGCTTTTCACATTATCAAGTGAAGTATCGGTGTAAATTTGTTGAGTAATCACACCACCGATCAGGGCAACAAGTAAAACAAGAATAACAATAAATCTTTTTACCATTTTTGTCCTCCATTGTAGTCTGTCTGAATTTGCTGACCTTCACTTTTAAACGGCTGGACATAAACTTTTCCATTGGTATCAAGTGTTAAAATCAAAATGTCTTTCTCACTTTTTACACCAACCTTATCAAAAATTTTTTGCAAAAACTGTTTGTCTATTTGTGCAAGTTTAAAGTTTTCGGTTATAATTTTACCAACAGCAACAATGTTCAGTGGCAAACTTACTGGTGGAAGTTTGATGTTCATGTCTTGATTGCACACAGGTGCGTTTTCGCTTTTTGGAATAACGCTGATTGTTCCGTTTGTTTCCACAATGGCATATTGCACATCTTCAACCTTATAGTAACCACAACTTCGAAGTCCTTGCATAAGGTCATCAAAATTCATGTTAAGTTCTTTTAGTGCATCATATTCAATGCCCTTTGGTGAAACAATCACAACAGGCTTTCCATTGATGATTTTTCTCATGCGAATGCTTTTTCGTGAAATCACAGACACAATATATTGCAAAATCACCAGTGCCGTGAGTGGAATCAAACTGTAAAGCATTGGCATACTTGTTTGCGTCATTGGAAGGGTTACAATATCGGCAATAATCAAGGTTATCACAAGTTCAAAAGGTTGCATCTCTCCAAGCTGTCTTTTTCCCATAAGACGCATAAAAAGCAATATTGTGATATAAACAATCAAAACTCTAAATAAAATTATCAGCATATTTTTACTTTGCGAAAAATTATTTTTTTTATGCTTTTTTATTCTAGTTTTCTAAATATTTTATAAAAAATTATTTTTGCAAAAATTTAAGCCCAAATTTACAAAATTTTCGTGTTTTTTATGTTTAATTTTGCCTTTATGCCTTTTTTGTTGAAATTTTATTTCTTTTAAACTTGGAAATAAGAAAGGCAAAATCGCAAACCTTAAAGCAGATGCAAAGTAAAACAAAGGAAGAAATTGCCACACCAGACGCAAGAATGAGAGCAATTATACTTGGGAAAACATATAAGCAAAGGTCATACACAAAGTGTGTCAGCATTGCACAAAGCCCAGCGAACAATGAGCAAAGAAGAAGGGGTTTTATAAGACCCAATTTAATCTTTGTGTGCTTTTTAATCATTAAGATATTTAGGAAAGTTGTAAGTGCCATGCAAAGCCCAAAACCAATGATAAGAGCATAGACATTCAGTGAAGCCGTCAAACAAACAACGCAAAGAATAAGTGCCAACCCACCAAGAATGTTGTTAATGAAAGACTTAACTTCCAAATTAAATGCGTTAAGTATGCTGGAAGTAATGTTGGAAAGCCCCAGCGGAATCATAATCCAAGCGGCACCAACCAAGAACTGTCCACTGAGTGTGCTGTCAAAAAGAAGTTCACAAATTGGCACACCCACACCCATATAAAGCGGTATTACCATTGCACTAACAATCACCGCAAACAAAAGCCCTGAACGAACACGTTCTTCTGCCAAATTTTTTTTGTTACAAGCAAGGGCTGTTGAAAGTTCTGGAATAAGAGTGAAAGAAAGTGAACCAACCAAGGTTGAAGGTAAAAACAAAAGTGGAAAGGTCATTCCCATTGCAATACCAAACAAAGAAAGTGCGACTTCATTTGATGTTCCGGTCGCAACAAGCATAAACGGGAACAAAACCGCAATAAGTGGTTGAATCAAACTGCTTGCCGCCCTCACACCTGTTACTGGTGCAGAACTTTTCAGCACTTCTTTATAATAGCCTTTTGATTTTGTTAAGCGCCCACCTTTTTTAAAAAACACAATTCCAGCCAAAATTGCCGAGCAAACACAAGCAATCATCATGGAAAGTCCAGCAGCAACCGCACCGTCAAGCGAAGTGAACAAAAACTCAACCATAACAACAAAAAGCAAAATTCGAATCACCTGCTCGGCAAGTTCTGTCCACCCCACTGAAAAATAGTCTTGCCTGCCCCAAAGCGCCCCACGAAAAGCAGAATAAAAAGCACTTGCAACAACAGCTGGAAGCATGATAAGCAAAATCTCCATACAGCGAAAATCGGTAAACATCTTGCCCAAAACATTTTGCAGTGAGAAAAACACAAGACAGATTGCCAAACTAACAATAACACCAATCACAAGCGCACTTGTTGCAACGGCATTTTCTGCTTTTTTGTTGTTAAAGGCAACATATTTGGCTGTTTGCTTGGAAACCGCAAGAGGCAGTCCACTTGAAACCAAAATGACCAAAACCATGAAAACGCTCATGGCAATTTGATAGACACCCAAAAGTTCAGCGCCCAATTCACGAGAAAGATAGATTTTGAAAACAAAACCCAAGAATCTGGTGATAATTGAAAACACAGCAACCAACACCACCGCTTTGAACAAAGATTTTGCCATTTTTCACCTCTTTTTTGTTAAGATACGATGAAAAATGTGAATTTATAACAATTTTCTTTACTGAAAACCAATTTTAAATCTAAAAAATAAAAATTAACACCTATTTAACCTTTATTTTGCAAGTTTTCCATTTTACTTGCATAAATTATTTATAAATTTTACAGCGCTAGGCAAGTTGGTTTAAAAACAAGAAGTCTACAAATTTAAAACAAATACCACAAAATCAAGCATACCGCTTTAAAGGAGATAATTTATGCTTACCATATTAGGCAAAAACAAACATTTTTCTTCCTCTATTTTACATCAAATTGAAGATGGTGAAAATTTGAAGGACATCGCAAAAAGATATAATATTTCTGTTGAACTTTTAAAGCATAAAAACAGCGAAATTTATGCTGGAAATGCAATTTTGATTGAGGGCGTGGACAAAAAATATCACATTGTAAAGCCCGCAGAAACAATTGATTCAATTGCTAAAAAATATGATATATCACCACAAGAAATTATGGAGAAAAATAACACAACAAAACTTTTTGTTGGGCAACTTTTGGAACTTTAAAAACACATTTTAAAAGATTAAAGTTCTCTGGTATAAAAAACATAAAAATTTATTTATAGGAAAAAATAATATTATAGTTTTACAAAAAATAAAACAATAATTTTTAACTTTTTTAAAGAAATATTAAGTGATAAAAAGAATATTAAATAGTTTTAATGATATTAATAGCAAAAGATTGTTTAAGCATGCAGGGGCTTGCACGCTTTTGCGTGCCAATGTGCATTTTTCCAAAATGCACATGCGAACTTCCGTTCGCAAAGCCCCTGCCCCAAAAAAATAACACCCAAAAAGAATTATCAATATAAAAAGGCATGAAATTTTTTAATATCTCATGCCTTTTAAAAACTTTATTGTATTAAAGAAAATTCCTTTTATATTTCCCAACATATTTTCGTTGGTGCGCTCCGGTGTGTTCCACACTCGATATATGTTTGCTTTGCGTTTTTATTTTAACTTAGCAATAGAAATCTAATTTTGTGCTTGTGCCACAGTACGCTCCGCACGGGAGTTATTG
>CALWKH010000066.1 GCA_944381195.1 uncultured Clostridia bacterium
ATTGAGTTTATGTGGACAGAGACACAAACACTTTATAACCCAGATGGTTCTCAATATTTTAATTCAAATGACCGTGCCGTGTCATATCAAAGAATTGGACTTTTTGTTGACAACTCAAACGAAGTTCAAGAATATAAAGTATATATATATTCAAGTAGTAATGGTTCAGCATCTGATACATCTTCATATTACAACATCACAATCTATGCAAATGTGATTGATTTATATAATATTTGCGTAGATTTTGACCAATCAAACAAGATATCTGCATCTATTACTGGTTAAAAAGGCTTCAAGCCTTTTTTATTTTTATATGTGATTTGCAATAAAAATTTTTTTATTTTTATTGCCAAAATAGTTATAGTGTGTTATAATAACTTCAAATTGGTTATAAGCAAGACTAATTTTACTAAAAATGGGAGCCGCATCATCAGGTCGGGAAACTTTGATGCAGTCTTTTTAGTAATTTAATCTTGTTTTTTATTTTAAGCAAAAGGATACTGATAATTATGAAACTAAAACTTTTTAGAGTGCAAAACTTTCGTTCTTTCATTGATTCTGGTTGGATAAGTTGCCAAGACATAACTGCAATTGCGGGTGTTAACGAGGCGGGAAAAAGTAATCTTTTAAAAGCGCTTTGGAAACTTAAACCAGCATTTCAGTCGGACAACAGAATTTTACATAACGATTTGCCAAGAGACCGTTTTGAAGAACTCATGGAAGCGGACGAATTGCCAGAGTTTGTTTCTGCAAAATTTAAGTTGGAGCCAAGAGATTTGGCGCTTTTGAAAAAATATTTTCCAACACTCAAGCCTTTTGATACTTGTGTTGTGTCAAGAACGCTATGCGGGAAATATACTGTTGAAGTTCCAATCACCGTTCCAGCAGATAAAGCACAAAGACTTCACAATTTTATTCTTAAAATCATGCCAGGCTTCATCTATTACAGCAACTATGGTAATTTGGACAGCAACATCTATCTTCCACAAATGCTCAGCAAATTTAATAAAAGCGGAGTCAATGCGCTTTTGCCAGCAAAGAAGAGAACCATTAAACTTTTGCTTCTCTATGTTGGAATAACCCCAGAAATGCTCCGTGAAGATTTGCCTCTTTTGTTCAGTAATGCAACCGCATCTCATGTTACTGCTGCGCAACTTTTTGCTTTGACACAAAAGAAGGAAGAATATCAAAAACTTTTTGATGAGGCGGGCGAGAGACTAAGTCGTGAGTTCTCACAGATGTGGAGGCAGGGCGATTATAAGTTTAAGTTCACTTTTGAAGGGGACAGCCTTAGAATTTGGGTTACAGACTCATCAGGCAACAGCGCACCACTTGAAGAGCGAAGTGTTGGAATGCAATGGTTTTTGTCTTTCTTCTTGGTATTCTCTCTTGAAAGCAAACTTTTCTATACAAACACCATTCTTCTGCTTGATGAAAGCGGAATGACCTTGCACAGCCTTGCACAACAAGACCTTGTTAGGTTTATGGAAGAACTTTCCAAGAATAACCAAATCATCTATACAACTCATTCAAGTTTTATGATTCCAACTTCACAACTCAATCGTGCAAAAATTGTATATAAAGACAAAAGCGGACATAGTGTTGTATCCAGCGACCTTAAACTTAACGAAGAGCATTCAAACGAGGCATCTTTGCTTCCTGTTAAAAGCGCCGTTGGAATTGAACTTTCTCGCTCCATTCTTTCAAACAGCACACCAATCATTGTTTTAAGCACAGCAGAGCAATTTTTACTTACCGCAATCAAAAATTTCTTGTCCGGGAAAGGTAAGGTTAAGGCAAAAAATGATGTCATTTTTGTCAGCACAGGGGTAAATGGACTTGAAGGAACAGCGCAAGTTTTGGCTGACGGGCGTTCTTTGCCAAAAGTGTTCTTAACAGACAGCAATATTTCTGAAAAAATGGAAAACTATCTTCTGTCAAAGACATACAGTGACGATGAGGAAAGCATCATCAAACTTGATTCTTTTGGCAATTTTGAGACTTTAGAAGATGTTGTTCCATATGAAATTTTTGCAAAGGCAGCAGGCAGTTATTTGATTAGAATTCTTGATTCAAGTTTTGAACTGGATACAGGACTTCCTTTTGTTGAGCAACTTAAAAGTTATGCAAAAGAAAATAACTACACATTGCCAGATAATTTCCGTGATGAACTTGCAAAGCGGGTAAAAACCTATATGAATAAAAACTTTGCAGAAATCAAGATAACAAGACAAACAAGAAAATTGTGGCAAAACATAATGGCAAAACTTTTAAGTGAATAATATTTTTATGAGGGTGCGTTAAATGGCTGATTTTAACGAATGTGATGTTTTAATAACAGCAGTGATAGATAATCCAAATAAGCCAAATTTAAGTATAAGGGGCGTTTTGTGTGGAGATTTCTTTGCTGTTGTTAAGTTTGAACTTCCAAAAAAACAAGAGGTTCAAGTTGGCGAATTTATCAGAGGTTACAGTAAAAATGACGAATTTATAAAAACCGCAGAAACAATATTTCAAACTCCAAAACAAAGAGCGGAAAATCTTTGTAAACTGTCAAACGATGTGTTTTTTGTTGCAGAGCCAATTTTTGATGATGATTTTGCAAGTAGGGAAAAAATCAAACAACTTCGTGACATATATTGTGAGCTTGGTTTAGCTTTGATTTTCTTATCAAAAGAAGTTCAGCCACAAGACGAGTCTGGGCAAATTTTACTAGACACCGTTGTGCGAACACTGAGAAATGATGTCAGCGAGGCAAAAATGGATAGCATTGAAATCACGCAACATCGAGAGATTGTGCACAAACCAGTTTCTTCAAGAGAGATAAAACAAGCGGTAAGAAACATTAAAAAAGACATCTCTGCATATTCCCTTGCTGTAAATTCCAGACTTAACACATCAAAAAATCAAACTAGCCCAGCACCAGCATAAACAGATAGTATGTATATTTTTAAAGTTAGAAATAAAAAAAGAGTATGGTTTAAGTTTTACCTCTGTCATGCTCTTTTTTGTTTTTTAAATAATAATTTTAAAAATATTTTTTTATATTTTTATAACTATAAAATTTTGGTTACTTTTTTAATTAATCAAAACAAAATGTGTGAAAATTTGGAGGCTAACAAAAAAGTGTCTAACTTTTGGGTGTGGCTTCTTTGAAAAGTTCTATTTTTCAATTATTTAAAGAAAATTAAGCATTTTTGTGCTTTTTATTTACTTTTCCTATATTTTTTGATACAATAAAGACAAGAGGTGAAAAATGAAACAAAAAGTTGTAATTGGAAATGCATGGACATATGCAAACAGCGATATCCACTTGGGTCATATCAGCGCATACATCAGTGGCGATGTGCTTGCAAGATATCACAGGTTAAAGGGTGATGATGTTTGCTTTGTCAGTGGAACAGACTGCCACGGCACACCAACCACCGAGCGTGCAATCAAAGAAAAAACCACACCAGAAGAAATTGTGAACCGATATCACAAGCAATACTGTGAGGTTTTTGAAAAAATGGGGTTCAGTTATGATTGCTATACCCTTACTGCCTCACCATATCATCACGAGAAAGCAAAAGAAATGTTTTTAAGAATATATGAAAATGGCTATATTTACCCAAAAACAGAACTTGCTTCTTTCTGCCCAAACTGTAACAAGTTTGTCTATGATAGAGAGGTTGAGGTTATTTGCCCAAAATGTAATGGTGTAAGCAAGGGCGACCAGTGCGACCACTGTGGCTATGTTTTTCAAACACAAGATTTACTTAAATGCAAGTGCCGAATTTGTGGCGGCGAAACCGAAATCAGAGAAAACACTAACCTCTATTTTGCACTTTCAAAGTTTGAGCCTCAGATGAAACAGCATCTTGAAAATTGCAAAAAATATTGGCGTAAAAACAGCATAAACGAAACCGAAAAGTTCTTGAAAGAAGGGCTTGTTGACCGTGCCGTAACTCGTGATTTAAATTGGGGAATTGATGTGCCACTTCCGGGCTTTGATGATAAAAAAATCTATGTTTGGGTTGAGGCTGTTTGGGGTTATGTCAGTGCAGTGATGAAATATTGTGATGAGCATAATCTTAGTTGGCAGGACTATTGGTGCGACCACAAAGACGGCTCAAATCTCATCTATATGTGCCATGGAAAAGACAACATTGTTTTCCACACAATAATTTTTCCTGCACTTTTGCTTGCTTGCAAACAAGACTTTTTCTTGCCAAACAAATGCGTGGCAACAGAATTCATGAATGTGAACGGTGAAAAAATCAGCAAAAGCAAGGGCAACGGTTGGCCAATGCTTCAAATGCTTGAAAAATTTGACCCAGACAGTCTGCGTCTTTTCTGCATTGAAAATGGACCAGAGCACAAAGACTCAAACTTCACTTTTGCAGACTATCACGCACTGCATAATGGCGAAATTGTGAACAAGTTTGCAAACTTTGTGAACAGAACACTTAACTATAAGGGGCTTGACGGCTTTATTCCAGAAGGTGAAATAGACAGTGAAATTAAAGCGCTGGTGGAGGATACTTTCATCAAAACTGCACAGGCAATTGAAAACACAAACTTCCGTGAGGCAACGGGCTATGTTTTCAACCTTGTTGATGCGGCAAACAAGTTCTACGACACCAAAGCACCATGGATACTCTTTAAACAAGAGGACAAAACAGAATTTAACAATGTCATTTTCACGTGCGCTTTTGTGATTGCAAACCTGTCGGTGCTGTTTGAGCCATTCATGCCATTTTGCTGCGCAAAAATAAGAAAACATTTTGGTTTAACAAATGCAAAATGGGAAGTTCAAACAATCACCGCAGGACAGCGCGAAAAATTTGAACCACTTTTTGTAAGATTGACCGAAAAAGATGTTCTGTAATCTTTCTTATTGAAAAAAATGTTCTATAAAAAACAAAGATAACAAACAACATTTTTGCCTAGAATATTTTGTCAAACAAGATAAATGCAAAAAATATATTGTAAAATGAGATAAATATGTAATAAAATATGTTGCTAATAAGATAACATAACAAAATAAAATATATTGCAGAATGAGATAATATAATAAAATAAGATAGGCACATAGTTGATAAAGATAAACATATAAATTAGGATAAATATATCAAAAGTTAAGGAAATATAACAAAATAAGATAAAAAAATAACAAAACAAGTTAAATGCATAACAAGTTGAGAAAAATATATAATAAATTAGATACAATATAATATAGTAAAAAATTTTATTTAAATTAATATATATACATAACAAAAGTTTGAAAAATACTCATATAAAATAAATAAATTTATAAAAAGCAAGTGAAATCATTTGCTTTTTAATTTTTATATATAGTATAATGAAAATATAAAACTTAGAAGCAAAAACCTTTGAAGTTGGAAGCGAAAAACCTTGAAATCATTTGTAATTCACTTTTAAGTTATGATAAAATAAAAGCATAAAACAAAGTTTTTTGAAATCATGTGAAATCATTGGCGTTTTGTTTTTAGAATAAGAGCATAAAACAAAATTTTTTTAAAACCCATAAATTTGATTGCTAAAAACAAGAAAAATAGGTATACTAATAGAGAAATAAAAAAGATAGGA
>CALWKH010000067.1 GCA_944381195.1 uncultured Clostridia bacterium
GTTGCGACTGCACAGAACTAGTGCTTTTATGTTAAATTGTGATAAAAACAAAAAATAATTTATAATTCGTGTGCGGAGCGCACTGTGGCACAAGCACAAAACTAGATTTTAATTAAATATATAAAACTAAAAAACGCAGAGTTTGTCTGCGCTTTTTCTTGTATATTAGGGGCAGTTAAATGTTTTTTGATTACATAAAAATTTTATAAATAATAAAAATATAAATCATATAAAAATTTTCAATTACACAAAAATGCAAAAAATTGTGGTAAAAAACGCAAAATTTTTGATTTTTCTATCAGTTTTTTTGCAAAATCAGTTTTTTGTTTTATTTTAAGGCAAAAACTTAGAACAAATCGCTTAGAAACAATTTTTATTTTAATAATATAAAATTTTATTTTATTGATATAAAACTTTGTTTAAATAACATAGAACTGATATAAAACTTTTAACCAATTGGAAAAATCAGCACCAAAATTGTGCATATAATCATGGCAAAAATTGCGTGGCAAAGTTTTTGTAGGGTGTAGAGTGAAAATTTCATATCACACTTTTTCAAAAATGTTAACGCTTGGAAATGCGTTGAAAAACCTCCCCAAGAAATCACCCCACAAGCAAGCACGCATAAAACTGGCAAAGAAGCATTGCTTGCTGAAAGGTCAAGACAACCACGAGTAACCTCAACAATTCCGCTCACAAGCCCAACCGATGCATCTGTTCCAAGCCCAATTAGACCAAAGATATAGCCAATGGCATCAGATAAAAAAGATAGGATATAAAAGTTTGAAAGAATGTCTATAATCATAAAGAAAAGTGCAATATATCCGCCCACCAACAAAATTGAAATTACAGAGTCATATATTGTGGAGGACAAAATGCTGTCTATGGGTTCTGGACTTTTTGGCTTGTTGCCAATATCAAAAAACTTTTCCTTTCTTTTATAGTTTCTGAACAAAAGCCCGTTGCAAATAGCTCCCAAGATGTGTGCAATAAAAATGATAAACCCAGCGCCCTTGCACAAAAACATTTCTGCACCAACCGTTCCAATGATAAAAAGCGGACCCGAAGTTGAACAAAAGGAGCACATTCTCACTGCCTCTGTTTGTTTGATTACCTTGTTTTGATAGAGTTCGCTGATTATTTTTGCCCCAACAGGATAGCCCGAAATAACACTCATCAAAAAAACATAACTTGACACCCCAGACACATTAAAAAGTTTTTTTGTGACAGGTGAGAAAAAGCGTGCAAGTTGCTCCACAAAACCAAGTTGAGTTAAAAACTTTGTTAAAAAGAAAAAAGGAAAAAGGGCTGGGACAACCGCCGTTGCCCACACCAAAATGCCGTTAAGAGTGCTTTGCATATATACTTCTGGGTTAAAAGCAATTGCAAAGATGAGAAGAAGCACAACAAAGGATAAAAAGATATAAGACTTCTTTATCTCTATAATTTTCATAATTTATTATATTATTTTCCATTTTTTGCTAGAACAAAAAGATAAGAATGTATTTGATTTTGGTTGCTTTTTATGGGTATTTTTGATAAAATTATTTAATCTATATTTTAAAGGAGTTTTGTGCGTTGGGCATTTGGACAATTTTCACAAGTGGTTATTCAATTGAAATTATCTTTGCTCTTTTGGTTGCATGGCTGATTGCAATTGTTTTTTCTATTACTGCTCATGAATATGCTCACGCTTTAACTGCCTATAAAATGGGTGACCCAACAGCAAAAATGGCGGGGAGAATGTCGCTTAACCCTGCAAAACATCTTGACCCAATTGGTGCAATTTGCTTGGTGCTTTTCGGCTTTGGTTGGGCAAAAGGTGTGCCAATCAACCCAAATCTTTTCAGAAACTATCGCAAGGGGCAAGTTCTTGTTTCGCTGTCTGGAATTTTGACAAACCTTGTTCTTGGTATCATTTTCACATTTTTAAGCGTGGTTGTGAATTTATTTCTTGACGGCAGTGTTTACTTCTGGTTTTTTGTTCAAGCACTGTTTCAATATCTTGCAGTGATAAACTATGTGCTTGCGGTGTTTAACATTTTGCCAATATATCCACTTGACGGCTTTTCTTTCCTCGAAGCGTTCTTGCGCTATGATAACAAATTCTTGGTATTTATGCGCAAATATGGAATGATAATTTTGCTTATTCTTCTGCTTACGGGTATAATCAGCCTTTTGATGAATTTTGTAATATATGTCTTTTATGATTTGCTTGGTGGCTTATTTGAAAGAATTTTTGTATGACATTAAAGTTTAATTGAACAGATGTTTTTATGTTATGATTTTACTATTAAGCAATCAACTTTGATAACTTTATTACAAGATAATATAAAACTTGAATTTTACACAAGAAAATAGTTGGGAGTGAATATGACCAAACCAGACATTGAGATTGAAATTGAAATTCCAAATATTGAACCAAGTTCAAACGAACCAAATGTGCAAGATGGTTCGTCTGTTCCTGTTGTTGACATTGTGAACGCAAGACCAGAACGCCCACGAATGAGTGAAGAAGAACTTTTGGAAAAAGAAAAAGAACTTTTGGGCAATGAATTCATTTTGCCAACACTGGAAGATGCAAACATTGTCTTTCAACTTGGTGAAGAAGTGGGACCACTTGATGTTTTATTGGAACTAATTAAGCAAACGAAACTTGACATCATGGAAGTGCATCTTGCCGACCTAACTGAACAGTTTTTGGGATATATGGCGCAAACAGAGATGAATATGGAGCAAAAAAGCGAGTTTGTGTCTGTTGCGGCAACCCTTTTGGAAATTAAATCAAAAAACCTTTTGCCAACAGAACCTATTGAAAGTGAAGAGGACGAAGAAGACCCAGAACTTGCCCTTAAACGCAGATTGCAGATGTATAAAGTGTTCAAAGAGGCAAGCCAAGAACTTGCGCTTCTTGAAAATAACGACCATTTCTATAAAGAGCCCGATAAGTCTGCTGGGGACTATAAAATCATTCTCAAAGACATGAATATGCAAAACCTTATTGATGCCTTTTCAAAACTTTTGGTAAAGGTTGAAAAGAAAGAGGTTGAGCAGGAAGAAAAACAAATCAAGAAAGACCGTTTCACTCTTGCAGACAGCATTGTTAACCTGAGAAACACACTAACAACAAAGAAAGTTGTGAAGTTTAGTGAATGTTTTGCAAGCGATTTCACTCGGGGCGAAATTATCATAACATTTTTGGCAATGCTTGAACTTTTGAAAAAGCAGTTTGCAACTGCGGAGCAAAACGAAACTTTTGGTGAAATTGAAATAAAATTAAAAGAGGTGAAAGAAGATGAGCAAGAAACCAGACAAGAAGACGCTGAGTAACATTGTTGAGGGAATTTTGTTTGTTGCTGGAAATGGTGTTGCCCTTAAAGATATTGCGGATAAGTTGGAAGTTAAGGTTGAAGATATCAAAAGCGCGATTGAAGTTTTAAAAGAAAAATACGATGATGACAATGGAATTAACATAATTCTCTATAAAGACAAAGCGCAACTTACAAGCAACCCAAAATATAGCGAAGAGATTTCCACTGTTTTAAACCCAATCAAAGAAAAGGCACTCACAAAAGCCGCGCTTGAAACGGTTGCAATTGTTGCATATCAACAACCAATCACCAAACTTGAAATTGAGCAAGTTCGTGGTGTGTCCAGTGACTATGCCATTCAACTTCTTTTAACGCACAACTTAATTGAGGTTGTGGGGCGCAAAGATGCTGTTGGAAAACCACTTTTGTTTGGAACAACAGACGAGTTTTTGAAACGCTTTGAAATTGAAAGTTTGGAAAACTTGCCTAAGTATGAAGAACTTTTGGAACAAATTGCCGTTATTAAAGATGACAGCAACTCGCTTTATCGTGAGTTTGAGGTTCTTCCACTTGAAGAGGACGACAAAATCATTGTTGAAAGCATGAAAGACAGCGATGATAAAACTGATGAAAAGTTTGAAGAAGATTTAAAAAGACTCAAAGAAGCAACAGATAATGCAGATAAAATTTTATCTAATTCGCAAGTTGTTAATGAATAATGCACAATTATGTGCATTTTTTTTATTATTTTTCAAAATATATCATCATGCAATGGTATTATATCCTACTAATTATAGTTTTAATATTACTTTTTATTTCTCTGTTGCCTCTTTTTGTGCAACTGAGATTTTACATCAATGCACTTGAAAATTTGGGTGCGGTAACGCTTCTTATAATGTTTATACCAGTTAGCACAATACAGTTTTCTTTAACAAAAAAATCAATTAAAATAATGAAAAAGAAAAAGGAAAGCGAAATTGACTATAAAAGCCTTAAAGCACTTTTTTTGATGCATTTTTTTCTGGCTGTTTTTAACAGAATAAAAATTGTTGAAATTTATCTTCGAACATATTTGGGCTTAAAAAATAACGCAATGACCACGGCGATGATAAATGGTGTTATGATAACCTTGGTTCATGTGCTTAACATTTCACTTTTTAATAAAAAGGGTGCTTTTACATCAAACTATGTCTGTGACAAAAGTTTTCAGGAAAATCAGTGCCAGTTTTCAGGATATCTTTACTTTTTTATTCTTCCAATAAACATTTTGTTTGCGTGTTTTTATGCCATAAAAAAGGTTATTGAAAAAAAGATAAAAGTTTTCAAAAAGGTGTAGTTATTTTTTCTCTATAAAATTTTATCAATAAAATTTTAAAAACTTGGTCAAGAGAGAATTGATTAAGTTTTATTTTATTATAGCAATTATTTTTTTAAAAAAAGAATAAAAATTTCAATAAAAAACACACTAACAATAAAAAGGGAAAGATATGGAAAATAAAATTTTGGAACTTTTGAAGAATGGATTTAACAGCATTAAGCCAGTTATAGATGTTGAAAATGTTATTGGCAGTCCAGTTGACATGCCAAACGGCGACAAGGTTTTTCCGCTTGTTAAAATAAGCATTGGTTATGTTGCTGGCGGAGGGGAGTATGCAAACAGAAAATTCTTAAAAAGCAAAACGGGTTTTCCCTTTGCTGGCGGAACAAGTTCTGGGTCATGCGCTGAACCTGTGGGCTTTTTGATTGTGAAAAAATCTGGGGCTGAACTTATCACTTTGCAAAATGAAAATGCTTTCGCGGACATTGCAAAAAAGGTGACAGATACCCTTGCGCTTTTTGTTAAAAAACAGGGAAAAGTGGCACTTGAAAAAGTCAAAAAAGAAAACAAAAAACAGAAAAATGTTTAAAAAAGGGGTAAAAAAAATGAAAAAAAAGATGATTTTTAGTGTATTTTTGTTAATTATGGTATGTTTTGCCAATATTTTGTTTCCAACTGTTTTACAGGCGGG
>CALWKH010000068.1 GCA_944381195.1 uncultured Clostridia bacterium
GATGTTATCTCAAGATGAAAGTTATGTTAACTCATATGCAATTTGCAACCTTCATGGTCTTTGGGCGGAAAAATAAAGACTAAAATTAAAAAACATAAAAAAGCGCATATAATATATGCACTTTTTTGTTATAAAGCCTTGCTGTAAGCCTTTTGTTTGATGCTGTCAATTTGTGAAATTAAAACTTCTGTTTTCACACCATCAAAGTTTTTACCAACTTTATCAATTTGCGAAATTGTGTGGTCTTTATTTATGTTTGAAAAATAAGTTCTTTCATCAAGCACAATGCTTTCTGGCGCTACATGAGTTATCCTTGTATCTATGATGTCGCTGTCTAAAACCATTATCTTTCCGTCTTTGATAAAGGAAAAAGAACTTTCTTTCATGCTGTCACCATAGAACAGGCTGTTATAATGTTTGCTTGAACTGAAATTTGATGCATCCAAATTGCTGTTTGCAACCACCGTACTATTAAATAACACCCCATAAAAGTTTGAGTTTGGCATGATGCATTCATCAAACTGGCACCCACTTAAAACAGCACCCGCAAGATTTATTCCATTTAATTCACAATTTAAAAAACTACTGTTATTTATGGTTTTATTAAAACTCACTGCATCATTAAACTTGCAGTTTATAAAACTCTTGCTGTCCATATCTAACTTTGAAATGTCTTTCTTTGAAAAATCTTCGCCATAGACAACAGTTTTGCTTTTCTCTTGACCTAAATCAAGTTTTCTCAAATTAATGGAAAAATTGCCCGAAATTTGAAATGGTCGTAGAATTTCATCTAGTTCACCATCATCAGAATACCAACCACAAGAAGGACGGTAACCACAACCACCTTTGCCACAACCAGTCAAAATGAACTGTTTGCTATCAAAAACAATATCGCTGAATTTATCAGAGCAACCAATTAACATTGGTTTGTTTGTTGTAACAGAGTCAAACTTTGTTAAATTTGTGTTGCAATAGATATAGTATGTGTCAACATTTTTAACATTGCTGAAAACAGAGTTAAAAAAGTTGGTCTTTCTTGCCACCGTTCTTGAAATTTCACAATCAAGAAACGCTGAATTTGAAAACACACTGTCATTTATCTTGCAGGCATCAAAGTTTGAGTTCGCCAAAAAGCACCCAAACATATATGCGTTATCAAATTCACAGCCATAAAATTTGGCATTATTAAAAATGCTTGAATTTAAGTCAATATCTTTAAAAACACAATTTTGATATTCCACATCCCTAAACTCAACATTATTTGCATCTATAACACAATTTTTTATTATTTTCATTACCCCCACCTTTCTGGTTTTATTATAGCAAAAATCTTTTTTTAACAACTGATTTTTCCTGTGCGAGTCTTATCATTTTTTAATAAAAAAAAAGAGTTATACTCATAACCCTTTTGCTTTAAAAATATAAAAATATGCAAAATTTATGCTTAATTTTAATATCTTACCAAAACAACCAATCAATTTCAATGGTATAATGATTTTTTGGTGCAACCACCGCAAGCAGAAATGTTTGCGTGCGCAACATCATAAACCAGAACATCATGCCCAGCATCAGCTACTCCTTTAACAAACTCATTTGTTAGAAGACTGGTCGAACCATTTCTGTTTGGACTTGCCATTAAAACAATAATTTTCATAATTTTCTCTCGTAATTTTTAAATTAAATAATTTATCTATCTTTTTTAAATGCGGTGAAGTTTAAAAATATAATATAAAAGCAAAGCAAGTTTATTTTAACACCACCCCACATTCATCATAGATTATAAAACTTGAAGTTCACTCTCAATCAAACAAAATTGACAAAATTTTCTTAAAATAAAAAATAAATTATAAAAAAGTGGAAGCATTTAGCTTCCACTTTTTAAATGTTTCCTGATCTTTTTAGTAAATCATAAAATTGTTCAACTGTGTTAAAAGAGAAATCTTGATATGAATCACATTCACAAACATCAGCCTTAATGTCTGTTTCATTAAAAACATCCAAAAATTCCATTTCATTTCCATGCTTGTGAACATAGTTGCCGTTATTATCTAAAATTTTATTTCTAAATTTGCGCAAATTGTCCAAAAGGTCAAGTGCTTTTAAATAAAAAACACTTAAATCATGAAAGCCTGGGTTTATTTCCTCGTTGAATTTGGAAAAACTTACATTAAGTTTTCCGTTTTCAACTTGTTTTATTTGGACATATGGTTTTTCTTCATAAACACATGGAACAAGATTCACGCCTGAAAAGTTTTTATTTAAAATTTTAAAAATCTCTGGTCTCTGCAAGGAATCTCCCCACTGAACAAAGCATAAATCTTCTGTTTTTGGTTTAATTCGTTCAAGTGCTTGCCACACAGCATCACCACTTCCCTTGCCAGACTCAATAATGATTTTATCTTCAGCATCAAAATATTTTTCATTTTGAAAAGAACAAATAACAAAAACCTTATCACAAAAAGGAGACATCGCCTTTATATTTCTGTCCAAAATTGTTTCATCACCAATTTTCATAAGTGCCTTTGGTGTTTCACTTTTAAAGCGAGATTGTCTTCCCGCACAGATGATTAAACCATAAATCATAATTAGCTCCCAACAATCAGTTTAAGAATGACATTTGTTTCCTTAACATTTGCAACTGAAACAATTTTGCTACACTTCTTTGCAATGTTTACATCATTGCCACAGTCTAGTTCATCACCAATAAACAAAGTCTTTTTATTATCCAAACCACAATGTTTTAAAACAACTTCTTTATCATTCTTTAAATTTAGAATATCAACAGTAGTTCTCCCTGTAATGCTTGCCTTGATGCTGTCAATGTTTTTTAATTTGAAAATTTCAACAAGCAATTTTCTTTCAAGATTTGAAAGAGGCTTAATCTTATAGTTAACAACCTTCTTCCCAATTGTTTGCAAAGGAAGGTCAAATTGTTCCACAATTTCTTCAATTAAAGACTTTGCTTTTTCGTCAATTGCAAAATCTTCAATGAAATCAACCGCCCTGTTTCCTTTAAAAAGAGTTGAGTTGGCATCAGCCCAAATATCAACCTGCAATTTTTCCAAATCTTTGCCAAAATTTTTGCTTAATTTTTCTTTGATGCTATCAAATGAATTTCCGCTGATGATAACCGCTCTATCTGCAAGGTCATCATTTACAATTGTCATGTTTTCAAGAGAAATTGACTTTTGCAAAGGAGTATCATCTCTTGACCAAATTGTGTCGTCAAAATCAAGCAAAATTTTATCATATGCATTTGCATCTTCAAGGTCAAAAAAGATTTGCAGAAGTGCCTTTGCATATTTATCTCCATCGTGTTTACCTTTCATGTTGCCCATTGATTTTTCAATGAAATTGTGCTTTTCATCTTTTTGTCTTAAAGACTCTCTGGCGTCAGAATTAACCAAAATAGAAAAATCGCCAAGGTTTAGACCTGTTTGCTCCATAAGACGCACAAAATCAGTGCTTAACACACCATAAGAGTCACCATCTTCTTCGTTATTGATAACCCAAATTTTCTTTGCGTTTGATGCGTTTATGTATTTATAGAAATCAAGATATTCAATGGTTGGTTGAATTGAACTCCAAAATGTTCCAGTTGAAATCACAAGCAAGTCTGCGTTTTTAACAAGTTCTATGGCACGTGGATTAAGCCCAACATGAGTCTTTACATCATATATTGTTTTCACAATTTTATCATCTGGGTTATTCCAGAAAACAGTTACACCTTCATCATCAATTATATGCCCTGATTCTGTTTGTGCTTTGATAAAAAGATTATCAAAAGAGTTAAGAACAACAAAATCTTTAATTCCCATTCTGTCACAAAAATGCTTGTTTGTCTTTTCATAGCCAATTTCTTTATACATCTGTGCATAAACAATGTTGGAAACACTGAAATCTTTATATTTATAATCTTTTGCTTTTGGGTTTTGAAAGAATCTTTGCACATAAGGTTCATATTCTGGCATTTCCCACTTTTTAAGCAAGGTGCAAATTTGCTCTTCTTCCTTTCCATCATCAAAGTCATAACGATTACCATAAAATTCAACAAGATTCAAATTTGCCTTATCACCATAAATTGCCTCATACATACGATAGTGATTTTTTCTTATATCTGAAACACCAAGGGTATCAGTTACCGCACGACAAACACCTGTTGATTTACCATTATCATATGCGTTAACTATAACATCAATATCAACATTATCATCATACTTTAATAATCTATTCAATCCCTTGATAAGTGAGTCATTTCCTGAACCACCCGACAAAATTACAATTTTCATTTACTTTTCTCCTTTACTTCATTTTCATTTAACAAAATCTTATCATTAAAACTTTCATGACTTGCCGTATCTTTATGCTCAATGGGTGTCCATGAAACATCTCTTTTAAATAGTGCAACAATCTGCAATGGTGTTAATAAAACAACAAACAGTGGCCACAATAATACAGAAGAAATCTTAATCCCCATAGACACTCCTTTTATTCTATGACGCTCTTTAACATAGCAACAAATTCCACTAATCAAGAATAAAACATATCCAATGCCTGTTGTAATTGCAGTAGAAATTGCCCAATTTATCCATATCTGGCTTACATCTTCAACAAATATTGATGCAAGAGCAATGAGAATGATATTAAAAATAAATAAGAAAAATGTTATTGCGCCAATTGGTAATGTGCATCCAATAAGGTCACAAGATGAACCACTGAGTTGCTTTTGATTTTCTTCTTTTTTATCTTTTTTCCTAAAACCAAACGCATTTTTAAATAAATTTTTTGCTCTATGTTTTAAAACAACAATAGCCCCTTTTGCCCATCTGAGTCTTTGACGCCACATTGCCTTAAGTGTGGTTGGATGCTCATCGTAATACATTGCTTCATCACAATATATAACTGTTTGACCTTGTAACACTTGTTCAATGGTAAAATCAGTATCATCAGACAAAATAACATTATTCCACCCGTCTTTAACCATTTCAGAACCAACCAAAAAACCCGAACCTAAAATTCGTGATGAAGATTTAAGTGCCATTCTTCCCCGAGACTCAATGGTGCAACTTGTAATGAAAGACATTCCATAAAGTGCAGTCAATGTGTTTGTGCCAAAATTCTTTGAGTTACGAAAAGAAGTTATTGCATGCTTTTTATCACAAGCAATAAAAGCATCATTCATT
Organism: uncultured Clostridia bacterium; assembly: GCA_944381195.1. Taxonomy (GTDB): domain Bacteria; phylum Bacillota; class Clostridia; order Christensenellales; family UBA1242; genus UBA7584. The sequence goes on from CALWKH010000068.1 coordinate 5,184, forward strand.
TTATTGAAAAACTCGCCGTCCAAAACATTGTCGGCGTCAAAAATAAAAAATCC
>CALWKH010000069.1 GCA_944381195.1 uncultured Clostridia bacterium
ATAATAGTTCAAATAGAATAAAATATTTTTGAATTTTTTGTGTGGTTTTATCAGGTAATTTTCATTTTATACAAAACGACTTCTTTATGGTTATTTTTTCAATCTTGACAACTTCTCTTTTTATGGTATAATTGACTTATGAAGAGGTGGCATTTATGCACAATAAAAAATTGACTGTTGCAGTTGATATAGATACCGTTTTGCTTGATAAAAAAGGAAACTTAAATCAAGAGGCTCTTGAGATTTTCAAAAAAGCAGACAGACAAAACACAACTTTTATTTTATTAACTAATAAAAGCAGTGAGGTTGCCAGAAGTGTAATCAACAAAATAAACATTGAAATCAAAGGTTCAGTCACATCACAATGTTGGGTAATTGCAAATGGTGGAGGAAAAATTGTTTCTCCACTTGGCAAAGTTATTCAAGATAAAACTTTTGATAATGTTAGACTTATGCGAATTATCAGCATGTCAAAGTGTGTTGATAATGATTGCATTTATATGTATTCCACTTGTAATGGTAATTTTGTTCAAGTTCCTCAATCAAATATAGCAAACTTCACGATTTGGATACATAATCTAAAAGATAAAAAACTTGGTGATTCTGCATTAAATCTTCAAAAGATTGAAAATTTCAAAGAAGGTCGAGATATGGATGCAGTAACAAAAGAAATTGGCAATATTAATCAATTACGTGTGCTTAGCCTAAATAAAGACAAAAAGCAAAAAGTTCAATATGCAATAAAACTTGAAGCATCGAAAATGGGTGCTGTGGCTTATAGTGATAAATATACAACAATATCAACAACAAGCAAACTTGATGCCATTAAAATGATTTTGCAAACAGTTGAACAATCTTTACAAAGCACTATGACAGCAAATATAGAAGATGTTATATATTTGGGGAATGGTGTCAGTGATGCTGATTGTTTAAATGCTTGCGACATAAGTGCAACTTGGGGAGAAAAAGCACACAGCAAAGCAAAAGTTTCTGCAAAATATAATATTTTACATTTATCAAACTTCATGGATAATGTATATAATGGTGTTTTTGATGTGTTTAAAGAAAATATGGAACCAGAAGAAAAAAAGGGTAAACTTCCAGAAAAAATATTGCACCTAAAATAATAATTGTTAATCACTTTATTTGGTGTGTAATTTTTCAAAAGGTATTGCAAAAAAAGTGCTTTTGTGTTAAAATCATAAAAGGAGATAGAGCAAATGAACAGAATATATTTAGATAATGCTTCAACCACACCAATAAACAGTGAGGTTTTGAGTGAGATGTTGCCATATTTTAGTTCAATATATGGTAATCCAAACAGTTTGCATTCTTTTGGAAGAGATGCAAAAGCAGGTGTTGATAAAGCGCGTGACCGAATTGCAAATGCAATTGGATGTCAGCCAAATGAAATATTTTTCACAAGTGGAGCAACCGAAGCAAATAACTGGGCACTTCGTGGAATTGCCTATGCAAATGCACACAAAGGTAAACACATTATAACAAGCAAAATTGAACATCCAAGCATTCTTGAAACTTGCAAACAACTTGAAAAGGAAGGTTTCAAGGTAACTTATCTTGATGTTGATAAATTTGGTTTTGTTCGCCTTGACAAACTTCTTCACTATATAAGCAGTGACACCATTTTGATTTCCATAATGACAGCAAACAACGAAATTGGAACAATTCAAAACATTCAGGCAATTTCAAACATTGCAAAAGAAAAAAATGTTCTTTTTCACACTGACGCAACACAGGCAATTGGGGCGGTAAGATTGAATGTGAAAGACATGGACATTGATCTGATGAGCTTTTCCTCTCATAAAATAAACGGACCAAAAGGTGTTGGAGCATTATATGTTAAAAAAGGTGTGATGATAGACAAAATCATCTTTGGTGGAGAGCAAGAAAGCGGACTTCGTGCGGGAACATTGAACACGCCAGCAATTGTTGGTTTTGGAAAAGCAGTTGAACTTGCAACCAGAGATATCATTGCAAATGCAAAGAAAGTTTCAAGTTTAAGAAATTATTTCATTCGTGAACTTGAAAATAAAATTGAAATGGTATATCTCAACGGACACTCAATACAGCGTTTGCCAAACAACGCTTCCATTTCTTTTGGAATGGTTGATGGTGAGAGCATAATGTTTCTCTTGGATATGGAGGGTATTGCAGTTTCAACGGGCTCTGCTTGTTCGTCTGGTTCAACCAAACCTTCATATGTTCTAGAAGCAATTGGACTTCCTGCCGACCTTGTTCAAGGAACTGTTCGCTTCTCACTTTCAAAATCAACAACAAAAGAAGAAATTGATTTTGTGGTTGAAAAACTTGAAGAAATCGTTAAAAGACTGCGTAAAATTTCACCAATAACCAAAGCACAAGTTGGAAAAATTAAAGGAGATATGTAATGTATAACCAAAAAATAATTGAATGTTTCAACAAAACAGAAAATCTTGGTGAAATAAGGGGAGCAAACGCAGTCGGCTCCGCAGGTAATGTTGGTTTGGGCGATTTTATCAGACTTTACTTAAAAATTGAAAATGAAGAGGTAATAGAAGCAAAGTCTAAAACCTTTGGTTGCGTTGTTGCAATTGCAATCAGTGCTCTTGGGGTTGACCATTTGAAAGGGCTTAACATTGATGAACTCATTGCTTTTGACCCAGAAATAATTTTGCAAGAAATTGGCGAAATTCCAGAAGAACAGAAAAAGTATGTATATTTCTTTAAAGATGCTGTTTTGGATGCAGTGAAAAACTATAACAAACGACTTGAACGAGAAAACAGAGAATAAATTTGTTTTTGATAAAATGTGATAAGACAATCAAAAATTTTATTAAGCGTTTAAAATAATTTTATAAAAAAATTGAAAAGATTAAAATTTATTTTATCAAAAAAACTCTATCAAACAAGATAGAGTTTTTTGTTTTAAGTTCATAATAAACATTTATTGATAAATCAAATAATCAACATCATTTATAAACAAATATTTTATATTTGAATAGTTTTGCATTTCCAAAGCAGTTACAGTGCGCTCACCACACACAATTTCTTTGCTGCTTCCTGTTGGGTTTTCGCCATCACGGCTGGCAAAAATATCAATAGGTTCAGTTAAGTTCTCAGCCACAATGCTTGCCTGCCAAATATGACCAAAAACTTGATTAAAAGTTATGCTTTGCTCTTGTATCTTATAAGTTTGTGCTTCGGGTGTTTTAGAAAGAATAAGTGTTCCTGAAATGTCTGCTTTATAATAGGAACTGGTGTAAGTTATGTTTTTCAAACTTATTGTTTCTTGATGCACATCTTCAAAACCAAAATAGTCTATCATAAATGTCAAATCATCAGCATTTGTTTGCTTGAAAAAGTGTAGGTTCATACCAGGCGCAAGGCAGGGCAGGTTGTGGTCATCAAATAGGTAAATATCAAGCAAGAAAAAATCATTTTCATTGAAAGCATATTTTCTCACTGAAAAATGTATTTTGTCGTTTACATCCTCACTTTCAAAAGATAAAATTTGACTTGATGCAGTAGGCACAAAAATTGTTCCATGCGAACCAGAACAAGAAACAGATAAATTATATTCCTTTTCATTGTATACAAAAGTGGCAACCATACTTTCTGTAACACCGCTTTCTTCATTAACGGCAGTTAAATCAATTATCATTGAAAAATCATCGCCAGTTGCAACATAAACATCAGAGCGAGGGAAGTCCGCAAAATCACTTGGGCTTTTTGAGTTTGCATAAGTTATAACGGCATAAATAACATAGGCAAGAAGCAAACAAAAAATCGCTGAAACAATAGTTCCAGTGATAATATTTCCTAAATTTTTCTTCTTTTCCATGAAAAAACTATACTATTTTTTCTGCCAAAGTGTCAAGCAGATTCAAATTTTTGCTTGAAAGAGTTTTTGGTAAATCAGTTTTTTCAAGATACCAATTATGCTCATCAAGTTTGTCCTCAGAAATTGTAGATAAAGCAAGTTTAAAATATGTCGCTTCGCCTGTCGCAACAACTTCACCATCGGGCGTTTCAAGATAGCCAACACCTTTAAAAAGCCTACTGTTTTCTTTAACAATCTTACCCCAGCAATATAAATCTGTTTCAAGTGGAGTAGGTTTGAGATAGCGCACTTTAAGTTCACCCGTAACACCCCATTGGTCAGGGTTTTTAATCATAACCGCTCTTCCAATTGTTTCATCAAGCACAGCACTAATCATTCCACCATGCATACGCCCAGGAAAACTTTGATGAAAATCTTCGTTGTGAAAAACAGCACATATAACATCGCCTTCACACTCGTAAAAACGCACCTTTAAAGAAGCATCATTTTGTAGTCCGCAAACAATGCATTCTTCACTGTTGTTTTGCTTTTTTAATACTTTAACTTCCATTTTTTACACACTCCTTAACTTTAAAAGTATATCTCAAAAAACAAGTTAAAACAACCAAAATAACCAGTTGTTATTGAATTTTTGTTAAAAATAATTCTATTTGAGTCAAAAATCATCTATAAATTTTATAAAAAATAAAGTTTAATTATAACACCAAATATTTTGTAATTTAGACAAAAATATTTTCATTTACTTTTTAAAAATATAATTTTAATAACTTTATTCTATTAAAGTTTAAGCGTTATATTATTCTACAAGCATTTTCCAGTTATTTCCTAGTGTTTTTGGTTGTTTTTTACCCAAAATATGCCTAGGAGGAGAAAAATGAAAGAGGGAATAATTGGTTTCGCCCTTGGGGCAAGTGTGGGACTGGGAATGCTCCTTTGCCCACAGGTAAGAGATTTCATGAACAAAATGACAGCCAAGGTTGAGAAAAAAGTTGAAAAAATGAAGAAGAAATTAAAAGAAAAATAAATTTAATTTTCTATTAAAAAGCACTTTAAAAATGAACTGCAATCAAAAGTTAGACATTTTTAAGGTGCTTTTTGTTATTAAAGAACAATATAATCTTAAAAAAGTAAATTATTTTTAGAGTAAAAATTTTTTTTAAAAAAATGAATAAATACTTAATACATTATTAGTGTGCATATTGAAGCCATTTGCTATAAGTCAAAATAAAAAAGCGTTTTTATATAAATTTTTTAAAACATTAACTCGCCAACCACAACAACTTGACAATCACT
>CALWKH010000070.1 GCA_944381195.1 uncultured Clostridia bacterium
ACAAATAATGATTGCTAAACCGAATACCACGGGCTGTGCCCGTGGTTCCAAAAAACTTATAGTTTAAAAATTAAAATCTTCTATGGTAAAATAGGAGCGAAGTTTAGCCGCTTTGCTCAATAACCAATAGGATGTTTTGTCTATGAAACTAGACATAGATTGTTTAACATACATATTTTGCTCCTATTATCTATTTCTAACGCACTTTTTGATTAAAAAAGTGTTTTTCTTATAACTCCAAAATCTTGTAACGATTAAAAACAAACAAAAAACACCCCTATCATTTAAAAAATTAAGTCTGTTTAAAAATATGTAAAAATCAATTGTTAATTAAAAAATTATTCATAAGATTTTTCGTCATCGAAGATAGCTTTTCGATATGCTGAAATTTTAAGGTTTGGCATTTTCTTTTTCAAAACTGGCTTATCTTTGCTCTTTAAAATTGATTGTTCAATTCGCTTCTTTTCTTTTGTTTTAAGTTTTTTGTTGTTTTTAAATATTGCTGAAAATTCCAAAAGGTCGAAAAAGTTTTTTGAGTGCGTCTTGCCTATTTCCTTTCCGCTTTCATCAACAATTGGCTTTTCTCCTTGCTTTTCAACCTTAACACCAAACAGCCCAAAAATTCCAACAATAAGAAGATAAACACCCAAAATAATCAAGTGCGTTGCCACCCCCTCGCTAAACTCAATTAAAAGCATCACACCAAAGGTGAACTCAACAATTCCTTCAATCAAAAACACAAACCATTTTTGCTTTCTTGTTGCGTAATAAAGAAGTCTGTGCAAACATTGAATTCCTGAAATTATTGCATGAATACCCCAAAACACAGAAAAAAGTTCCAAGCCCCGTTCTGGAAAACACACAAACACAATTCCCAGCGCAAGCAATATTCCAGAAACAACAAGTTCGGTGCAGTCTGCTTGTTTATACATCTTATATAGAAAATATTTCACAACATACAAAAATCCGTTCAAAATAAACAATGCACCCAAAATATATGGAATTGCAGGTGTTATTGGCGTGCTGAAAATAACGAGCACCGCACCTATCGCCAAATATAATATGCCAAGCACAACATCGGGAATGTTTTTTAATCTTTCTTTTAACATTTCTTTTCCTTTGTATAATATTTTTTTAAAAAAGTTGTCTTTTCAACTTAAAAATTATCTTTCTTAAAACTATTTAACTAGTTTTTTTAGCAATAAATATATAGCAAGCATTTTATCATATTGTTAAATTGATGTCAAAAGAAAAAGACATTTATAAATCTTTAAATTTATATTACAATTTCACCATGAATCATCAGCCGAAAAACTTTTAAATTTGTTTTTATCAAAATTTTTTGTTTGAATTTGAGAATTTAAACAATATGCATTTTTTTAACCTAATTTTATGCTAAAAAAATTTTTGGCATATTTTTAATATTTTTACAAAAATTGTTGACAGAGCAACAATTTTTATGGTATAGATATTCTGTTGGGAGGAAAATGTATGGCAAGAAAAGTTGAAGACATATTTTCTATTTTCACAAACCTTATCACAAACATTCAAAGATGCATCAACACAATCAAAGATAAAAACATGAAAGCAATTGGGCTTAAAAGTGGCTATGTGTCTTGTCTGTTTTATATTGGTAAATTCGGTTCGTTGTCTCAAGGACAACTGTGTGATGTATGCAATGAAAACAAGGCAGCAATAAGCCGAAAAATTGAATATCTTGAAAAAAATGGATATGTTGAAAAAGATTTAAGTTCAAACGCAAAATATAAAAACCCAATAACGCTTACCAAAAAAGGTAAAGAGACGGCTGATTTCATCGCCAATAAAATTAGCGAAATAATTTCCAAAGCAAACACCGAAATCAGCGAAAATGACCGAGACATTTTATATGCTAGTCTGGAAAAAATTAATTCTAACCTAAAGAAAATAATAAAAGAAGAGGAAAATTAAATGGCAACAAAAATAATTATTGATTCAGCCTCAGACATAACAAAAGAAGAGGCAGACAAACTTGGTGTTATTTTAATACCAATGGAAATAAGATTTGAGGACGAGGAATTTTTGGACGGAGTAAACATAACAAAAAAAGAGTTTTTTGAAAAGTTAATTGAAAGTTCCACACTTCCAAAAACCAGTCAAATCAACCCAACAAAATTTGAAGAAGAGTTTAAAAAAGTTGTAGACAATGGTGATGAAGCAGTTTGCATCACAATTTCTTCAAAACTTTCTGGAACATATCACAATGCAGTCAAGGCTGCTGGTGATTTTAAAGACAAAATTTTTGTGGTAGACAGTTTGAACGCAAGTCTTGGCGAGCACATTTTGTTTGACTTTGCCTATCGCCTTTTACAGCAGAATATGTCTGCAAAAGAAATTGCAGAAAAACTTGACAAGGTCAAAGAGCATTTGCAAGTTCTTGCAATGCTTGACACTTTGAAATATCTTCGCAAGGGCGGACGAATTTCTGCAATCACAGCCTTTGCAGGAGAATTGATGTCCATCAAGCCTGTCGTAGCCGTTAAAGGTGGCGAAGTTAAACTTGTTGGAAAAGCAATGGGCTCAAAAAAGGCAGGCAACCTTTTAAGCAGCCTTGTTCAAGAAAAAGGAATTGACACTAATATGCCCTATTGCGTGGCATGGTCTGGGCTTGATACCACACTACTTGAAAAATACATCAAAGACAGCGAACCTCTTTGGAAAGGAAAAATCACAAATATTTCAAGATATCCAATAGGAAGCACAATTGGCACTCACATTGGACCAAACGCAATTGGTGTTGCTTTTTTTGAAAAGGAAACAAATTAATGAAAGTTGGAATCCCACGAGCATTACTCTTTTATAAAAATGTTGGAGTGAAAAAGGCGTTTGAAGATGCCGTTGGACACGAAGTCATCGTTGACGAAAACGGGCACCTTATGGGCGCATTTGGTGTTGCCGTTCTTGCAAAAAGGTCTGGCATCGAAAAAGATTTTTCATTTGACATCGCAAACACAAACTTTAAAACAACGGGCTTTGATTGCCCAAAATGCGCAAATCATTGTGAAATTGTTTGCGTGTTTAAGAACAACAAACTGATTGACTCGTGGGGCAACAAGTGTGATAACGGAGCAGTAAAAGTTGATTAAATATGTGTTTAATATACATTTTTTAAATGCTTAATAACAAAAATAAAAAGTTTAATAAAATTTTTTAACAAATTCACAATTTTGACAATCTTTTCAAAATTAAAGCATTTTAATAAATACACAAAAAGTTTTTCAACCTTTTTAAAATAATAATATATTCAACAAACATACAAAAAATTATTGCAATCGTTTCAATATAATAGCATTTAAACAAACACACAGTCTCTACACATTTAAAATAAAATTTTTAACTATAATATAAATTGTTAAATTTGTTAAAAAAAATCTTTTAAAAACATTTAAAAATAGGTTCAAAATGGACTTATTTTTATTTTTAAAAAACTATAACATATTTTTTCAAACTATGATTTCATCTTGCGGTATTTTCAGTTTTATGCTAAACTGATTTTTAAAAGGAGCAAATAATGAACCAGCAAATTTACGGAACAGAGCATATCATATTTTTGGCAGTCTTTTTTGTTCTTGCCACGGTAAGTTTGATTTTGATTGCAAAATATGTTAAAACGGAAAAAACAAAAACAATCATAATAAAGGTTTTGGCTTTTCTGCTATTATGTGCAATCTTGTGTAACAGAATTTCAATTGCTGTTTTAAGCAACGATTGGAGAAGAGTGATTCCAAACACATTTTGTGGTATGGACAGTCTGGTTCTTGCTCTTGCGCTTTTGTTTGGCAAAAAAGACAATGCTGTTTTACATTTTGTGGTATATTTTGCCTTTGCTGGCGGACTGGGCACAATTTTATATCCAACCTTTATTGACACCTATTCAAGCGTATTTCACCCAATCACCTTTTCTGGACTTATTCATCACGCTCTCAGTTTTTACCTCACCATTTTACTTCAAGTGGTTGGCTGGTTCACACCAGACTATAAAAAATGGAAAAGCATTGTTGTTGGCTTTTTGGCATATATAACACTTGGTGCATTTTTGATTTTTGGACTGGGCATCAACACCGCTTTCTATGTGAATGAGTCAATCATTGACGGAACACCACTCACCGTTTGGGTTTTGATACCAATTTTTGTTGTTGGATTCACCATTTATATGTTTATCGACCAAACAATCAGGTTTAAAATTCGCAAAAAGAAAGAACAAAATATGACTCAAAATGAAAATAAAAACATAAAAAATTCTTAAAAGTTAATAAATGTTAATAAAAGTTAATAAAACAATAAAAACATTAAAAGACTTTAAAAACTTAAAAAATTTAACAAAAATCATATAAAAATTAAAAATTTACTGTAAAAATTTTGCATTTTTAGTTTTAGTTATTAAAAAATTAATTTGCAAATTTTATCTTAATTTATTTTGCTTAAAACATTTATGATTAAATTTTACACTCAAATTTTTTGCTTAAATTTTTTACTAAAACCTCGCACTCAAATTTCGCACTTAAATCTCATATTAAAATTTCATATTTAAATTTCATGCTTTAATCACATACATTGTTTTATTTCATTCCAAAAACTTTTGCACTCAAATTTCACACTCAATTCTCTTACTTGAATTTAAAGTGGATAAAACAGCAAAAATTCATTATAATTTAAAGCAAAATTAAAAGTTTTATGATATAATTATGTTTATTAGGAGGATACACATGAAAAAATTAGTTTTTTATCGTTGCAAAATTTGTGGCAACATTGTGATTAAACTTGTGGATAAAGGCACACCAATTTCTTGCTGCGGTCAGCCCATGGAAATAATCACACCAAACACAACCGAGGGCGCTGTTGAAAAACATATGCCAGTAAGCAAAATTGAAAATGGCGCTGTGACCATTCAAGTTGGTTCCACCCTTCACCCAATGACGCCCGAGCACTACATTTCTCAAATCATCATTGAGACAAACAAAGGTTTCAAAGTGTTTGAACTTACACCAGAAAATCAGCCAATTGTCAGCATGATGTTATCTCAAGATGAAAGTTATGTTAACTCATATGCAATTTGCAACCTTCATGGTCTTTGGGCGGAAAAATAAA
>CALWKH010000071.1 GCA_944381195.1 uncultured Clostridia bacterium
TGCAGAAAATGTAACCCTTCAACAACTTAATGACTATATTCTAAACCCACTTAACAACAACGAAACTAACTCAAAAAGTTTGCTTGACTATGTGATTGAACAAATTTCATATTCAAACTATTCAGCATATGAAAGTTCTGTTCTTCAAAGCCTTAAAACAGAAACTCCAAACTATTATGATGCTGTTATAAATCAACTTATTGAAGCATTTAGATAAAAAGTAAAATAAAAAGCCAGTGATATTTTTCACTGGTTTTTTGTTGTGGTTTTGGGTTTTTTAAATAAAATTATTGAATTTTTTGATATGTTTTAAACATTACAAAATTTGGCACTGATTTCATTTTTTATAACATAAAGAGCGCCAAGCATTTTATAATCTAACAGTTTTATTCCTGTGCTAATTTTAAAAATTCATTCTAGCATTTGAGCAATTTTTTCTGCTCTTTTATAGGCTTCAACTAAGTAATCTTTGTATTCCATGTTTTCATACATTTGCGGTTTACCGCAGGCTTTTTTGTGAACTTCAAGCATGATTACGCCTTGATAGTTTATATTCTTTAACTTTTTGCATACCTTTGTGAAATCTATCTTGCCATCAAAGGGCAAAAGGTGTAAATCTCTTGTGTGGTCAAAGCCAGCACGCCAGTCCATCAGGTTATCATGAAGATGCAGGGCAAAAAGCCTGCCAGCGTATTTTTTAAGCAAATCAGTTTTTGGGTTGTAAAGGTGATGATGCCCCGAATCATAGCAAAAGCCCAAATTTTTATCTTTGAAATTTTCAAGAAGAAAATAAAGATGCTTAATGCTGAAACAGTCAATGTTTTCAAGTGCTATTTTAACATTATTTTTATTTGCAACTTTCAAAATTTCTTGAAAGTTTTTCAAGCCTTGCTTGTTTGGAGGAAGAGCAAAATCACTTGGGCTTCCCTTTGTTGCGTGCATGACAGCAATTGGAATTTTGTGTTTGCTGCACATTTCAATTTGAGCGATAATGCTTTCAATGTAACTTTGAGCCGATTCCCCAACAGCCCACAGGTCATTTGCACGATTATTGTCTGTGTGAAAATATGAGATATTAAGCCCCAAAGCGTGAATTTTATCTATGCTTTTTTCAATGTTTTGTGCTTTGTATGAAAGCATAACATTTTCAAAGCCCGCATTTTTTATGTTTGATAAAATTTCATTGTCGCCTTTGCCACATTCACAATTTGTGTTTATACCTATTTTAAACATATGAAAATTCTCCTGTGAAATATTATAACATAAAAACAAAATTTTTTCTTGAAATTTTTTAATTTTTATTAATAATCTGGTTTATTTTTAAGTTTCTTAAAGATAAAAACAAGTTTAAAAAAATTGAAACTTGTTTTAAAATTTTTGTATTAAAATATTTTTAAAATCATTTTTTTATTATATTTGATAAAATAAAACTTTATTTTTTAGTTTTACTTTGAAAGCATATAACTTTTGGTGTTCACCCCAAAAGGCAAAGTTCGATATTTTTAATAAAATAAAGTTTGCAAAAAGGAAATTGAAAATTTTTTTATCGAGTAAAATACATCAAATTTTGCTCTTTTACTGAAAATTTCACAAATATCAAACAAAATTTTGAAATCATTTTTTATTCTTTTATGTTTTCTTCAATAAACTGCTTTGCTTTTTCGGTGGCAAGGGCAATGCCCTGGTCGGTCTCTTTTTTGAGTGTGCCCGTCATCTTGGAAAGAACAAAGTCTGCAAGGTCTTTGTTTTCTGGTTTGCCAACGCCAACACGAAGGCGTGAAAAGTTTTGGGTGTTAAGTTTTTGAACAATGTCTCTTAGTCCATTATGCGTGCCAGCACTGCCCTGATGTTTAAGCCTGATTGTTCCTGCTGGGATGTCTATGTCGTCCAAAATTACAAGAATGTTTTCAAGCGGAACTTTTATTTTTTTAACAAAATATCTCACAGCGTCTCCGCTTAGATTCATATAGGTAAGGGGCTTGATTAAAATGACATCTTTTTCAGCAATCTTTGCAACCAAGGCATTTTTTTTCTTTTTAAAACTGCCACCAAACAGACTGCAAAGGTTGTCCACCACGGCAAAGCCAAGGTTGTGCGGTGTGTTATCATATGCTTTTTCTGGGTTGCCCAGTCCAAAAATCAGTTTCACTTGTTTACCTCTTTTTATTTCCGTTTATAATGCAAGAAAATGGTGCAATCTTGCTGTTTTCTTTGATGTCGCTTTTTTCAATATATGAACTTGATACAACTGAATTTTTGCCAATGCGACTGTTTTTTATGGTGCAAAAACTTTCAATTTTTGCCCCTTCTTCAATTATGGTGCTTCCAGAGATTATGTTGTTTGGATAAATCACAGCATTTTTCTCTATGCTGACATCGGCATCAATAAAGGTTGTTTTGCGGTCTAATATTTGCACGCCGTTTTGCTGGTGAAAGTTTATGATGCGGTCTTTCAAAATCTGCCCCGCAAGTTCAAAATTGGAAAGGTTGAACACCGTTAAAAAGTCCTCTTTTCCAAAATCGTGCGCTTCGGTGGTGGTGAAAATCTTTTCAGCATTTTTGATGAAATCGGTCACGAACACCCAACCTCGTTCAAGTTTGCAAACATTCATTTTTTTTGTTTGCACCCAGTCCAAAATGTTCAAAAATGTTCTGCGCTGAAGAAGAGGGGTGTCTGCATAAAAAACTGCGGTGTATTTTTTGTTCTTTAAGTGTGGCTTAATGGACGAAATGATGTCTGCACTCATGTCGCAAACAACTTCGGTGATTGGGCATTGGTCGAAGGCAAGTTTGACCCAGTTTGTGAGACTCTTGCCCAAGATTTCCAAATCGTAGCTTTTTTCACAAAAAAGGGCAGGATTGTTGATTTTTAAGACTATAACATCAACATCATTATCAATTGGGTCACGCTTTAAACTTTCAATCAAACTTTCCACGCTTCCAAAAAGTTCAATATCACTTGTTCTAATTTCCATTTTTTATTTCCTTTTTATTTTTAATTATAAAAACATAAATGCTTTTGCTGAATTGACAAGAAAAACATACTTTTTATTTTTCCCGTTTTGTTTTAAAGAAATCACTTAAAATTTTTGCACATTCTTCTTTTAAAATGTCTTTTATGATTTTAGGGCGGTGATTAAAGGTGTTTTTCTGTGAAAAATCAAACACACTTCCAAAACAGCCCGCTTTTTCGTCCGATGCGCCAAAAACAACGGTGCCAACCCTTGCGTTGATGCACGCACCAGCACACATTGGGCATGGTTCAAGGGTAACATAAAGAGTGCAATCATAAAGGTGCCAATCTTGAAGTTTTTTTTGCGCTTTTTCAAGAGCGGAAATTTCTGCGTGCAGAAGTGCATTTTTTTTGCTGTTTTTTTGGTTGTGCGCTCGTGCAATGATTTTATCATCTTTTACAACCACTGCGCCAACAGGCACTTCGTCTTTTTGCTTTGCCTTGTTTGCTTCTTTGAGTGCTTGTTGCATAAAATAGATGTGTGATTTCACCTTTAAAATACCTCTTTTGTTATTATAACTTAAAAGAGTTTAAAAGTGCAAGTGATTTTTGCAAAACGCTTTGGTTTTGTTTTGCAATTATATAAAGATGTTCTTTTCCTATGGGGTGAGAAAGGGTGTCTGCGCCAACTTCAATGGTCAGCGAAGGGATTTTTAACTTTTCAATGCACCAGTCCTTATAGCCTCCAGCACTTCCTTTGCCACTTGCAAGATGGTAGCCTGTGATTTTTGAAATTTCCTTTGCAATCTGTTTGTCTCTTTTTAAAAATTTGCCTGTTTGAAAAAATTTGTAATAAATCACTTCGCCCTTGCAGTGATAACTGATGGTCATGTGTGGCTTTATCGCATTGGTGAAGTTAACAAGCGCCTTTGTTTCTGGTTCGCTTTCTGGCGCTGCTCCAACAAAGTTTTCACTGCCACGCCTAAAAACATTTTGTTTGCCCGTTGCCCAGCGTGCGTCAAAGTTCACATTGAGGTCAACTCCACGAATGTTTGCTTTCCAAAGCGGAAAATTGTTTTGAGTTTGAAGCCATTTTTTAAGCCTGCTTATCTCTGTTTGACTTAACAGCGGAACTTTGTTTGTAAAGGCAAAATGTCCGTTTAACAGGCTTAAATCTGCGCCAACCTCACTTAAACTTTTAATTCCGTCAGTGGCAAGACAAACGCCGTCTGGGTTTATAAGGGGAAGAATGAAAATTGTTCCGTCAACATTTTCCTTTAAGATATTTTCCGCTTGCCTGATTGCAAGGTGGCAGGTTATGTGTTCTCGTGCATGAATTGCATATTGCACTAAAAGTTTCTTTGCGCCCTTTCCAATTTGCACGCAAAAAATAGGTCTGCCAAGCACACTTTCGCCGATTGAAAAAATCTTTCCTCCACCTTTTTGTAATCTTTTTAAATCTTCTATGTATTCATTCCAAAAACTCATATAGTTTTATATGCAATAAATTTTGTCTTTGTTTGCCTTTGTTTCACAAGAGGAAATTGTGTGTGATTGGTTAAACACATTAAAAGCCTGTTTGAAGCCAAGATAGTTTCATATTCGCAAATTTTTACGTTAATTATTTTTAAACCAAAAAGCCTTTGTGAGTTAAAAAGCAATGAGGCTTTGCGTTTTGCCAAACGCACCGTGCATTTTTTAATGCACGCCAGCACGCATTAGCGTGCAAGCCCCATTGATCCGCCCCGATTATTAAACAAGAAAAAGTATATATAAAAATCATAGTTTTACTCTCCTAACTTTGTTTGAAGCAATGAATGGGTCAAGGGGACAACGCTTCTTGCCGCGCGAAAGGTGGAACCCACAAAACGTTTTTCAAACTTTTACATAAAAACATGGCGTGGGTGGAACCCACGAAAAAACATCTATCTTAAATATATTTTAATAGATTTTTATTATTTTTTATTTTGAAAAAATAAAAAAATTAAAAAATATAAATATAAAATTTATAAATTTTAAAAAATATAAACAAAAAGAGAGTG
>CALWKH010000072.1 GCA_944381195.1 uncultured Clostridia bacterium
CAAAAGCGATATGTTGATATTTTGCGTTATCTTTTCAGTGATACCGTTGACGCAGACAAAAATGTGAAAATTTTGATTAAAAATGAGCCACATTTTTACAAAACCATAGAGCAGATAAAGCAATCAAAAGATTTTATGCGAAAAGAGAACGAATTCCGCACAAATGTGGACATGGAGATTCCAGATGTTGAAAGATATATCTCTGACGCCAAATATCAAACTATTTTAGTTGGCGAAGCGCTTGAGAGAACCATGCAACTGCAAGCCTTAACGCCAAAGTCTATAAAATATAAAAACGGACGCATAGCGCACTTGCAAGAGCGACTTAAAAACCTTGAAACCACGCAAGAGTTTTTAACCGAGTTTCGAGCGCAAATGATACAAGAAAAACGCCCCGTAGGGCGTCCGAAGAAAACAAAAGAAGAGGAGGAACCATTCGATGACGAAGAAGAGCAATGTTGAAAAGATAAGAACAATAAAGGCAAAGAAAGTAAAGATTGGAACAATATTGCAAACAAGAGATGAGTTTTTCAAGGGTGCTAAAAACTATCGCAAACCAGGATACGAAGATAAAGGAAATTACAGAAAAGCTGGAGTAATTGATAAAAATGCTAATGATGAGTTGGCTCTTGTGAAGTTTGTTACAAATGGTTATTTGGTTGTTGAAAATAGTAATTTGAGATATAGACCTTACATAGAAACACTTAACGAAGAAAGCAAGCCAATAAGAGTTAGTTCTAAATTTATTCCTACTAAAAAAGTTTTAAGCAAAAGGCAAGTAAAATCCATAAAAAATAATTGTATTGAAAATGGATTTAATAGTATAGTAACAAAAAATAAGACTAAGTTAAAAAAACTTCATTATAAAAAGTAAGAGACAAGAGAAAACCCTTGTCTCTGAGCCGTAAGCTCTCCTAACACACTAAATAAAATTTAGTGAGAAGCTCCAAAAGGAGCGAGTAGATAACTGAATATCCACAGCCTAAAATTTTAGGCTAGTAGTATTATACACAATTTTAATAAAAAAGTCAACATTTTTAACAAAAATTTTTTAAAAGGAGTAAAACATGGCAAAAAGCAATGTGCAACTTATTCGCAGAGTTCGAACAAAAAAACCTAAAACATCACACAAAAAATCTAAAGCAAAAAAACTTACAAAGGCGGAACTAGAGAAGAAACCTCTATCTTATCAAATTAAATACGAACTTAAGCAACACGGAATCAATGCAAGTGTGCGAAAGAGACCAGGAGGTTATAGCACAGCATATTTTGTTGAGGTTGATAAAAAAGACAAAGAAAAAGCCCGCCAGTTAACAAATAAATTTGAAGACTATGAAAGAGATTATGCAACAGGTGAAATTTTGCTGGGCGGAAATACATATATCTTTGTGCAAGATAAAGATGACTAAGTGTTAAACCCTTGACATTTCCTTTTTCTTGTATTACTTTAACCGTGACGTTATGTTCAAATAGAGTGCTGGGACACTCTTTTTATTTGACTTTTTGTTAAAAATTTATTAAAATAAAGAGCTGGGGATAAGAAATAAAAAAGAGAGTTATTAGCTCTCAAAAATGCAAATAATTATGTTTTAAGTGGTGTAAAAGTGGTGTAAACTTTTTAAAACGCTTTATTTATGCATATTTCGAAGTTACTTAAAATCCCTCGGGAGTAATCCCGTATCGGTTCGAGTCCGATCCCCGGCACCAATGCACAAATGTGCTTTTTTAGAAAATTCGCTTTTCAAAAAGCGAATTTTTATTTTAATCACTTTGTGCATTTCACAGCCAAACAAAAACGCCTTGACAAAGGCGTTTTGCCGTGACTTTTAAAGGGCAAAGAATTATATTGATCAATGAGTAATGCCTAAAAAATTATATGATAACAATTGGTGTTGTTAAATAAAATGTTTTAGATGTATATTTTAACAAAAATGTGGTGTAAAAAATGGTGTAAAAATAACTTCGTTATTTAGGTAAAAAATATAAGTTTCCATAAAGCGCCAAAACATCACTTTTTGTTATGCTTCTATCAATATGAATATAATACTCATTTCATAATCAAACGAAAACGCCTTGACAAAGGCGTTTTGTTGTGACTTTATAAAAATGTTAATTGGGTAAAAATGTAAAATAGGTTAATTATAATAACATAATTTTTTAAAACATATCAAGATTTTGTTGTCTTTCTTTGCCTATTTTTTCTTGCATATGCTGTTTTACCATTTTCAAAGTTTGCTCATACTCAGATTCTGATTCTGTGAGGGTAAGTTGTCTTCCAATAAATTTTTCTTTTCCTCTATTGATGGTTGACTGCTTACTTTGTGCATCTTCAATCATTTTTGTGATTGCATCTAATTCTTCTTGTAATTCAAGTTCTCTTCTTTCACTTAAAAAACCTTCATTGAGTGCTATATATTCACTTATTCTTTCGGCTTCAAGCATCAATACCGACACACTTTGTTCTGGTTCTGGCGTGCTTTGATTTGTATCAATTTCCTTGTGCTGAATTTTACTTTTTTCTTCGGCATTAGATATTAAAACTGATATGCTTTTATTTTTGTTTGAAATTGTGGTTGTCATAATATAATCCACCTTTAAACTTTTATCTTTTTAATTATATTCTAACTGTTAAATTTTGTCAATGGTGTTTTTTTGAAAATATATTAAGTTTTAAAATGTGAATTTGTCTCAACTTCGCCATACGAAACATAGAAAAATATTTTTGCCATTTGGGAAATTTAGTTAACTTATGAGCATTGGTAAGTGTTTGCTTGATAATTTTTGGATAAGATAATTTTTGGATAATATAATATAGAATAAGTGAAATGAATGTAAAGCGATAGCCACTATGAATGTTTTTCAGTCTAAAAACCGCGTTTGGTATTTATATCATTTGCCTTTATTGATAAAAGTTGAAATAGAAAATTTATTAATTAATAAAATTCTTTTTACTTTTTAGAACTTTTGTGATAATTTATATAATGCAATAACTTTATTTGATATTTACATAAATCATATATTGTTTAGATATTTATTAAAATTTTAAATAATATTGCATTGTTGTTGTGTTAAGCAATATTAAAACTACACAAAAATTAAAAATTAAGAGGTGAATTGTGATAATTCTTGGAATTGACCCAGGCTATGGTTTGGTTGGATATGGAATACTGGAAAAAAACGGCGGAGACATCAGGGCTGTTGATTTTGGTTGTATTTCAACACCAAAGGATAAAAAATTGTCTGAAAGGCTTGAAATTATTTCTCAGTGCATACATATTTTAATTGACAAATATAAGCCAGATGAAATGGCAATTGAAAAATTGTTTTTTAATAAAAACATCACAACAGGAATTCCAGTTGCACAGGCAAGGGGAGTGATTGTCCTTGCTGCACAAGAAAGGGGTATTCCAATCTATCAATATACTCCGCAAAACATAAAAATGGCAATCACAGGAATGGGAAACGCCGATAAAAAACAAATGCAGTTCATGGTAAAAACAATTTTGGGTCTTAAAGAAGCACCAAAACCCGATGATGCTGCCGATGCTCTGGCGGTTGCAATATGCCACAGCCAAACCAATTTGCAGATGAGTGGGCAAATATAATTTTGCGCATAGTTAATGTTAAAATATGGCAAAAAAAGTTTGTAGTTAAAAGGTTGAAATTGCCATATTTATGACAGACTTATCATACTATTAACACTTTGCCTTATATATAAAGAAAAAGAAAAAACATAAAATTAGAAAATATGTTTTACTTTTTTAAACTGTTGTGATAAAATATATTCATTACATATTAAAAGAGGATTTCAAGTTGTTTGGATTTATTAAAGGCATCATTGCCTATAAAAATGGAAATACCATAATAATAGACAATTCGGGCATTGGGTTTGAAGTGCTTGTTTCGTCTTTGTGCTTTAAAAACATCGGTGAGGTTGGTGAAGAGGTAACACTCTGGATTCACACACATGTGCGGGAGGATGAAATAAGCCTGATTGGCTTTATTGATTTGCAAGAGCGTGAGGTTTTCAGAAAACTGATATCGGTCAATGGTGTGGGGCCCAAAATGGCACTTACCATTCTTGGTGGTATTTCAGCGCAAGATTTAACGGTTGCAATAGCAACAGGGCAGTCAACCTTTTTGAAAGGTATTAAGGGTGTTGGTGCAAAAATACGAGAAAGAATTATGCTTGAACTAAAAGAAAAGATGCAGACAACTGACTTTGCTATGTCTGAAACAGCAATCACAAACAATAATCTTTTTGAAACAGCCGTATCCGTTCTTGTTGATTGGGGTGTTCAAAAGAGTGTTGCACAACAAATTATTCAAAATAATCTAACAGCAGATGACAATCTTGAAACCTTGCTGGCAAAAGCATTTAAAGACATGGGGAAATAGAAAATGAATGAAGAAAATTTCATAACAAGTTCAAAAACAAAGGCAGATGAGGTGATTGAGGTAAGTCTAAGACCTCACACTTTTGATGAATATATTGGTCAGGAAAAGATTAAAAAAAGTGTGAAAATATACATTGAGGCAGCAAAAAACAGACAAGATGCACTTGACCATGTTTTGCTGTTTGGACCTCCTGGCCTTGGCAAAACAACACTTGCTCACATTGTTGCTAATGAGCTTGGTTCACAAATTAGAATAACCAGTGGGCCTGCAATTTCGCATTCAGCCGACCTTGCTGCCATTTTGACAAATCTTGGCAAAAATGATGTGCTTTTTATTGATGAAATACACAGACTTAACCGTTCTGTTGAAGAAGTTTTATATCCAGCAATGGAAGACTTTGCACTTGACTTTGTGGTTGGAAAAGGACCTTCTGCAAAAAGTGTGAGAATAAAACTGCAACCTTTCACATTGATAGGTGCAACCACAAGGGCAGGAATGCTTACAGGTCC
>CALWKH010000073.1 GCA_944381195.1 uncultured Clostridia bacterium
ATTGCCTTTTGGTCGCTGACCTCTTTGCTTTGCTTTTTAAGTTCGCCAACAACAAAATCAACAGCCTTTTTGATTCCCTTTCTCAAAATAATTGGGTTTGCCCCTGATGAAAAGTTTCTAATTCCGTCCTTGATGATTGCCTGAGCCAAAACTGCCGCCGTGGTTGTTCCGTCTCCTGCAACATCGTTTGTCTTAATTGACGCCTCTTTGATAATCTGTGCGCCCATGTTCTCAAAAGAATCTTTAAGGTCAATTTCCTTTGCAATGGTAACACCATCGTTTGTGATAAGTGGTGTTGCAAACTTGCGTTCAAGCACCACATTTCTACCCTTTGGTCCAAGGGTTACTTTCACAGTATCTACAACTGCATCAACACCTCTTTCAAGTGCCTTTCTTGCCTCTTCACCGCTTAATATTTTTTTTGCCATTTTTATTTGCTCCTTTTAATTTTTATAAAGAAAATGCATTTTTTAACGCATTTTACATGATTTTTTTAATAATTTTGCACCATTTTTTTGCAAAATAATGTTTTTTAAAAGATTTTTTATAAACAGATATTTTTAAAAAACTTATTGCCTTTTTCAACTTTAATATAAAGCAAAATTTAATATAGTAAGTCTCATCATTCTTGCAAACTGCTTATATAAAATAATTTAAGAATTATTTTGCTATGCAACTTATTTCACATAATATTTTAAAATTAAATTTGTTTCAATGTAATAATGAAATCACATTAAAATTTGCCACAACATAATTTTTGAATGATTTTAAGAATTGTTTCAAAATATCTGTTTAAAAAATTTTCTTGCCTAACTTGATGTAAAAAAACTATTCCACAATTTTTGCCAAGATGTCGCTTTGGCGAAGAACAACAAATTCTTCGCCGTCAATCTTGAACTCACTGCCTGCATATTTTGGATAAAGAACACGGTCGCCAACCTTGATTTGCATAACAATTTCCTTGCCGTCAATAACTCCACCAGGTCCAACTGCCAGCACGCTTGCAATCTGTGGTTTTTCCTGATTTCCAGCAAGAATAAGCCCGCTTTGCGAAACCTGTTCTGCGTTTTCTTGTCTAACTACAATTCTATCAAATAGTGGTTCAATTTTCATTTTTTCACCTCTTTTTAAATATTGACAAATACATTTCAAATATTTGTAAACATATTTTATCACAACAATTTGAAAAATCAACTTTATTGCGCCAACTTTTTTGCAATTTAATGAAGATTTTTGCATAACATACTCTATGAGCAAAATGGAATATAAAGAAACAAAACCCATAGCAAAAAAGGGCAAAAAGTTCTTTGGTTTTTTCACTATTTTTATCTTTGTTTTTCTGGTGGTGCTGTTTTCATTTTTGTTTTCACCGCTTTTGTCTGTGAACTATTTTGACTTTCTAAGCACCACAAAAGCAAACTCTAAAACCTTCCATTTTGTTTTAACCACAGCAGGTCAAAGCGAAGCAGACGCCCAAAGCCTTGCGCAAGATATTTATATTCGTGGTGGTGCAGGCGTTGTGATACAGGAAGATGAAATTTTCTATTGTATATTGTCTGCCTACAAAACAAAAAGTGAAGCAGAGAACGTTGTCTCATCTCTTGACCAAGACGAATATCGTTTGAGCATCAAAGAGGTCAACGCCAGCCTTAACATATCAAAAAGTTTAACCGAGAAAGAAAAAACTTTGGTGAATAAAAGTTTTGACTTTCTTTTGGATACAGTTGATAACCTCTATGATTTAAGCACCAGCCTTGACAGTGGCAATATTCTAAAAGCCGATGCCAACCTGACAGCAAAAAGCATTTTTCTTGAACTAAGTTATCTTGAAAACGAGTTTCAGTCTCTTCAAAGCACAAAAATAAAGCCAATGCACCTTGCAGTAATCAGTGCATTAAGCCTGGTGGAATATCTTGCAAGCGAAGATGCCATGAACACCACCCTTCTGCCATATTCCGCAGTTGTTCGGCGCACATTCACCAGAATCATCATGCTTTGCGAAGATATAAATATATAAAACAAAAATTTATCAACCTTAAAACTTTCGACAAATAAGAATATAAACTTTACATTTAAAAACTTTCAACAAATAAAAACATAAACTTCACAAAAACAGCAAAACTGTTTTTGGTTTAAAAATAACAAACCAAACACTTTTTCGGTAAATTTACAAAAAAAATAACCCCAAACAACTGTTTGGAGTTAGGCACTCTCACTTAAAAAGTGGCGCACATTGTTTGCGTTTAACTTTCGTTTCCGCTCTAATACCATTATATACAATAAAAATAAAAAAGTCAATTAAATTCAATAAAATTTAATTAAATGAAGAAAAGTTAAGAAAAATCATATTTTTTTAAGTTTACAACTCATATTTTCTAAATTTAAACTTTTTTCTAAATTTAAACTCATATTTTTCAATTAAAGCCTATTTTTTTAAATCACTATACATCTAAATTAAAACCCATTTTTTTGCAATATAAAACCAATCAAACAACACAACAAAAAAATCTCTCATTTGAGAGATTTTTTTCTAAAACTTTTCAATGTTTATGTTTGTGATTACAACATCAGCATTTGTTCCGCAAACATTTTTGATAAGAACACCGCCAACGCTGTAACTTCTTTTTTCGGGAACATTTTTGATTGCTTTTAACACATCAAAATATTTTTCTTTTGGCACTGCTTTGTTTGTTTTTAAACTAATGGTGCCATTTTTAATTTTTTTAACCGAAGTGATTGTACGCTTTGGCTCCAACATCTCTTGTCTGCCATATTCCGCACCCCGTGGACAGTTGTTGCCTGTCACGGTAACCGTTCCGTCAGCATTTTTTGTCACGGTCAGTGAACATCCAATTGGACAACGAATGCAAGTCAGTTCCATCATATCACCTCCAACAAAATTTCAAGGTCATCTTTGATTTTGCTTTTATCAAGTTTAATTTGCTCCATTTCACCAGCACGCACAACAGGGTGCGGAGTTTGCGAAATAACTTCGCCACCGCTTTTTGCCTTTACCATAACTCTGCGATATTCCTTGTCCACACGGAAGGAAATTTTCAGTTCGCCACTGCCCCTATACACATATTTTGGAACGGTATATTTGATGTGGCTGTCGTGCGTGATTTCAATTTTGTTTTCGCAAGGCACCCCACCTTTTGCAAACTGACTTGCGCACTTGCCCGCATGAATTCCCTCATTTGTAACATTGTCCACAAGGTCATTCACATGCATAACATTTCCACAGATAAAGATTTCTGGCACGCTTGTTTGATAATATTCATTCACTGCATAACTGTTGGTAACAGGCGAACGCTCCAAGTTAAAATCGTTCAAAAGGTCAGTTTCTGGCAAAAGCCCAACCGACAGAAGCAAAGTGTCGCACTTGATAAATTCCTTTTTGCTTAAATCAAAGGAAAAATCAGGTTTCACAGGCGCAACATAAACGCCCTCAACACGCTTTTTGCCCACAACTTCCACAATACTTGTTGAAAGGTGAAGTGGAATGTTAAAGTCCTTTATGCACTGAGCAACATTTCGGGCAAGTCCGCCACAATTTGGCATGATTTCATATACTCCAATCACATTTGCACCCTCACAGGTAAGACGCCTTGCCATGATAAGCCCCACATCACCAGAACCAAGAATCACAATATTTTTCCCAACCATTTTGCCGTGAATGTTCACAAGTTTTTGCGCCGCACCAGCGGTAAAAATGCCCGCAGGGCGAGTTCCACAAAGGTTGATTCCAGCGGCTGGCTTTTCACGGCATCCCGCCGAAAACACCACGCATTTTGCCTCAATTTGCAAGACTCCCTCTGGACTTTCTGCCGTGACAATCATCTTTTTGTCCGCTTTCTTTTCTACTTTGCTAACAGTTGAATTAAGAAAAATTTTTGCCTTTGAGTTAACAACATCATTTGCAAGCCTTTGTGCAAACTCTGGACCCGTCAGTTCTTCACCAAAATAGTGAAGTCCAAAGCCATTGTGAATGCACTGGTTCAAAATTCCGCCCAGGCGATATTCACGCTCTAAAAGCACCACCTTTGCTCCGTTTTCGCACGCACTTTTAACCGCACCCAAGCCAGCAGGTCCACCACCGATAACACAAACATCAGTTTTCATAGCGGTCGCCCTCCTTTATGTCCCCAACAACAATGTTTCCACCCTCTCCGTCAAGGGTGATGTCCTCCTCTTTCACTTTTAAATGTTTTGCCAAAATTAGAGCCAAACTTGGCAAGCAGAACCCACCTTGACAGCGCCCCATGGTTGTTCGCACACGGCGTTTGATTGCATCCACCGAGGTTGGTTTAAGCGGAGAGTTCAGTGCATCAATGATTTCTCCTTCGCTGATGTTCTCACACTTGCAGATGATTTTTCCATATCGTGCATCTTTTTTGATAAGTTCGTCAAGTTCTTTTTTGCTCATGCTTGATGTGTCTATATATGGCTTACGCTTTTTAAAGTTAATCTTTCTTGTTTCGGCTCCGTCTTCAATCAAAAGTTCAACAATATGCTCTGCAATTGCTGGCGCACTTGAAAGCCCTGGCGAGCAAATTCCAACTGCCTCATAGAAATTTTTCACATTTTCCACTCTTCCAACAACAAAATCATCTCCAATTTTAACCCTTATGCCCGCAAAAAGTTTAATGGTCTTTCTAAAATTTGGGTTTTTAACAATATTGCAAGCCTTTTCTTTTATCTCACGTGTT
>CALWKH010000074.1 GCA_944381195.1 uncultured Clostridia bacterium
GCATTGCCACCACATTAAAAACAAACATTGACAATGCTCGAACAAACTTAAACAGTTTTAACTACGACAATTTAACTCAATCACAGATGAGAACTTTGCGTGCCTATGCTTACACTCTTGACAACATCACAAAAAAAATTGAATTTGGACAGAAAAGTTTAATGGGTAACATTGCAAAACTCACAATTTTGCAAAGTGCATCAAATCAAGAAAATGGAGCAATTGAGGCTTGTCAACTTGACGCAAAAGCAACGCTTGCAACACGAGCAATGCTTCTTGCCTGCGCTAACGAGGCTTTGACTGAAATTAACTCAATTTTATCTTCAAATGGTTCAAATGTAGATAATCAAACAACCAATAACATGGCAAATTCTGGTGCAGTAGCACAACAAAGCACAAATCAAAACACGGCAATTAACAACACAACTAACAACAGAACTAATACAAACATTGTAAATAACACCACAAACAGTCAAACAAGAAACTTAAATAGCAATGTAAACATGCAAAATTCAAACGGATATGTTATTACACCTAAAACTTCAAACATGAACATGCAGAATAACAGTCAAAATTTAATAAGACAAAACAATGCACAAAACACCAGTCAAACCGTGACAACATCGGCAGAGGCAACTTCAATTGACAATTCTAAAATGGAAAAATCCAATGTTCGTGCAACTGACAATAATGAAAAGCAAGATGTAGCAAAAGCGAACAAAAAAGACTGCAAGACAAAAAACTGTGAACAAAAAGATGTAAAGACGGACAAAGCAGAAACTCAAACAGAATATACTGATAAAAACAATGAATAAAGAAGCATAAGCTGAAAAGAGTGCACCAAATGAGCAGCACCCCAAAAGTAAGACGCTTTTGGGGTGCTTTCATATTGAGAAAAGTTTAAAAGTGTTACCGTTTTTATTGTCATACTGAATACATACATAATAATAAAAGTATAAATTTAAAATTAAAAATGAGTTTGGCAAAATACTGAACTTACAATATAAGATTTAGCATTTTTTGTGCACCAAAAATGCAATTTTTTATATTTCTAACTAAAAAAGAAAAAGGCTTTTGCCTTTCTCTTTCTTGTTTTCTATGAAAATTCTGCTCTATTTACAAAGTTTATTTATAAAGTTATTTTTAAACTTGAATTAAAAACTCCATTTTTCCAAAATTGATTTTGTTGTTTGCCAATAGCCTTGTGCCTCGACATCTTCTTGAACGATTATGTTTATTTCTTTTTCAACAACACCATTTTTACTGATTGTTATTGTTCCAACAACATCACCTTGTTTTAATGGTGCATTTAATTTATTTGGCAAATTGATTTGAGTTTCAAGTTCTGGCTTCTCGCCTTTTTTGTTTACAACAAAATAGTCTTCTTCAGCAAGCAAAATCAAATTATTCTCTTTTGCTTTTTGTAGCGATACTTGTTCTGCCATATTCTTTTGCGAATCAACGACTTTTGTGCTTTCATAATTTGCAAAGCCAAAGTTTAGTTGATTAGACGCATCAGCAAACCTGTTTTTGCTTGTGTCTGCGCCTAAAACAACTGAAATTAAGCGCATATTGTTTTTGTTTGCTGTTGCTGCAAGGCAATAGCCTGCTTCATTTGTTGAGCCTGTCTTGCCCGCATCACAGCCTTGATAGTATCTTATCAGTTTGTTTGTGTTTGCCATGGTTGTCACCCTGCCACTTGGATGCTCGAAGTCTTCCATCCAAATTTTACTTAGTTCAAAATATAGTGGGTATTGAGTAAGTTCCCGCATTATGTTTGCCACATCAATTGCGCATGAATATTGAGATGGTGCTGGAAGCCCAGAGCAGTTGACATAGTTTGTGTTTTGCAAGTTTAACTGTTTTGCTTTATTATTCATCATCTCAACAAATGCCTGTTCACTTCCTGCTATTGTTTCCGCTAGGGCAACACTTGCATCATTTGCACTGGCTACAATTACTGCTTTTAAAAGATTTTTCACAACATATTCACTGTTTGCGTCAAGAAAAACCTGTGAGCCACCCATTCCCGCCGCATTTTCACTTGCCACAACTTTTGTGTCTAATGCCAGATTTCCGTTTTCTATGTTTTCAAGCGTGAGTAAAATCGTCATAAGTTTTGTTACGCTGGCAATTGGAAGTTGTTTAGTTGAATCTTTTTCTGCCAAAATTTGCCCGCTTCCACATTCAATCAAGACTGATGCTTTGCTGTTTGGCGTTAAACCACTATCCGCCGCCGAAACTATAGCGCTGGATATAAAATTTGTCGTTAGACATAAAACTCCAAACAACATAAGCATAAATCCAGCAAATAATTTCTTTTTTACTATCATAAAATTCTCTCCTTTCTCTTTTAGGTTATGTTTTGCATTTTAGAGAATTTTATGTATATAAACTAACTTACCCCAATAAATATTGAAGAAGTTAGATAAGGCATCAAAATAGCTTCTAAGGTATATGCCACAATTATCAATAAAAGCACAGAAATTAAGTTTAATCTTGAACATGACCAAAATTCAACACTTATCACTTTATAGTTAAGTTGTTTGTGTGCACAGTTTGAATAAAAGCATATAGTGCACCAAATCATCAAAGCAAAAAGAGTAATCAAGTGCACTGGTAGAAATATCAAAACAACATTTATAATTCCGCCCACTTGGTAAAGCACAATTAAGATTGCGCAATTTATTCCAATTAAGAAACTTCGATACAGAAGAATAATAAAGGTTATAAAACATAAGAAAGGCTTAAAATTTGTTATCCAAACCAAAATTATAAGACCCAGAAAAGCAAAAAAGCGAGAAAAAAACAGCGAAGCACCCGCTATGTCTTTGTTGATGAATGCAACCAAAATGGTGTCTGGTAAATCGTTTAACTCCAAATTTTCCGCACGGGAAAAGCCCACAATAAAACCAGCAATAAGCCCAGTTAGACAAACCGCAGCAAATATTAGATATATCCATTTATATCGTGCAAAGTGGTCAGCAATAAGTCCCCAACAGACATTACTCCGACTCATTACTCGCTTATATTTCCACATACAACAAAATATGAGTTTTTCTAACTTTTTATGCCAACTATTCTATATTTTTCCATTGGAAACTCTCTATGAAGCAAAACTTCTTTGGCATTATCCAAAATTAACTCACCAACAAACAAAATTATTTCTCTGCAAGTTGGTTTGTGCTCAAAAAATATTTTATCAACACCAATTTTTTCTGCAACCTCTTGTGGTTTGATATCTTTCCAAACATTGTTTATGGCAATTCGAATGCACCTTTCAATGTTTGATGGCACTGTTCCATGCATTCCCGACACAACTTCATAGACTTTGCCAAGATTATAACTGAAATTACCAACATCACACAAAAAATAGGAAATGCAATCTTTTATGAAAACTGTTCCTTGATTCTTCATTGAAAAGCCAATTTTGAAAAGCAAACTTGTTATTTCGTCAAATTTTGTAAATGGAAACAAACTGCGCTTTAAATAAACATCTTTATGACTTCCTAACTCTTTTGCTATATCTGGCAAAACCAAATTTTTGTCCTCATCTTCTAGAACTAGAAAATTATTTGGCAAACCATCTTTGTTCATTTTTGACTGCCAAAAAATCACAACAGGAACAAAAAATGGTGACTTTTTACTGAATAAATCACAAAAAAGTTCAACATCTTTAAGCATTCCCTCATCAATAAAAAGCATTTTTGGCCTTAACACTATTATTTTTGTTAATAAATTTGAAAGCCTTGTTTCATATTCTAGCTCTACACCACATGTGTTAAGATAAGATTTTAAATTAAAATCAATCGCTTGTCCTTCTTTAAAATAATATATTGCGTTCATTTTTTCTCCCTCTTTTTCTTATTTTTTTACAGAATAGCATATTATTTTAAAAAAATCAAACATTTTTTTACAATATTTTACAAAAATAATAAAATTTTTTAAAAAATACCAAAATAAAAAGAAAAATGGCTTAAATTCGCCATTTTACAGCATCCAATCTATATAAATTCCAAAACCTTTTGTTGAATCGTTAAGAAAAACATGTGTAACCGCCCCAACAAGTTTATCATTTTGAACTATTGGACTTCCACTCATACCTTGAACAATGCCACCCGTTTTTTCAAGCAACTGCTTGTCGGTAACCCTAAAAACAAGGCTTTTATCGTTTGATACTGATTGATAACTTGTTTTGATTATTTCTATATCATATGGTTTTATACCATTATTATCCACTGAACAAAAAATTTGTGCCTTACCTGGTTTTACCGTTTTTTGACCACCAACATCAATCAGTCTTTGATTTTGTAAATTTTGATTATTCATTGTTCCATAAATTCCAACATTTGAGTTGTTTGTCACTGTTCCAAGTTCTTTTCTTTTGGACATAACACCCCGAAGCTGTCCAGCCATTCCTTTTGAGCCACGAGCAATTCCAATAATGCTGCAATCATAAACAACTCCTTCTTTTACTGGCAAAATTTTTTGCGTTGACGCCTCGGTTACAGGGTGGCCAAGCGCACCAAATTTTTGTGTTTCTGGATTAATATATGTCACCGTGCCTATTCCACTTATGCTGTCTTTGACCCACACACCAAGTTTATATTCCCTTGCAACAATATCATATAC
>CALWKH010000075.1 GCA_944381195.1 uncultured Clostridia bacterium
AACAACATCAACGCAGGTGATGCAACAATTAGAATTGCCTTTACCAGCAGTTATTCTGGAACCGCAACAACAACCTTTACAATCAGCCCACTTGACCTTGGCGAAGTTGATATTGATGAAATTTCAAACATTCCATATGACGGAGCAAGTCACCAAGTTTCACCAGTTATTAAAATTGATGGCACTTTGGTTTCAAGTGAGTTCTACTCAGTTGAATATCAAAGAGAAAGTTCAGTAACCACCGACTTTGCAAGCGCTGGAACAATTACCATTGTGATTACTCCTCGTGAAGCAAATGGAATCACAAACTTCACAGGAAGCACAAGCACAGAATACACAATTGACCCACAAGACATAAGCGCATCATCAGTTGTTGCAGAGGTTACTGGAAGCAGAGTATACACAGGTGAACAACTTCAACCAACATTCACTTTGACCTTTGGTGAAATGACACTTGACACAGATGATTACACCATCACAGAATATGGCGCAAACATCAATGTTGCGGACGGTGGAACAATCACAATTACAGGAAAAGGCAACTATTTTGGAACAAAGGTAATCAGTTTCACAATTGAGCCTGCAATTTTGACATCAAGTATGGCAGACTATCCAGAAAGTGTTGAATATACTGGAGAATATCTTGAACCAGAAGTTACTATTACATTTAATGGCAATGAGTTGGTGGAAGACACAGATTATCGAGTTACATATCAAGACAACAAAGATATTACTGAAAATGCTTTAATTATTATCACAGGACTTAACAACTTTGACGGAAGCAACTTTAACTTGACCTTTGCAATTGTTGCAAGAAACTATACAGATGAAAACATCAGAGTAGAGTGGACCAGCAGTGTTGAAAACCTTATCTATACAGGAAGTGAAATTACTCCAACCTATGATGTTTACTACACACCAGCAGGTGGCGATGAAGTCAAACTTGTTCCAAATCAAGACTTTAATGGTGTGTTCTCAGATAACATCAATGCTGGAACAGCAACATTGACAATCAGCGGTCTTAATGGAGCGGGCGGAAGTGCAACTGCCAACTTCACAATTAACGAAGCAGAACTTTCAACAACAATGTTTAACAGCCTTGCAAGCAAAGAGTTCACAGGCGAGCAAATTACCTTTACTGGAAGTGAAATAAGTGGAACATATCTTGGCAGACCTATGGTGTTTGAACAAGACTTCATCATCACAGCGCATGGCGCAAATATCAATGTTGAAGATGGCGGAACTGTTACTGTAACAGGTCAAAACAACTTCACAGGAGAAGTGACTCTTAACTTCACAATCACAGCAAAAGCAATCACAGACATTGCTCTCAGTCAAAACAATGTTACTTTCAAAGGCTCGGCTTATGACTTAACAGTTTATGTTTATGCAGGCGGAAGCGATGCAATTGAAAATACAAACTATGCGGTTACATATGAGACACTTGAAGGCACTCCACTTGATGACATTGATTTAACAAATGCTGGAACAACAGTTATTGTTGTGACCGCTTCTGGAAACTATTCTGGAACATTAAAAACAAACTTTACAATTGGCAAGAAGAGCATTGCTGAACAAGACATAACAATTACGGGAATTGTAAGCAAAGATTATAACTACGGACAAGCAGTAACTCAAGATAGCTTTACCGTTCTCTTTGGTGGTTCAATTCAACTTATTGAAGAAGAAGATTTCACTGTTGAATACAGAGATAACTTAAACGCTGGACGAGCAACCATGACCCTAACAGGAACTGGCAACTATGAAGGCGTAAGGAATGTCAGCTTCGACATTAACAAGATTGACCCAACAATTCACCCATTTGTTGAAAACATAACATACTATGAAGGTGATGATTTACCAGAAGTTCTTCTTCAAGAACAAGACACTCCTGGAACATTCACACCACAAGACACAACAACTCTTGTTTCTGGAACAGTTAGTTATAAATTCCTCTTCGTTCCAACTGACCAAGTTAACTACAACAGTATAACAGCCAATGTTGAGATAACAGCGGAAGCACTTATTGTTGAAGTTCTTGAAATCACAGGACTTGAAGATGAATATACTGCATACGATATTTTTGATACAACAAATATGCAAATTACTGCAATTTGGAACAATGGAAATCGTGTTGTAGTTCCAGACGGAGAATACACACTTAACTTGACAAACGGACAAGAACTGACTGTTGATGACACAAACCTTATTGTAACTGCTCCAGACTATTCAATTAACGGTTTAAGTTATGAACTCACAATCAACCCAGTTCAAATCACAGTTGAATATGGAGATTTGAGCAATATTGTTGAAAAAGAGACAGAACAAACAATTGGCTTCACTTACAGCGGAGCAGTTGAAGAACATGACCCTCTTATCAGCGCAACTTACTACCTTAACGGCAGTGAAACTGGACAAACAGCAATTACTGCAGATGGACAATATACAATCAGACTTGTTGCTGAAAACAACAACTATGTTATAACCAACCCAGAAACAACATTTAATGTTATCACTGGAATTATAACAAGTGATGATGGCAATGTAACAGTTGTCAGTGACACTGGTTTTGAAGAAGGCATCACAGTTACCATTCGTCAAGTAACAGATGAAGATGAAATGTTGGCTCTTGTTGGAGAACTCAGCGGGCTTAACATTGAAAGAGTTTACCTTGTTGAAATGTTCAAAAATGGTGAGGCATACGTTCCAACAAACGACATAACAGTTAGAATTGTTACAGACAACAGATTTGTTGCAATTGAAGGACTTCAAGTATATGACAAAGATGCAAATAACACATTCAACTCGGTTGAGTTTACAATTGATGCTGAAAATGCAACAATAACATTGAATGAAACTCTTCCAGGTGTGTTCGTATTTGGAACAGCTCAAGAAGGCACTGCAAGCACATGGTGGATTTATCTTGCTGCTGGAATTGCAATTGCTATAATCATTATTTTGATTATCATTTCAAGACAAATCAGCAAGCGCAACAGAAGAAGACGCGCAAGAGCAAATATAAATAACGATAACAACAGCAATGTTCAACAATAAACTATATTTGTTCAACATAAAAAATAAGACCAGTTTTGGTCTTATTTTTTATTTAATTATTTCTGATAATTTGAACTAAGTTTTAGTGGAAAACAAAAAATATTTTCATTTCGTTTAAATATGATTTTTATTTGGAACAACTGTTTTTAAAGTTAGATATTGTTGTTATTTGATAAAACTGCTTTTAAGATTAGATATTTTTTCAGTTAAAAGCTGATATTATAAAATCAACTGCTTGTGAATTAAAAGAATTATTATAAAGTTAAATAGTATTTTACTTAAAAGAAAAGTGGATATAACATTAAATATTTTGTATTTTTTGATTATTTATATTGTATCAGCAGTTATATAATTATAGATGGTTTTTAAATTATATATAAAAAATATTTTCACATTGCACTTATTAAAAAAGCATTTTAAACACTTGTCATTGCCAAATTTTTTAGGCAAAAAAACAGATTATATTTTAATATTTTATTTTTTTTTAAAGGCTTTTATTTGTGTCAATGATTATCAAAAAATTTTCTTTTAAAGATAAAGTAAAAACTTGAGTTTCATTAAAAAATTAAAAAGCAGATGCTATAAATTATTTATTAACAGATTTTACAATAGATTCAAAAACATTTATTATAATATCTATCAAAATATTAACTAAAAATTTATTAAAAATATCTATTAAAAATCTTTTTTAAAAAAATGATTCACAAAAATTTATTAAAAATATATATTGAAGAAATTTATTAAAAAAAATTTGTGAAAATTTATAATAGATTAAATAATTTACACAAGGGAAAAAAGCAGGGTGATTTTGTCTTTTTCATAGATTTCAATATCGAGCTGACGTTTGAGTTTTCTGTTTATTTTTTCAGCAAACTCTTCGTATATAAATTTTGAAAAATTAGAAATATTATTGATATCATCAAAATCAAGTTCTAAAAATTTACATTTTGGAATTGTTATTTGTGATTCGCCTTCTTCACCTGGCAGACAGAACCAATATTTCACGCGATTTGCATCTAGATATTCAATAATGCCATAATATTTGTCTTTGTCTTTATCTTTTAAAACACTTTTCCACTCTTTATTGACAACGTGGAAAATGCAGTCAATGTTGCATTCAACAAAATGGCCACAAAAATTTGTTTTTTCTTTTTCAACAATTCGATAGTCCTTGTTCAAAAATTGCACTTCATCTGAAAACTTAAAAGGCAAAAGCGCATTCATTTTGACTTGACTGTTTTTCTTCACTTCACTGGGCAAAATTCCATGAAAGTTTTTGAAAGCGCGCGAAAACCCAGCCTCTGAATCATATCCAAACTTGACTGCAACATCAATAATGGGCATTGTTTTCAAGTCAGAGGCGCAGATTGTCAACCTGCGCTTTTTGATGTATTCGGTTACAGACATTCCACAAATCAAAGCAAAAATGCGTTTAAAAGTGTCTTCATTTGTTCCAAGAATTTGGCTTAAACTTTCCAAA
>CALWKH010000076.1 GCA_944381195.1 uncultured Clostridia bacterium
AGTGGCACATGAAAAAGTAAAAAAAGAAAACAAAAAACAGAAAAATGTTTAAAAAAGGGGTAAAAAAATGAAAAAAAAGATGATTTTTAGTGTATTTTTGTTAATTATGGTATGTTTTGCCA
The DNA here is from genome assembly GCA_944381195.1 of uncultured Clostridia bacterium. Taxonomy (GTDB): domain Bacteria; phylum Bacillota; class Clostridia; order Christensenellales; family UBA1242; genus UBA7584. Next base: position 123 of record CALWKH010000076.1, read on the forward strand.
ATGTTTTGCCTCCAACAGTTTTACAGGCGGGTGCAATCGAGGTTGGAGAAATATTGACCGATAAAGTTGATTTTTCATCCAGCGCCAAAAGTGCAATCATGATTGAGAGCACCACTGGAAGAATTCTTTACGAAAAAAATAAAAGTGAAAAACTCCCAATGGCAAGCACCACAAAAATTGTAACAGCAATCACAGCAATTGAAAACGCCAAAGACCTTGACACTCCGTTTGAAATTGATTCTCGTGCGGTTGGGATAAGCGGAACAAGCATATATTTGCAACCAAAAGAAAAACTTTCTTTGCGTGAACTTTTATATGGTCTTATGCTCAGAAGTGGAAATGATGCAAGTGTGGCAATAGCGTATGCTGTTGGCGGAAGCATTGATAATTTTTGTGAACTTATGAATCAAACAGCAAAAAAGGCTGGTGCAAATGATTCCAGTTTTAAAAATCCACATGGCCTTGATGAAAAAGGGCACTATACAACCGCTTTTGACCTTGCAAAGATAACAGCCTATGCACTTGAAAATGAGACATTCAAAGAGATTGTGTCCACTAAAACAAAAACAATCTGTGAAGACCAAGATAACAAAAGATATCTTGTGAATAAAAACAAACTTCTTGCAAAAATGGATGGTTGCATAGGGGTTAAAACAGGCTTTACCGATGATGCTGGAAGGTGCCTTGTTTCTGCTTGCGAGCGTGATGGTTTGCGCCTTATAAGTGTTGTTTTTAACTGTGGACCAATGTTTGAAGAAAGTGAGGCTCTTTTGGAAAAAGGCTTTGAAAAATTTTCCATGATTGAAATTCTGCCTGCTTATCATTATGTAGACAGCGTTACCCTTGATAATGGAGAAAAAGCAAGCGTTGGACTTTATTCGCTGAGAAGTTTTTCTCTTCCATTAAGCGAGAGGGAACAAAGCAACCTGAATGTTGTTTTTGATGTGCCAAATCACCTTTCTGCACCAATCAAGAAGGACCAAGAAGTTGGAAATGTTCAAATATATTATGATAAACACTTGATTTTTGAGGAAAAAATATATACAATAGAAGAGGTGGATTCCAAACTTTTAAAAGATAAGATAAAAGAAATTTTAGACAGGTGGAATGCATAATATAATAAGGGCGTGAAAACTAATGAGATTAAATAAGTATATGGCAAGTTGTGGCGTGGCTTCAAGGCGTGCGTGTGATGAAATCATTCTTGAAGGAAGAGTCAGGGTGAACGCTGTTGTTGTTAAAAAACTTGGTGCTCAGGTTGACGAAAATAACGACATCGTGGCAGTTGACGGCAAGGCAATCAGAATCAAGGGACCTTTCAAATATTTTATGCTTAACAAACCAAAGGGTTACATTACAACTGTCAGTGACCCACAGGGAAGAAAAACAGTCATGGAACTTTTGCCAGAAATGGAGGCAAGACTTTTCCCAATTGGCAGACTGGACTATAACACTTCGGGACTTTTGCTTTTCAGCAATGATGGCGACCTTGCTCAAAAATTAACACATCCAAGTTTTGAGTTTGGGAAAACATATATTGCCGTTGTTGAAGGCGATGTGAACGAGCCAGAACTTGAAAAACTTAGAAAGGGAATTGATATTGGCGGTTTTGTTACAAGCAATGCACAAGCCAGTGTTTTGAAGAAGTTTGATGGTCAAAGCGAAGTCAAACTTACCATTCATGAGGGAAAAAACAGACAGGTTAGAAGAATGTTTGAAGCACTTAACATGAAGGTTAAATCTCTTAAACGAATTGCAATTGGAAAACTTTCTTTGGGCAGTTTGCCAGAAAGCGAGTGTCGAGAGTTGACTGAAGAAGAAGTAAAATATTTAAAAGAAATGTAGGTGAATATGTTTTTTTATTGGTTTTGTTATTCTTTGGCATTTTTGCCACTTAAAATTTTTTGGCCGACAAAAGTTATTGGCAAGAAAAACTTACCAAAGAAAGAAAAAGCAATTTTGGCTTGCAATCACAGAAGCAACACAGACATTGCAATTTTGAATATCAATCTTAAAAGAAGACCCTATGTTCTTGCAAAAGATTCTCTTTTCAAAAATAAATTCAAAGGTGCCATTTTCAAAAGTTGGGGCGCTATTCCTGTTGACCGCCAAAATGTCGGCATTTCCGTTATCAAAAATGTGTTAAAACTTCTAAATGAAAACAACTGGCTTCTTGTTTTTCCAGAGGGCACAAGAAAAGATATCACCGATGAAGAAAATATGTCCTTAAAAAACGGAACAGCCATGTTTGCAATCAAATCAAAAGCACCAATTGTTCCAATGTGGCTTGTGAAAAAGCCCAAGTTTTGCCGTAGAAATGTTTTACTGATTGGTGAAAAGTTTTATCTTGAAGACTTTTATGATAAAAAATTAAATGCCGAAGTTTTAAACGAGGCAAGCAAGGTTATTTCACAAAAAATGCAAGAACTTCGTGATGATTATCTTAAAAAACAGCAGTCAAAAGGTAAAAAAATAAAAATAAAAAGTGTTTAAAAATTTGGGGTGAACCCCGAAAGTTGAACACTTTTAGAGATGTAATTCAATTTCAGATACTAACATGTTTTAATAGCACCTTTTGGTGCTATTTTTTAAATAGCGCTTATATTATTCAATTTGACAATATGGAAACGCCTCGAAAGATCACATTTAAAGCTAAACTCGAAGTTGAAAAAGCAGTGTCTTAATATATCAATATTTTTGAAATTATAAATATCTAATCTACATCCAAGTTTTCTCTTTTAAATAGGTCATCATTGAAAAATTCTGTGAGATTCATATTAAAGCCATCACAAATTTGAATGATTGTATCTAATTTTACAGTTTTATATCTTTCATTGATAATAGAACGCAAAGTCTCTTCTGGCATAGCAATTCTCTGGCACAAAGCATATTGTGTCAGATTATTTTTTATAAGCAAATTTGAAATTCTTAATGCTACTGCTTTTTGTGTTGTCACGATATATCTCCTTTGTTTAAATTTTATCAAAGGAGTTTTTAAATTTAGCGTGTGTAAACACAGTAATCATTTGACTTAATATTCTCGCATTTGATACTAATTATCTAGTATTTATTCCCATTTTGCGAATAAATATAATGTGTGTAAACACGAGGAGGAATAGTGAGTGTTAAAGCAGTTTGTTTTATAGGCCATAGAAATGTAAAACTTGACGATGATAAAGTGGAAAAGTTAAAAACAATTATTGAAAACTTAATAATAAAAGACAATGCTCAAATATTCTTATTTGGTAGTAGAAGTGATTTTGATTATGTTTGTCATAAAATTGTCACAGAATTGAAAGAAAAATATCCACATATTCAAAGAAGGTGCTATATTGCAGAAGTGAAAGTTGCATATTAGAAAGCGAACGAGAGCATTGGGAAAAGGTTTATAGTTATTTTAGAAAAAGAGAAGTCCATTTGCTTGGAGTTGAAGAAGAAGTTGAATTTAAGAATAAATGGACTGCTGGCAAGGCAAGTTATGTTGAAAGAAATCAGGCAATGATAAATGACAGTGATTTATGTATTTTTTATTTTGATGAAAATTATCGGCCAAAGGAACATAAATATTTTAAAAGATGCTTTACTGGTTATCAGTCAAAATCTGGGACTGCACTTGCATATAATTATGCTAAACAGAAAAAGAAAGAAATTATAAATGTATTTGAAATTTTAAAGTAAATCTAGCATAAGAAAGTTTATATAAAAAATTCATAAAAATATGATATTTTTCTGTTTTTTTGTTGCAAATTTAACTGCGTTTGTTTTAAACTTATACGAAGGGGGCGAAAATGAACAACAACCTGTCATATGATGAGATAATCAATCGAATTGCTATTTTTCGGAATAAAAGAAATCTATCCGCTCGTGAACTTAGTTTAAGAATGGGGTTTTCTCCCACATATTTTTATAAAGTGGAAAACAAAAGTATAATTTTAAATGTTCCAACCTTACTTCTTGCACTTGAAACATTGGAAGTTTCAACCTTTGAATTTTTCTATCAAGACATAGAAACTTTTGATAAAGACACAAAAATGCTTGATTTATATAGAAGTCTTGAAAAAGATAATAAAGAAAGAATTGTTGATTTAATGAAAAATTTGAAGTGAAAAAGATAAAATATATTTTCTAAAAAGCACGAAATCTGTTTTTGTTGTGTTTTTGCAATATAAAACGCTTGATAAAATTTTTTATATGTGATATCATAAAACGATAACAGTTATTGCTGTGTCGTTTTTATTTTTACATTGT
>CALWKH010000077.1 GCA_944381195.1 uncultured Clostridia bacterium
GCCCTCCCCCAGCACACATAAGGGTGAAAACACTGATTAAACAGAACATCAAAACTTTTTTACGCTTTGAAAATGTTCTTTGTTTTTCCATGCTTGTTTTCTCCTATCTTTTTTATTTTTTAATAGTATACCTATTTTTCTTGTTTTTAGCAATCAAATTTATGGGTTTTTTGGTAAAAATTAAAATATTTAAACCTTTTTTTAAAAAACATCTATTTTTTTATTTTTTTCTTTATATATTTTCCCACTCATAATGGCTTGGTGGGTTATAAAAAGCGTGCAAGGGCTTGTCTTCTTTAAGATTAAAAATATTTTTTGTATTTAATATCTATCTCTTTTCATATTATAAGGGCTTGGCGAATTATAAAATTTTGTTTTAAGGTTATTGGTTAGATTTTTCTTTTTTTTATATTTTTCCTTTTATATTAACTTGGTGAGGTTATGAGGAGCACGCAAGGGCTTTTTGCGTTTTGAAAAAACGCAAAGGGCGCACATTTCATGTGCGCATAGCGCCAGCCATGGCGCAAAGCCCTTGCACTTGCCTATTTTTACCTTTTACTTTTATTGATTGATTTTTTTGATATCATCATCTTGATTATGATTTGATAAGTGCTTGGGATTTTGTGTTTGTTGTTGTTAGTTGTTTTTTCTTTATATTATACTTTTATATGGGCTTAGCGGGAGATTAAAGTTCTATTTTTATTGATTTAATATTTATTTTTAGCACAAAACGACTGTTATATAAAAACATTTGAAGCAAAAGATTTAGTTCTTTGATTTTGAAAAGCACTTTTATGATTGCATTGATTGCTTTTAATGCAAAAGTTTATGACTTTGATTTTGAAAAGCATTTTTAAACGGTTTAACACACCAAAAAATTATATGACAAAATAATAAGTGAAGCCTATTCAATAAAGGTAAATCACAAGAAAAATATAATTTTGCATTTTGCGTTTTTTCTATTGACTTTTATTTTTCTTTGTTATATAATTAAATACAAATTATTTTAATGAGGTAGCAAAATGAAACAAAACATACATCCAAACTATCATGAAATAACTGTTCAATGCGCTTGTGGCGAAACTTTCACCACAAAGTCTACTTATGCAAAAGACAATGTTTTGAAAATTGACATCTGCAACAAATGCCACCCTTTCTTCACAGGCAAACAAAAGATTGTTGACTCTGCAGGTCGTGTTGAAAAGTTTAACAAGAAGTATAACATCAAAAAAGATAAGAAAGACAAGAATGATTAGCATGTTTTTTGGAAAAAATAGATGCTATTTTTTAGCGTCTATTTTTTTGTTATAAAAATATTTTATTTTAATTAAAAGTTTAAGTTGACAAACAAAATTATTTAATTATTTAAAAACAAAATATTAAAAAATAAATTAGAGCAAAAGCAGTCTGTCTTGTTATTAACATCTTTTGCTCAAAGGTTAAAATTGAAGAAAGTTGATGTTATATTATTATGTTAAGTTGTTAAAACTAAAACTTTTTTAAATGTAGCATTAAATAAATACAATAAAAAATAACAAAAGATATAAATAATAAAGATAAAAATGAGACTGAAAATTTTTTAAACTTTTAAAAAGTAAAACTAAGTTTAAGTGAGGTTTAATGAACAAAATTCTTGCAAGAGATATCATAGAAAAAGAAAAAGCAAACTTTCCAAAAGAAAAGCAAAGGGAGCTGAAGTGGCTTGAAGAAAGTTATTCTGACTTTTTATGTGAAAGCGAAATTTTGAAACTGAAAAAGCAAATTCAAGAGTTAAAGTCGGGCAAACCGCTTGCATATATTTTGGGAAATATGCCATTCTTAAATTGCAACATAAAGGTAAACAAAAACTGTTTGATTCCACGCCCTGAAACAGAGCAGTTGGTGGACATTTTGATTAAAAAATGGAAAACAAAAGTTACGCCTGAAACAGAAATTCTTGACCTTTGCTGTGGAAGTGGTTGCATTGGTGTTGCCCTTAATAAAGCGCTGAAATGCAAAGTCACTTGTGCAGACATAAGTGAAAGTTGTTGTGACCTTGCAAAGAGAAATGCAGAAGCAAACGGAGCAGTGATTGATGTTGTTCAAAGTGATATGTTCTCGAATATTTCCAAGAAGTTTGATTTGATTGTGTCTAACCCACCCTATATTCCAACAAAGAAAATTGACTCTCTTGACGACAGCGTGAAAAACTTTGAGCCTTACCTTGCGCTTGACGGGAAGGAAGACGGACTTTATTTCTATCGCATAATTGCAAACCAAAGCTTTAAGTTTTTAAAAAGTGGTGGAGAACTTGCTCTTGAAATTGACGAATTTGAGGCGGTTGAAACTATGCTGAAAAAATATTTTAAAGATGTAACAATGCAGAAAGATTATTTCAATCTTCCACGCATGATATTTGCAACACTAAAATAAAATTTTACTTTTATAAATATAATATTTTACTTTTATAAAAATTGTAAGTTTACTTGTGTTATTATAAGATTACTTATATTGCTATAAGATTACTTTTATAAATAAAATTTAAAACTTAATTTTATATTAAAACTTTAATAAAAATCAGTTTTTGCAAAAAAAATTAAGAAAAAGCATATATTTTTATGCAAAAAAGCATTAAAAAAAGCAAATTTAAAAAATTTTACTTTAAATTATCAACAAAAATTATACACTTATTAACAAAAGGAGTTAGATAAAATGATTGAGAAACTTAAAGCATATTATGACCGCTATCAAGAAATTTTGCAAGAATGTTGTAAGCCCGAAGTGATTTCAGACATTCAAAAATGGCAAAAATTAAGCAAAGAGCAAAGCGATTTGGAAGAATATGCAAATCTTTATGAAAGATATGAAACACTGACACGAAACATTGAAAATGCAAAGGAAGTTCTTGCTTCAAATGACGAAGAGTTAAAAAGCATTGCAGAAAGCGAGATTGAAGAGAACACAGAAAAACTTAAAACTCTTGAACAAGAAATCAAGATTGCCCTTCTTCCAAAAGACAGCAAGGACGACAGCAAGACTGTGATTATTGAAGTTAGAAGTGGTGCTGGCGGAGATGAGTCAAGTTTGTTTGGCGCTGAACTTTTTAATATGTATAAAAAATACGCTGAAAAACACGGCTGGAAAGTTGAAGTAACCGAATATAGCGAAACTGAAGTTGGTGGAATCAGACAAGCGGTTATGATTATCAACGGCAAAGGTGCATATAAGCGTTTGAAATTTGAAAGTGGAGTGCATCGTGTTCAACGTGTTCCAGAAACAGAAAGTGGTGGACGTGTTCACACAAGCACTGTTACTGTTGCTGTTCTTCCTGAAATTGAAGAAGCACATTTTGAGATTGATGAAAAAGATTTGCACACTGACACCTTTCGAAGCACGGGCTGTGGTGGTCAAGGAGTTAACACCACCGACTCTGCTGTTCGCCTTACCCACATTCCAACTGGAATTGTGGTAACCTGCCAAGATGAGCGCAGTCAAATCAAAAACAGAGAAAAAGCGCTTTCTATCTTAAAAGCAAAACTTCAAGACATGGCAGAGCAAAAAGCAATCAGTGAGCATCAACAAGAGCGCAAAATGCAAGTTGGAACTGGCGACCGCAGTGAGCGAATTAGAACCTATAACTTTCCACAAGGGCGTGTTACTGACCACCGCATTGGGCTTTCACTTTTTAACATCAACGAATTCATGATGGGCGACATTGACGAAATGCTGGATGCACTTCATGCTGAGGACCAAAAAATCAAGTTGGAAAACTTGCAAAACTAAGATAATCGCAAAATTGTTAAACTTGTATAACTAAAATTGCAAAATTTTTATTTGTTTGTTTTATTTGACTGAAAATCTGCAAAACCAAAAACATAAAAAATTTGCGCTATTTATTTTTAAAGAATTATAAACAATATTAGTTAGAAAATAGCAATATATTGATAAAAAAACATTAAAATTATATATTTTTTTCAATTTATATACTTGATTATATTAATAAATTTAGATACTTGATTTGTAATTTATATATTTTTCTTCATTTATATTTATCTATAAATCATAGGCTTGACATTTCCACTAACAAGAAAAGAACCACAAAAAGTGGTTCTTTTTATTATTTTAACTCTTTTGTTTTATCTGTTTGTTTTGACTTGGAAGATACCTTTTCGGCAGTTTTCAATGCGTGTTTAATTTGCATCCTTATAAATTGTCTTTCTTCTTCATCAACAGTATCAATCAATTCTTGCGTTTCTTCTGGCGAACCTTGATAATAGGTTGTCAGCACAGCATTTAGAACCATGATTGGCTGTTTTTCTTCTTGCCTTTCATCA
>CALWKH010000078.1 GCA_944381195.1 uncultured Clostridia bacterium
TAAATAAAAATAACAAAAACTTGTGTTTACTCTTTATATTTTGAGGTATAAACATGAAAAAAATTGCATTTGCGGGGCACAGTTTGGTTTTAGACAGTGATGTTCGTGATAGATTGCTTAAAGTTGTGAAAAATGAAATTGAAAACGGAGCACAATTTTTCACAATGGGACGATATGGTGATTTTGACAAAATATCTCTTGATGTTTGCAGAGAACTTAGAAAAATATATAAAGATATTACCATTGAAGTTGTTGTTACAAGTTTTCAGCAAATAAACCCAAAAGTTGAAATTGACGAATTTGGCATGACAAAATATCATCCATATGAAGATGTTAAAACAATTATGTATAACATTGAAGAAGAACATTATAAAAGAAAAATCACAGTGAGCAACAGAAAAATGATTGACGGTTGCGACACCTTGATTTGTTATGTTGATGAAAATTCATATTCAAGTGGAGCAAAAAGGACGCTAATTTACGCAAAGAAAAAAGGTTTGAAAATATTGAACCTTTTTGAAAATGGCTAGCAAAATTTGGCGTATGTTTTTGTTTTATGCTTGAAAATTTTTAAGTTTTTATATTATAAATATAAAAGATTTGTTCTTTTTGCATATAAACTGACAAAAAACAAAGAATATTTTTGAAGAATTTTGCAAATTTATGTCTTTTTTAGTTGTGAATTTGGTTCGAAATATGCTAAAATTCTTGATAGCAATTATTTCTTTGCCAGTTGGTCGGGAAAACAATGCCAAAGGAGTTTAAAATGCAAAAAGTTTTAACAAAAAAAATTATAGGATTTTCATTTTTACCATTTGTTATGTTGGTATTTTTAATAGCCAGCATTTTTGGATTCAGCAAAGGAGGTTTACTGAACGTTGCCGCGGTTGACGACAACCCTATTTCTGTTTCACTTGTTGATGTCGATGATGACATCAATGATGACTATACCCCAGGAATTGATGACCAAGACATCATTCTTAATCTTGATACCGCACAAAAAATAACATATGATGGAAAAACAATTCCAGTTGTTTTGCTTGATAACACCTATGAAGAACTTTCTGGTGATTATACCATTAACAAAAGCAGTGGAATTGCCACCAGTGTTACATATAATGGAAGCACATATAACCTAACCGACAACCGCACAACAATAAATGGTGTTGAATATTTTTGGGATAGCAATGCAGATGAAATTTTGCGCTATGAAGGTTCTCACCAAGCACTTTTCATTCAACTTGGAAATGAGTCAAGTTATTACAGCATAAGTTCCATCACTCTTACCATTAACGGACAACAATTAATAGTTAATGACAGAATTGGTGAAACATCTTCTTCTTATAACTATTTCCAACAACTTTTGCACGGTTTATCCTCATCTTTTGTTGACAGTGCAAATTTCAGTGAACAATTTAAGACATATCTTGATTCAAGTTTGGGTGAAACCGCACTTGAAGCAATTGAAGGACTTTATCAAATCACAATCAGATATCGTTATCAAGGTGGTTTGGAACAAAGATCAAGCATAAGTTTCTATCTTATCACAACAACCACCTATGCAAATGAAGAAGAGCGTGTTCAGTTTGACAACACCCAAAAGGTAACACCAACAGAAAACAGCAGTGCATATGCACTTGAACACTATTTCAATCAAACAAATGTGAATACGACCACATCAACTGGTGAAAGCGTAAGTTCAGACAAACTTGAATTCCCAACACTAAGATACAATCCTGAGAAATATCTTGTAAGTTATCAAAGAGCTTTATATAGTTATGTTGAAAATGGTGAGTTTACATTCAGTGTGAACAGTGACCAAATGACAGGAACATTAACCCACACAATCACAAGAAACAAAGTTGTTACTTCAACAGAAACAAAAACTTTCAGCAGACAAACAGACGAACTTGCAGGTGAATATACCATAAATATGTCCAACGGAATTTTCAGTTCTGTGACATATAATGACCAAGACTACACCTCAGACACAAATGGCATTATAACAATTGACGGAGCTCAATATTACTATGATGCCACAGATGAAACAATCAAAGTTTATGACACAACAGCAATCTTTTTGGTTGAATGGATATTTGAGGGCTTGGGCAACTATGAGTTCTATAAAACCGCACTCATAAAAACAGACAGTGGATATTATGAGGCAACAAACATCACACTTGATGACCAAAGCATCATTCAAACTGAAGCATTATATATGAATGGTTTTCAGGCCACCTATTCCACTGGCGGAACTGGAACAGCATATTTAAGAAATGATGAATACAACAGTGACTTCACATTTTTAAATAATGCCACAATTAATTCATACGGCACAACGCCAGTGATTTCAAAACCTGATGCAAGCACTGTGTCTTTTGCTGACAACACACTCTCAATTGGCGAAACAAGTTTGGTAATTGATAACAGCATTGCAAGCACGAATCAGCCAACAGTTAAACTTGAATATAATGCGTCACTCAACACAACAACAAGCACAAGTTGGTATATCTTCATAAACAGCCAAAATCAAATCACCGTGGGTGATTACCGATATTCAACAACTTTTTATGATGCAGGACTATATTTTGTTTATGTATCATTCGTAAATAATTCAAACAGCGCGACAACAACATATACTCAACAATTCATTGCGTTTAGAATAACCAACATTCCACCAGAAATCTCAATTATAACAACCGACCAAAAGCATGGAAGTTATCTTGTTGACAGTGATGGAAGAGTTTTGGAAGAAGAAAACTCAAAGGTTATTGATGTTGACGATTACACAAACCAAAATGTTATTCTAAGTTGGGCACAGCCAGGTCCATTTGATGCAAACATATATGCAACCTACACTAAAACCGACTATGCAGGCAACACTGAAATTGTTAACGCAACTGCAACAGGTTTTGTAAAATACATACAAGATGACCTGGAATATGCAAATAATGATGCAACAATTTTCAGTGACAACGGTATTTATAATGTGAGAATCTATTACACAAATTCACAAAATTCATCTGTTGCTTTAAGTTTTATCATTGATAAAACAGACATATCTGGAATTATGGCACTTGAAGCAAACACTTCAACAAGACAACTTGCAAACATTGGCGGAGACAACAGTTTTGAAAGCAATGTTTTATCCGAACTTACAGAAACAGGATTTAACCTTGTTGTTAACTCACCTTTTGTTTGGACTTGGGATGAAAAAGCAAGTGGCGCAGAAATAACCGCAAAGTTCTATTATTCATCAATCAGCACTTTGTCATCTTTTGAAACAGGCTTAATTGAAAACTCATCAAATGAAGAATGGCTTTTGGCAAACGGACAATTTTCACTTTTGACAGCAGCAAGAGATTATAACTACACTAAAGTTACAGAAGATAACTTCAGAGCAGTGCAATTTGCATCTTCACAAATTCTTTCTTCAACAAGGCTTTGCATTTTGCTTCTTGAAGATGCAGCAGGAAACACTGCAGTGTTCATCACCATTTATGATGATATCACACCAGAGTTTTTGCAACAGGAATATAATGACGGACAACTTGGCAATCACACAGATAGCACCATGATTTCAAAAACAACAAAACTAACATGGGGTTCACACAAAGCACTTGCAATTCAAAATGCAACCGACAGTTCAAGAATTGGCGTGCCAAACTTAATTACAGATGCAAACACATTAAGCGCTTGGACTTTTGACAATACAACTTACGAACTTAGCAACATTTTAACAACATCTCTTAACGCCTATTTCAAAACAGGTTCAGACAGTAATCTTTATTACACACAAAGCATCAAAAATTCAACAATATCGCTAAATGGACAAAACCATGTGTTCGCTCCAAACATAAGCACAACATCAGAATATACAAACACCTCAATTTTCGTTGTGATAGATGAAGAAGATGGAAACTATTATACCTATCTTTCCACCTCAGCAACAGGAAATCCATATAATAACATGGAAAAGCTGCTTGTTTCTGATGGAACAAACATGACTCCTTATGTTATGACCATTAACATTTTTGATAACCTGGACAATCAAAAGCAACGAACAAAACAAATCAGTCTTGACCAAAGTCAAGGAAGTATCTTTACCCACTCGGGTGTTGTTGACAATTCTGGAATTTCAAACACCACTGATGAAGA
>CALWKH010000079.1 GCA_944381195.1 uncultured Clostridia bacterium
ATGATAAATTATGATAAAAACAAAAAATAATCAATAACTCCCGTGCGGAACGCACTCCAACTTTAAAGTATGTGGCAACTGCACAAAACTAGATTTCTATTGCTAAGTTAAAATAAAAAATAAAACTAGCAAAGACTCCTGTGCGGAACGCACTCCAACTTTAAAGTATGTGGCAACTGCACAAAATTAGATTTCTATTGCTAAGTTAAAGCAAAAACGCAAAGCAAACATATATCGAGTGTGGAACACACCGGAGCGCACTGTGGCACAACCTGCACAGCCATAATTATTGTTATCTTATAAAAAATAATATAAATAAAAAATAAACAAAATGAAAAAAGGAGCGGCCGCTCCTTTTTGTGTTACATTTTTATATTTATTATAATTTTTTTCTCAACTTTTGATATTGCAAATGTTTTATCATTTTTCTCTGGAAATTATAAGTTTATGAAAGGGTTATTTGACTTTATTGCTGTAACCTTTTTTAATATTTTTTATAGTAATTTAGTGGTAAGCTATTGACAGTTTAAAATATATGTTGTTGCTTCATTTTTATTTACAATTTTTTAGAGAGAATTTTATCTAAATTTTTATGGACAAGATGTATTAAAAGGTGCTATAATAACTTTAAAGAGAGATTTAATAAAAGAAGAAAAAGATAATTAATATTTTTATTAATGTCGGAGTTGAAGTGGTGATAGCATTTGGCAATATAACCTATATCGTTATATATAATCAAAATCAAAGATATGATGATTTAAAAGAGGGTAACGACCATATATTAGACATTTTAGATAACCAAGAGGATGGCGAAGAAACGGTTGGAGAGGTTGATTATGAGTAACCAAAAGAAATATGATACTGCATTTTATGAAAAAATAACAAATGATGAGAAATTAAAAAAGGCAAATGAATTTCACGAATTGCGTACAGCATTTATGATTATAGAAAATAAGGTTTTATATCTAACAAACAGTACCATGACACATTATGAGTGGGCTCAGTCTTTGGGGCTGGCAATGAATTGTTTTGATGAAATAACTCGTGGGTTTGTTAATGATGGTTTTATTGTTTTTTATAAGGGCAACTTTGACTATGATGATAAAATCATAGAAGACGCAAATACTTATGCTGGGAAAATTGCCAAGCACTGCAAATTAACATCAGCAAAAGTTTATGTTGGTATGAAAATAGGAAAAATAGGAGAAAAATGGAGTCCAAATAAATATCTTTTTTTAATATAAACCGAAAAAGGAAATATATAAATTGATTTTTAATAAAAAAATATTGGGAAGCCCCAATATTTTTATTAGTTTAATTTATTGTTACTTAAAAATTTTTATTATAAGATTATAATCTTAGTTCATTATTTTTTTATCAATTAAAGTTTTTATACGGGTTATACTTTATCAACTATGCAACCAACGCCAATGGCTTTGCCAATGTGAGTACCTATCACTGGCCCAACATCTGCCTCGGTGATAGGGGTGTTTGGAAAAGTCTTTTTAAGTTCCTCGCCAAACCAGTTAAAATATTGACTCTTTGAAATTTTAAGAAGAAAAATTTCTTTTACCTTTGCGGGAATGCTTCTAATCAAAGAGTGAATTGCCATTTTCATTCCAACAACTTTTTTGGAACATTCCAAAACGCCTTTTTTAAAGGTAAGAATTGGCTTTATCTTTAAAATGTTACCAATCAAAAAGTTCAGTTTTCCAATTCGTCCGCCTCGTTTTAATGCGTCAAGACTGTCTGGCACAAAACTTATAAAACTGTTTTCTTGAAGGTCGTAAAGGTGTTTAACAATTTCCTCACGGCTTTTGTTTTTCTCAATCATTTTAACCGCTTCTTTAACATATCCAAACATGGTTTGAGCGGCACTGCCACTATCAACAATGGAAATTTTATTTTCGTGGTCAAGTTCATTTTTCACCATGGTGCAGGTGCTGAATGTTCCGCTTAAACTTTGTGAAATTGTTAAAACAATTGCTTCGTCGTTGTTATCAATAATTTTTTTAAATGCATTTTGAATAAGTTCTAAATTTGGCTGACTTGTTTGTGGTGGAGTGGGGGAATTTTCAACTTTTTCATAAAATTCTTCATATCTTGAAGTGTTATTGTCCACAAACTCTTCATCATTAAGTGTTACGGTAAGTGGCAGAATTGTTATATCATGTTTTTTAACATAGTTTTCTGGAATATATGCCGTTGAATCACAAATTATTTTAATCATTTTAATCCTCGCTTTCTATACTATTTATTCTATTTTTTAAATATTGCTTTTATTCTTTAACTTCTTCTTGTTTTATTATATTATTGTTTTCTTCCATAATTTGTTCGTTTTTGTTGTCTTTCACAATGAATATTGAATTTTTTTCTTTTTTAATTTCCTTTGGAACTTTTTTGTTTTCAACTTTTTTATTTTTTCTGAAAAATTTATTTTTGATTTCATTTTGCAAAAAAAACCACAAAATAAGTAACACTTGAAGTGCTGCGGGAATTAAAAACAGAAGCCAACCGTTATATATTGAAACGCTTAAATATAAAGATAGTGTAACTGTCCAGAAAATTGCTGAAATTGAAAAGAAATTTAGGATTTTATAATGCCAAATTCCAGAAAAAATTGTTAAAATAATTGCAGATATCACTGTTGCATAGATAAACGCCAGCCAAGACATATCTTTTATGCTGTTTGGAAAAATGTTCAAACAGATGAAAACCAAAGTTGCAACAAGCCAAGCAATTCCAACAGATAAAAGCATAATGACAATTCTTTTATTAAAGCCTGCGCTTTTGCGTTTTATAGATTTTATCTTATCACTTTCATTAAGGAAATCGTTGACAGTAATTCCATAAAAATCGGCAAGTTGTTTCAAAATGATTATATCAGGAACACCTTCTCCGCGTTCCCATTTTGAAATTGATTTATCAGAATAATTTATCTTTTCGGCAAGTTCTGCCTGAGTTAATTGCATTTGTTTTCTATATGCAATTAAGTTCTTTGCTATTATCTCATTTAATTCCATGATTTACATTTTAACAAATGTAAAAATAAAACGCAACTGAATTTGCTATATAATTTATAGAATTATCCATTCTACTCACAGTAGAGTGCTTGTTTTTCTCTATTTTCTGCGTTTTTAAGAGTAGAAAAAAATTTTGATAATTTCTATTGATTTGCATAATATAATACAATAAAATGGAAGTGTAACAAACGGAAAAGGAGGGAATTGTTATGAAAGCATTAAATAACACAACCATAACTGTTTTTGGAGATTCTATTTCCAAAGGACTTTTTCTTAATGGAACAAAAATCGATAAACTAGGCACTTCTGCTGTTGATATATTACAAAATAATTTTATGCTGGAAATTGATAATAAGTCTGTTTTTGGACAAACCTTAAAGAGAGTTTATGAAAAAGGCATGATTGACCAATATCTTGAAAAGATAAACTATGACAATAATAACATTGTTGTTCTTGCTTTGGGCGGAAATGATTCTGATTATAATTGGGATGAGGTTCAAAAAGAGCCTGACGCTTTTCATACTTCCAAAACTGGACTTTTGGAATTTTCATGCATTCTTGAAGAGAGCATAAACAAGTTAAAAATGCATAATGTTGAGGTGGTGATTGCCTCTGTTTTTCCTATTGATTCAAAAAGGTATTTTGAAAATGTTTTGTCTGCAAAATATGATGGACAAAAAATCTTGCAATTTTTGCACAACGATTTATCAAACATTGCAAGACATCAAGAACTTTTTAATGTTTCTTGCTTAAAGGAAGCGGTGAAAAACGATTGTCCTTTTCTTGATTATAGAAGCGTTTTTCTTAATCTTTCAAATATGCTTGACTATATCTGTGATGACGGAATTCATCCAAACGAAAAGGGACAAACGGTTATTGCAGAATTTATTATGCAAAAAATCTTGTCTCGCCATAATAACCTACACTTGCCAATAGGAGTGAAAAATTTTGCCGTGGAGGGCTGAAAGCACCATTTTAATTAAAAAACTTATTGAATTTAATTGATTGAATAAACCAATAAATCAATTTTTACTTTTGTTTTTTAGCAAAATTTTTCTTGTTTTTATAAAATTGCTTGACAT
>CALWKH010000080.1 GCA_944381195.1 uncultured Clostridia bacterium
TATGACGAAGAAGGTTGCGTTGACTTAAAAACGCAAAACAGCAATGCAATTTTAAAAAATAAAGAGGTTAAAAAACTGATTGATGATAACGGCAGTTGGTCGCACGCATGGATAAAGTTTTGGCAAAACAAAGCAAACTATGATAACAACTTTTCAAGCGTTTCAAACTATCTTTTAAACAACAAAATTACAAAATAAAAAGAGAAAATTAACAAAAAATCACAACATAAACACAAAATTACACACTTTTATCACAAATTTTCAAGTTTTTCACTCTATTTTTTTGCAAAAACAAATTTGTCTCTTGCACCAAGACATTTGCATCAACCTTGTGTGGCTCTTTTAAAATTTCAAGCATTTGCTTGTGCGTTTTTGTTTTGTCAAGATATTCTGCCACCAGTCCCGAATAGCCATATGCGTTTGGCGTGTTATAAAAATTTTGCATCAAATCAGCGCCCGAGCAATCAATTTTCGCCACACCTTTTGCAAGCAAATTTTGCTTAGATAAATATGTTGCAATTCCCTCCATCATAAATGCTGGCATTTTTGTTTTATCAAGCAAGATTTTTTGGTGGCAAAGGTGAACATACTCATGCAAAATGGTTTTCTTAAAATCTTCAAAAGTGCTTTTTTCATGTTTTGGTCTGGTTTTGTAAATTTCAAAAGTTAGAACATCAATCACATCTTCATCTTTACTTGCGTTTGCCACTACCGAAGAATGCTTGCCTATTTTTGCACCACCTTCACACATCTTTTTTGCGAACTTATCAAAATCATCCCAAATGTTGATAGCCACAGGAAAGGTTTTAATTTCAAAATAGTTTTCAATTTCGGGAAATTTTTTCCGTGCAAAAGTTATAACCTCTTTTGCAAGTTCAACATCTTTTTGATTAAAATTTAAAGTAATATTTTTAGAAATGGTTTGCATAAAATTTCTCCTTTTTTTATACCAAAATTTTTCCAGCAAAATAAAAATATTTATGTTTTTATATCTTCTAGTTAAAAACATTTGTTTTTTAAACTTTTTAAATCAATTATAAGATAAGTTTAACACATAAAAGAAAAGGATGTCAACATCTAGAAATTTTTGTTTTTTAAGAAATAACATTCAAACAATTAACATATTTGCATGAAAAGTTTATTTTAAAATTCACGGCAATAAGTTTTTTAACCAAAATATAAATGAAAATTTTGCCTTTACCTTTGTTTTGATGGACAAAAATTTTAAATTTTGTTAATATAATCACACAATTAAATATAGTTACAGGAGTAAACATGATTAAAGCAATTCTATTTGATATGGACGGACTCATTTTTGATAGCGAAAAAGTTTGGGCTAAACACAACATAGAAAAATCAATAACACTGCCAAAACCAATAAATAAAGAGATTTGGCTTTCTTGGATGGGGTCAAAGGAAGAATCTGTTCGAAAGGACTTACAAAAGCGTTTTCCAAATTTTGATAGAAATAAAATTATTGCCTATCGTGAAGCAGTTTTAAACGCTGTTCATGATGACTTCAAAAACGGAAATGTGGACATAAAAAAGGGCTTTGACGAAATCATAAATTTTGCAAAGGTTAACAAATTGAAAATCGCTCTTGCAACCAGCAGTGACTATTCAATGATTGAAGCAATCTTTTCAGCCAAGGGCTATGATTACAAAAAACTCTTTGATTTTGTCATCAGTGGAACCGAAGTTCCAAACGGAAAACCTGCGCCAGACATTTACAACATTTGTTTAAAAGAGTTTAACATAATCCCAAAAGAAGCTGTTATTTTGGAAGACTCAATCAACGGAGTTATGTCTGGAATAAATTCAGGGAGTAACACAATAATGGTAATAGACATCGCAAAACCAACGCCCGAAATAATTAAAAAATGCACATATATCTGCAATAATTTAATTGAAGCAAAAAACTATATTGAGAAAAATCTACTAAACAAAAATGAAAAACAGAACTCAATCTGATTAAATCAAAATTTATAAAAAACAGTTTTCGCTTGACTTTTTTGCACGAAATATGTAAAATAATCATAAGTTATATAATCAATTATAACAAAAAAACAAAAAGGAGATTTAACCATGACAAAAACAAAAACATTAAACTTTGCTTTTGCATTCTTACTTCTTATTCCTTGCCTATTTTTATTTACTGCTTGTGGTGGGGAGCAAATTGAACAAACAGAAGCGCTTGATGTCCTCAGTAGTGCTTCAACTCACGAATCAATATTAAACACAGACAGCTTTACCAACAATCAAATAGTTAGGCTCAGCATAACGATGAATGATGAAACCACCAAACAAACTTCAAACATTACCGCCAACGTGAGTGGCACAACCAGAGTATATGTAAACGAAAACAGCGAAACCATTGTGCAAGGATCAATAAACGGCACCGTTACAACAAAGATGTCCAACCTTTTTGGAAACGGCTCAGCAACACAAAATGTCAACTCAACATACAAAGTTGCGAACATTGATGGAAACTACTATAAATTTGACGAAGCAAACAAAATAAAAGAACAGATTTTTGAAACAGAATTTGACGACTATCTTTTCACCTCTTCCGTGCTTTTTGCAAACAGTTCAAACATTATAACTGAAGAAATGCTTTCCACAGAGAAAGAAGAAGTTCAAAAAAGCCTATTAAAAGATGGTGAAAACGATTATAACCTAAGATTTTCCATCACAGAGTCAACCGAAGAACAAACTTTAACAACTATTTACTACTATGAAATAAGAAATGGACAATTCACCAAAATAAGCCTTCAAATAACCAAAACCACGCAAGAAGGCACATATAATATGTATACAGAGCAAAACATTCAATATTCATCAAGTGAAATCACCAAGCCAGACACCATTGCAGACTACACCGAAACAACCTTTGATGATGATATTCTTGGTGGAATATAAAACAAAAAAAGTTCACTACAACCTTAAACAACGAATTTTAAAGACTGATAATAAAGATTTCAAAATTTGTTTAACAGCGCCAGCAAATTTTTGCTGGCGCTGTTAGTTGTCATTTCCTTATATTAAGATTTGTTTATAACAGTTTAGTAAAAATATAATAACAAAATCTTGCACACAAACTACCACAAAGACAAATTCAAATTTTAAAAGTAATACCTTCACAAAGACTAAATTCTATCTCTTTCAATCACAACATCGAGTTTTGTTGAAGCCATAATTTTTTTAAGATATTTTAAGCATTAAATTCAATTCGGTCCAAAGTACTTTTTATCATAAACAAAAACAATCACTATAATTCACAATGATTTTTTCTATATCAAAAAATATAATTCGTAAGTATTAAATTACAATTATTTATTAAAATTTTTTAAAAATTCATATTTTATATTTTTTATGCTTTTTATATTTTCAAATTTAAAACATTTTTAAAACGCTTTATTTTTAATATATTTTTGCAATAATTTAAAAAGTATTTTTATATAGTTCTATATTTAAAAAAATTTTAATCTTAAAATATTATACCCCCTTTTCCCTTGACATACCCCAAATTTTATTATATACTGAGTTTATATCTTACTTTCAATAACTTGTAAATACAGCCTTTGATTTTTATAAATAGAAACTTCTATTTAAGTTAAAATTTTAATCAAATCATAAAATCAAACGGCGAATTTAGGGCTTCATAGAAATTTAATTCTACCCTTTTTACAACCACAGCACCAAATTTTGCCACCATACCAATATGTTTGTTAAAGATATTTTAAGCATTAAATTCAATGTTGCAAGTTAAAAGATATATTAAAAAACCAAAAATTAACCAAATCAAAAAATTAAGAAATTAAGAAATTTTATCCAAAAACAAACAGCATTTAGCAAACCAAAAACAAAAAACCCACCTTATCCCACTCTAGCGTGTTACTCAAAATTTCATGCTTGGCAGAAAAATGGCACATTCCAACAACTAAAATCATTCAAAAATTCGTCGAACATTCGGTTCGTGCTGATGTGGCTCAGTCGGTAGAGCACCGCCTTGGTAAGGCGGAGGTCACGGGTTCAAGTCCCGTCATCAGCTCCA
>CALWKH010000081.1 GCA_944381195.1 uncultured Clostridia bacterium
TGGGAATAAAACGCTTGCAGATTTCTGTGGGGACACAACAAGTGGCTTTATGCAAATTCTTGGCGACCTTACCATAAGTGACTTAATGAATGATGCCGATGCAATAACAAACAAACTTGAAACAAGCGAGGTTACCCTTGCTGTTCTGCTTGGGCAAACGGTTGATGAAAAGGCATCAAGCCTTACAAAAGCCTTTTTAAACATTCAAGTTAAAGATTTGTTTGGCGATAATTTTGAAACCACCCTATCAAACTCTTTGGACAGCATCAATATCACTGATTTTATTGGCACAGACAATTTCTTTATAAATAAACTTGTTTCAAAGGCTGATGAAAGCACACCAGCAACCATTGGCAACATGGCAACACTTTTAAACAGAATGACCATTGGAGATTTTGTTACAACTTCAAATGGAATTATTAACCTGCTTAGTTATGAGGACCCAGAAACAAGCACATTATATGAAGGCGCAAACATTCCGCTTAAAAATTTTGGAGATGCGCTTGCAATTTTTGATATAACAAGCATAAGCATTGGCAAATTGATTGATAATGGCATAATCAAAACGGAAGACACAAGTTATGATAGTTTATCACAAAAAAATAAAGAACTTCTCAACAATTTAACACTGCTAGGAATTATTGAAGCATACATTCAAGGTTTAATACAAGCACAGGGAAATTCATAAAATAACAAAGGAGAAACTTTTTCAAAAGTAAACCTTCACAAAACCACCAGACTATCTGGTGGTTTTCTTTTAACAAAAAAAGGAATACCAAAGCGGTATTCCTTTTGTTGTTTAATAAAAATTTATAGTTACAAATAATAACAATTTTTAATATTGAAAACATAAAGATTATTGAGAATCTTGATTATTATTTTTAAGTTTGATGTGGTTAAATAAACTATAAATTTAATTGTAAAAAAACATAATTAAAAAATAGACAGAACCTTCAAAGAGTATGGCTTTTGATGTGCACCTCAAAATTTAGATATAAGTGTTTTTAATTTTAATCTAAAATTTAATCAATCAAAATCAAACTTATGCCAGCATTGGCAAAATAGAGTTCAAAATCTCCCAAAATTTCTGGGCAGATTTTTTTAAGTCTTTCCATGCGCTCGCCTTGTTCGTTGCAACTTTCGCCTTTTATGAAATCTTTGATAAAGCCTTTTTTAAGTGCTTTTTTGCTCCAAAGCGGAAGTGCTTTTTTAATTTCGCCTCCCACCCCGTGCGAACCATAGCCATGAATAACTTTTAGAACTTTTACCCCCTCTTTCTTGCACATTTCAATTTCAAGTTCAATGATCGCAAGCGCTTGCGGAACGGTTGGCATAAAATCTTTTAAATTCAGCGTTTTATATCTCATGCAAAAATTATATCACTAAAAAACAAGAAAAACAAGGCAATTAAATGTTAAAACATCATATTTTTAATATAATAGCATACAACTTAAAATTGTCTTATTAAAAATCATAAATTCTATTAGCGTAATATTTAATCTGTCCATCTTGTGACTGGTTTACCATCTTTGTCCTCTTCTTTGCCTACTATGATAACAATGAAGTCAGCTAGAACCCAAATTCCAACAACAAGCGTGGCAATTGTATATATAGCCATATGAAGAATAAGCCCAGTAGACATATAAACAAACATAAAAATAATAGAAATCAAAAATATAATCAATTGAGATATAGCCAACGATTGTTTTCCAAGGTAGAAATTATGCGCACCAAAACTGCCAATAAACAGTGCTAAAAGCATGGCAACCAGTCTTGATTTTGGACTTATGTTATTACCTGATGAGTTTTGTTTTACTAAACTTTGATTGCTATCATTGCTGTTTGAGATTTGCCTTTCATTATCAAATGTTTTTTGCGTTGTGGTGTTATTTCCTTCTTGATTTTCCTCTATAACTTGCTTAGCAACAATTCCATTGTCATCTTGCATATTAACAACACGACTGCCACAATGACCACAAAACGAAAAATTATTATCAATTTCTTTTCCACAGTTCTTACAAATCATAATTTTTCCCTTTTATTCTTTATTTTTTAATTGTAATTTAATATTGATACAATCTCAATTTTGAGAGTTTATTATATTATACTCTCATATTTTGAGAATGTCAAGTATTTATCTCACATTTTGAGAATAATATATTCTATGGAAAGTAATTTTGCAAAAAATCTTAAACAAATAAGAGTTATGAATGGCTTATCACAAAAAGAGTTGGCAGAAAAACTGAATGTGAGTTTTAAAACGATAAGCCACTGGGAAAATGGATATTCTGAGCCTAACCTTTTTCAGTTGATTGAATTAAAAAAAGCATTGAGTGTTTCATATGAAGATTTGCTGGACTAGGTTTTAAAATTCCCTTATGTCAGTTTTAAAAAGATAAATAAATCATAAATTACACTTTAAAGACATCTAACTTTTGATGTTTGCTAAACATAAATAAAAAATTTTGATTTTTTATGTTTAAACAATTTTTTAAATTAAACAGCACTCCAAGAGTTAAAATTTTTTGGAAGTGCTGTTCATATTTATTCACCACAAATAATAAATTTTAACATTGATTTTTTATAATAAAACAAATAAAAATCCACCAGCGTATTGGGGTGAACCTCAAAAGTTAGACACTTTTGGAGGTGCTGTTCATATTTGGTGGTTTTCTTTTAACAACAAAAAAAGATATGGAAAAATCCATATCTTCTTTTAAATGCTTTCTTAAATTAAGCAAGTTCGATTTCAGCGCCTGCTTCTTCAAGTTTCTTTTGCATTTCTTTTGCATCATCAGCAGCAACATTTTCTTTAACTGCTTTTGGAGCGCTTTCAACAAGTTCTTTTGCTTCTGAAAGTCCAAGACCAGTGATTTCTTTAACTGCTTTGATAACGCCAACTTTACTTCCGTCTGGTTTAACGCCTTTAAGAACAACATTGTATGCTGCCTTTGCGTCTCCGCCAGCACTTGCCTCAGCGGCAGCGCCTGCAGCAGCAACTGGAGCAGCAGCAACCATTGTTGGAGCAGCAGCGCTTACACCAAATTCTTCTTCAAGAGCCTTAACAAGTTCACTTACTTCAACAACTGTAAGACCTTTGATTTGTTCAATGATTTCATTGATTTTTGCCATTTTTCTTCTCTCCTTTATTAAAATTAGTTTTTGTTTGCTATTGCATTAAGTGCAATTGCGAGCGAACGGATAGGCCCACTCAAAACATTAACAAGTCCAGTTGCAGGGGCATTGAGAATGCTTAAAAGTTGTGCAACAAGAACATCTTTGCTTGGCAGTTCAGCAAGAGCTTTTAATTCTGCCGTATCAACAAAATTTGTGCCAATAAGTCCAAATTTGAAAGCAATTTTTGATTCGTCGGCATATTTTTTCAACACTTTGGCAGCATCAATTTCGCTGTTGTAACTAAACGCCACAGCGAGTGTGCCTTCAAGTTTGTCATTAAGACAATCAATCTTTTTGCCTTCAAGTGCAAGTTTCATCAAACGATTTTTGCAAACTTGATAGTCGCAACCCGCTTCTCTTAATGCTGTTCTCATTTTTGTGTCATCTGCAACACTGATGCCACGGAAATCCACAAAAACAATGGAAGCGGCTTTTTCGATTTTTGCCATAATGTTTTTAACTTGTTCTTTTTTAAGTTCAAAGTTTTTTGACATCTCGATTGGAACCCTCCTTTTCGTTTTCTAAAAAAATAACCTTGTGCCATATAGTAAAGCACAAGGAAAAAACCTTTGTTTGCTTCACCTCGGTAAGCTCAATTTCTTGAATTATGTCGTTAAACACTTACTGTCTTTGGCGTAAGACTTATTTAATTAGTATTTTTATTTTATAATAAAATGTGAGTTTTGTCAACAGAAAAGTTGAAATTTTTAAAATATTTTTTATCTTTATCAAAAATTTAATTTAAAGATTATATTGCAATGCATTCTGGTGTGTTTTGCACCAAATATTTATGTTGCACTTTTCAAATAAACATTTTTATCAAAATTTTACTTCTATGCTCCAAC
>CALWKH010000082.1 GCA_944381195.1 uncultured Clostridia bacterium
TTACAGGTTGCTCATCATAGAAAATTGCATTGTGATTATATGAAATTCGCCTGCCTTTAAGAATTTGGTCAAGGCTGAACTCTAAATCTTCAGACAAAAGGGTATAATTCCAGCCACTTTCATCAAGGCAGTCGGCCTTGAACATAAAGCCAGTTCCTGCAACATAGGAACTGAGCCCAAGAACATCTCGTGCGTTATGTTCAAACCTTGCAACATCAAGGAAGGAAAGCGAAGCAACTGCACTTATCCAGTTTGAATCAAAGTTTTTGCTTGCTCGGTAACCATTGCAAATTTCACAACCAGCATCAAGCGCTTTGTTAAATTCTTTGATGCAGTCTGGGTGCAAAAGGTTATCTGCATCAAACATCACAAAAGCATCTGGATGATAATCACTGTGATTCAATTTTATTTGCTCAAACAAATATTGCAGGGCATAGCCTTTTCCTTTCTTTAAGTCTTTTGGCTGACGATAAACAACCACACCCTCTCTTGACTCCGCAACAACAGCTGTTGGCTCATCTGCAGCAACAACAAAAATTTTTATCAAATCTTTACTATAGTTTTGAGCTTTTATGGAATCAATCAAGTTACCGATTATTTTTTCTTCTTTTCTTCCAGCAATAACAACACAAAAGCTGTGTTCC
This sequence comes from uncultured Clostridia bacterium, assembly GCA_944381195.1. Taxonomy (GTDB): domain Bacteria; phylum Bacillota; class Clostridia; order Christensenellales; family UBA1242; genus UBA7584. The sequence goes on from CALWKH010000082.1 coordinate 645, forward strand.
TTTTTTGCATCCTTATAAACTCTATATTTACTCCAACCAACAATTTTATATACAATCAATCTGTAGAAATTCAAAAACAATATAAAATAAATTATTCCCAAGCAAATCCACTGAATCACCGTCATTTTCTCACTTGCACCTCTCTATGATTTATAATATTCGCATATGTTATTATTTGTAAAAAAAAATAAAATTCACATTTATTTTTCATCTTATAAATTTTATTAACATTTACGAATAATAAATTCAAATATTGGAGCAGGTGAAGGGAATCGAACCCTCGTGTCCAGCTTGGGAAGCTGATGTTCTGCCATTGAACTACACCTGCAAGTGAAATAATGTTATCATATGTGATTGTAAAAATCAAGTGTAAAATTTGAGAAATTTAAGATTATCCTTTTTTGTGTGATTTTTTTGATTTTGTAATAACATTTTGGCACTCTTAATGCAAAATTTTATCACTTTATACTCTTTTTTGATGTAAACTGATTTTATTTCTATCTGCAAAATGAAAAATTAAAACGCTTTACTGTGATAAATTTTAAAAAATATAATTAATATGCAAATTGATAAAGATTTAATTAAAAATTTGTCATTTTTTGCTTATTTTTGTTGGACTTTTTCATAAAAAAAATTTATAATGGTTATAATAATAAAAAAAGGAGATTTTATTATGACCGTTTTTTACATTTTGCTTGCAATCGCAATTGTTTTAAGTGCAGTGTTCATCTCGGTTAACTCACCAAACAGACCAATTTTGAGCATCACACTTAAAGGGCTTGCATCAATCAGCATTTTGCTTATGGGCGTCTACGCCGCTTTCCACACGGGAATCATTGGCACCACTGCTGGATTTTTGCTTCTTGTTGGGCTTGGCTTTTGTGTTTTGGGAGATGTTGTTCTTGCTCTCATGGACTTCAATCTTCCTGAAAAGAAATACAACATCATCAACTGTGGTGAAATGTCTTTCTTCTTGGCACAAATTGCTTTTATCGTTGCAATGGCGTTCTTAATGGACGGCAACGCACTGGGAATAAGCATCAGTTGTCTTTTTGGTATCATCATGGTTGGCGTTATTTATCTTATGCAAAAGCCACTTAAACTTGACTATTCAAAAAGCACAGCAATGACACTTATCTATACATTTGGGCTTAGCACTTCGCTTGCAATGAGTCTTGCAAACGCAATCATTGCGGGCTTTAACACCATGAGCATCATTTTGTTTGTTGGACTTATTTTATTCTTCTTAAGCGACCTTATTCTTTCAAACATCTATTTCAAAGAAAACAGCAAACATTCACTTTACTACCCTAACTTGATTCTTTATTACAGTGCAATCATTTTAATTGCGGCATCTTTAATCTGCGGATAATTTTTAGGAGGACACAATGGCAGACAAAAACATCACACTTTTTGCATATGGAACCAATATTTCGCGCGAAGAAATGAAAAGCCATTCAGAAAATGCACTTTTCATTGGATATGGAGAACTGCACGATTTTGAACTTAAATTTCGTGGTTTTCCAGGTCATGCAATTGCAACGCTTGAAAAGAAAAAAGGCGCAACCTTGCCTGTGGCAATTTATGACCTTACCCCAACCGACCGTTTCACAATAGACAACTTTGAGAAATTTCCATATGCATATGTAAGGCTGAAAGCAAAAGCAACATTAAACGGAAAAATTTTGAAGGGTTTTGTTTATGTTTTAAAAATAAAACTGCAACCTGGAATTCCAAATGACGAATATATGAAAGCATTTCGTCTTGCATATTTTGAGGCAGATTTTGACGACACCTATATTGACAATGCAATTGTTGAAGCAGGCGGACAAGTGCCACAAGAAGAGGTTTTGTGATGGCAAAAGCGTTTTTACCAGACTATGAAAACTGCAGTGTGAATTTTTTAAGTTCCATTGCAAAAAAATTCAAAGTGGACACTGGACACAAAAGTTTGGAATGTGTTGATAAGATTTTAAGCAAAGCAACAAAAAACATTGTTGTAATTCTTTTAGACGGCTTGGGAGAAGCCGTTTTAAAACACCATTTGCCAGAAGATAGTTTTTTAAGGAAAAATCAAATTAAGACCATTTCTTCCGTTTTTCCAACCACCACAACATCTGGAACAATGAGTTTTAAAACTGGACTTACCCCGCTTGAACATGGCTGGATTTCTGCATTTCTTTATTTTAAAGAAGTGGGCAGTGCTTTGAACCTTTATCTTAACACTGATGCCTATTCACGAAAACCAATTCCTCAAAAATATGTTGCGGAAACAGTGCTTGGGTTTTCCAATCTGTTTGAGAGAATTGAAGAGAAAACAAAGGGCAAAGTGAAAGCCTATGGTGTGAGCATTATGGAAGCAAGAGATTTGTTTGGAAACATCACTCAACTCACATATGACAACCTAACCGAAATGTGCTCGACCATTAACACCCTTTGCTCTCTACCAGGACAGAAGGTTATCTATGCTTATCACAACTACCCAGATGATTTGATGCATAAATTTGGCCCATACAGTGATGAAACGGCTGACCTTTTGATTGATATAGATGCCGAAATTGAAAATCTTGCAAAAACCACAAAGGACACCACATTCATCATTTCCGCTGACCACGGACAAACTGAAATAGACAAGGTTTTTGACCTTGCAAACTATTCAGACATTGCAGACACCTTTATTATGCCACCAACTGGCGGAAGCAGAGCGTTTAATGTTTTCATAAAACACGGAAAGGAAAAGACCTTTAAAAGTTTGATGAAAAAATATTTCAAAGATGAATTTTTGGTTTTAAGCAAAAAGCAAGTTCAAGACATGAATTTGTTTGGAATCAACAAAGCACACTCAAAAATTGATGACTTCCTTGGCGACTTTTGGATAATAAGCACAGGACACTCTAACCTTGCCTATTCCACCCTTTACAAACTGCCAATCAAACAACCCCGTGGAGCGCATGGAGGACTTACCAAAGAAGAAATTTTTCTGCCACTGATTGTCTATCAAAACAGAGAAAAATAATATAAAAAAGGGATACACTCCCTTTTTTATATTTTTTTACCACCCAACTTTTTTAGAATAATAGATAGTCAAGGAACTTTGTTATTTTCTCTCATACAATATTGGTGCCAAGATATGTCAAGGAACTCACTCTCTATGAGTAAAAAGGTAGAACAAAAATAAATAAGGAAAAATTGATATACCAACGCCCCGAACAGCCTTTTGCGGTAAAAACGGGCGGAACTGGAAGTTTTGAGTTTTAAAGTTGTTAGATGTATTTTTATTTTTTATATATTTT
>CALWKH010000083.1 GCA_944381195.1 uncultured Clostridia bacterium
AAACAAGCATTTTATTATTCAAAAATTTTGCTAAATAGTGTGCAATTTTATGCAAAAAAAGGAAAAAATCTATTGACTTTATTTGACGAATATGTTAACATTATCTAACACTGACCGCACGGGGTGTTAATTTTTTATTAAAGGGGTGGCAAATGAGAACGAATATAACTCTTGCTTGCACAGAGTGTAAGGAACGCAACTACGACACACAAAAGAACAAGAAGAACGACCCAGACAGAATGGAAATCAAAAAATACTGTCCAAGATGCAAGAAGCACACAGTGCACAAAGAAAGCAAATAATAAAATAAATCAAACGGGAGAATGACATGGCAAAACCTAGGCATAAAGGAAAGTCTAAGCAAAAAAAGCCAAAACCAAAAGTTGTGATTGAGGCAACCGCAACGCCAGTTGAAGATGAAAACTTGAAGAATGAGACTAACGTACAAACTGATGAAGTGGTAAGCGAAAATGGTGTGGCAGAAAAAACTGAAACTGTTAACTCTGGCGCGGAAACTGGCGCAAACGAAGGCACAGAAAAAAGTGCAAAAGAGTTAAAGAAAGAGGCAAAGGCTCAGGCTAAGAAAGACAAAGAAATTGCCAAAGAAAAAGCAAAGAAGAAAAAAGAAGAACAGCGTGAGCGTGCTGGAAAAATTGGTATTAAACAACGCATAAAGGAAACGGGAAGCGAACTTAAAAAGGTAAGTTGGCCGTCTTTCAAAGAAGTTATGAAAAAGACGGGAGTTGTTATTGCAGTTGTTCTTTTCTTTGCAGTTATTTTGTTTGCATTTGATTATTTGTTAAGTGTTCTGTATAACCTTATGACTTAAAATTGTTGTAAAGAATTTTTATAAACAAAAAATATTTATAAATTAAGTAAGGGGGATATATGGCAGAAAAGAAATTTATCAGCACTGAACCGAAATGGTATGTTCTTCACACTTTTCACAGTTATGAAGCGGTTGCAAAGGAAAACTTGGAGCAAGTTGTTGAAAATGGTAACTTGCAAGACCGCATTTTTGACATTGTGATTCCAACCGAAGATGTGATTGAAGAGATTAACGGCAGAAAGAAACTTGTTACAAGAAAATCGATGCCTTGCTATATCTTCATAAAGATGATATACGGTGATGACATTTGGCACACCATCACGCACACTCGTGGAATAACAGGCTTTGTTGGGCCAAAGGGGCGACCTTTGCCACTTACCGATGAGGAGATTCGCAAAATGGGGCTTGAAAAAGTGCCTGTTGACTTCACCTTGGAAGTTGGCGATGATGTTGAAATTATTTCAGGCTCTTTGGTTGGCACTGTTTGCACTGTCAGCAAAGTTGATGCGGAAAATCAAAGATGCAAGGTTATCATCAATATGTTTGACCGTGAAACACCGATTGAACTTTCTTACAGTGAAGTGAGAAAACTTTAAGGGTGGCACATGGAAGAAAAAACTTATGATAGCGAACGAATTATTGCTGATAAGAAGCAAGAAGAAAATTCGCATTTAACAAGCAAAACTTTGAAAAGGCAAACTTTTGAAGAGGTTTTTAAATCTTGGCAAGAAGAAAAGAAGAAAAATAAAAATTTCAAAGGCTTGACTGACGAAGAAGAAAAAAAGACAAAGAATCAAGAAACACAAATTATGTGCAGAGATTGATTTTGTTTGAAAAATTTTGTGGTTTCATGAAGATATTTTAAAAATCATAAATCATAAAAATGCTATCTTGCAATAAAGATAGAAAAGTAAAATTTGGTTTTAACCTTTAATAGCAATGTTTTTTATGAGATAAAACTAGAAAATGTTGTTATTAAAGTTTAAAATATACATGTGGGAGAAAATCAAAAATCTTTTTTCATTTGGTTTTCGCTTGAACCACCACCGCAAAAGGATGCGGAAGGAGAAGAAAATGGCAGAAAAGAAAGCAGTTAAAATCATTAAACTTCAACTTCCTGCTGGAAAGGCAACACCAGCGCCACCAGTTGGAAGTGTCTGTGGTGCAGCAGGAATCAACATTCCTCAGTTCGTTCAAGAATTCAACGGACTTACAGCATCACAAATTGGAACCATTGTTCCAGTTGTAATCAGCGTTTATGCTGACCGTAGTTTCAGTCTTGAAATCAAGACTCCACCAGCACCAGTTTTAATCAAAAAGGCTTGTGGAATTGAAAAAGGCAGTGGAAAGTGCCACAAAGATAAGGTTGCACAAATCACAAAGGCTCAAATTCGTGAGATTGCCGAACTTAAAATGAAAGACCTCAATGCTGCAAACATTGAAACTGCAATGAAAATGATTGCAGGAACAGCACGCAGTATGGGCATCACTGTTAAAGATGACGAGGAGGTGGCTTAATATGAGTGGAAAGAAATTTATTGAAGCAACCAAAAACATTGATTTCACAAAGACCTATTCGCCAGAAGAGGCACTTAAAATTCTTGTGAAGGCATCATATGTTAAGTTTGACGAAACGGTTGAACTTCATGCAAGACTTGGTGTTGACGGCAGACAGGCTGACCAACAAGTTCGTGGTGTTGTTGTTCTTCCTGCTGGAACAGGAAAGAAACTTAAAGTTCTTGTAATTGCGAAAGGCGACAAGGCAGACGAAGCAACAAAGGCTGGCGCAGACTATGTTGGTGCAGAAGAAATCATTGCAAAAATTGCAGGACAAAACTGGCTTGACTTTGATGTGTGTATCACCACACCAGACATGATGGGACTTCTTGGAAGAGTTGCAAAAATTCTTGGACCAAAAGGCTTGATGCCAAACCCAAAAAGTGGAACAGTTACAAACGATGTTGCAAAAGCGATTGCTGATGTAAAGGCAGGTAAGGTTGAATATCGTTTGGAGAAGAACAATATTGTTCACTGTCCAATTGGAAAGGTTAGTTTTGGAGTTGAAAAACTTTTATCTAACTATCAAACTCTTATTGATGCACTTGCAAGAGCAAAACCAGCATCTTCAAAGGGAACATATTTCAGGTCTGTTTCACTTGCAACAACAATGGGGCCAGGCCTAAAAATTCAAGTTTAATGAGTTTATCATAAAATGAGGGAATGTTCCCTCATTTTTTTTATTATTGTTTATGATTATAAGTTCAGTTATTTTATTGTTAAATATTGAAATTATTAGAAGATTAAATTTTTTGTTAAAATTAAGATTGTTAAAAGGTTAAACTGTTTATTGTTAAAAGTAAAGTTTTTTATAAGTTAAACTGCTTTTTATTTAAAGAATTTTTAAATGCTTAAATAAAAATTTAATATTTTTAAAATTTTAAAAAATTATTTTTAATCTGTAAAATTTGTTTGTGTCTTACATCAAGGTAATTTTTATTTTTATAAGTTAGAAAAATTAGTTTGCTAAATTATGTATATCTTTTTCTAGTTTTACAAGACAATTTTTATATTTTAAATTTAAAAAAAGAATTGATTTTGCTTAGTTAAAGTTATAAGCAAATTGAGTTTTTAATTTATAAAATTTTTTGCATTTTATAGCAAGGTGATTATTATGTTTTAAAGTTACAAAATGTTAATTTGTTAAATTTTTTTATAAATTTTTTTAAGGTAAGACAACTTTTAATGCCAAAAAATAATTTTTTATTTATCGTTTTAATAAATTTGTTTTAGAAAATTTTTTATTTTTAATAATATTATAATTTTTTTAATTTGCAAAAATCTAGGGCAAATTTTTGGTTAAAATATTAAATTTTATGGTTATTTTTCATTTCTTTGGGTAAACTTTTTAAAAAAGGAGTGAAAAACATGGAACTAATTAACAGTAAA
>CALWKH010000084.1 GCA_944381195.1 uncultured Clostridia bacterium
TATGTTACAAACAAAAACAATTGGTAAAAACAAATGTTTTGCTGATGAAGATTGGTTTAAGTGCTGTGTGAATTTTTTTAGTTTTAAATTGAATTTTTATGGCAACGCATAAAAAAATAAAAAAACGGGAAAGGGTGAGTGTGATATAAATTAGAAATGTTTACGAATGACGAAAATTACATAAAAATTATTGAATAGATTGCTTTTTAAAATATGCTAAAAGGTTAAATTTTATAAAAATTTTAAAAACGGAAAAGGTTTTTAGCAAAATGTATGTTTAGTAAATGAGTTAGATATAAAAAAAGTGAAAAGGGAAAATTTACCAAATAAATATTGCATAAAAATCTTATTAAATCAACTTTATTAAAAAAATTATATTAGTTTTATTAAATAAAGAAAAAAGGGAAAGGGTGAGTATGGAAAATATAACAAAGGAAGATAATTTGAAAACAAGAGCAGAGCAACCGCTATCAAAAAAAGAATTAAAAAAGCAAAAAAGAGAAATGCGCTTGGCGGAAAAAGACAAAAAAGAACTTTTGAAATATGGCGTTACTCGAAGCGAAGTGATAAATAAATTACCAAAGGCAAAAAAGGGTGAAAAAGGCGTTGTGAGAACCTTTCTTTCATATTTTTATCGCTATTGGTGGGTGTGGCCTTTGTTTGTTTTGTTTGTTGCAAGCAATGTTGTGATTGGATATTATTCTGCATATGTGATTCAATCTCTCACCGACTTTGCCTATGCTGCCGCATGGGAACAGGTGTTTTATTATATTATCATTTTGCTGGTGATAACCTTGGTGGGCTATTTGATTTCATATCTTTGTTCGCTGGGCATAAGTTATATCAGATATAAAGGCACGGAAAACATTCGGACAGACCTGTCAAGGCGAGTTTTGAACACTGAAAGTTTGGCATATCGCACGCTGTCTTCTGGTGAAATTATTTCAAGAATTACAAATGAACCGAATAATTTGGCAAATCAATCGGCTGGAATTTTGTATTCCGTTCAAGAGATAATCACGCAGTTTAGTTTTGTTTTCTATTTTTTGATGCTAGATTGGAGACTTGGACTTTTTATGCTTGCCGTTTTGATTATTGATTTTGTGTGCTTAAAGTTTTATTTGAGATATAGAAAAATTGTCAATAAACGAGCAAAGATTTTAAATGATAAGCACACCAGTTATGTTGGCGAATTTGTGCGTGGCAGTGATGATGTGAAGGGACTGAACATCAAAAAAGAGGCAAACAAAAAGACGCAGGAAATCACAAGAAACAGATTTAATTCTGCATTTTTTGGTTCGCTTGGCATGGAAAGCAGAAGCACAATTATGAGTTCTTTGAATTTTCTGCTTTCAACACTTTTCTTTTTGTTTGGTGTTTATCTTATCATGATTGGCGAAATTTCCTTTGGTGCAATTTCCATTTTGATTCTATATCGCAGTAAGCCTCAATATATCAGTCAAATGCTTAACAACCTTTTTTCTATCATTCAAGACATCAATATCTCGTGCGAAAGAATGTATGAGATATACACAGACAAATATCCGCAAGAAAAGTTTGGAGACAAAACGCTTGATAATTTTGGGGGAAAAGTGGAATTTAAGAATGTTTGGTTTAAATATGATGATAAATATATTCTAAAAAATTTGTCTTTTGAAATTGAGCCAAAAACAAGTGTTGGAATTGTTGGCAAATCGGGGCAGGGCAAAAGCACCATTTTAAGCCTTATTCCACGCCTTAATGATTGCACCAAAGGGAAAGTTTTGCTTGACGGTGTGGACAACAAGACTTTGACCGAAGATGCGCTTCGAAGAAGTGTGTGTTTAGTGTCGCAATCGCCCTATATTTTTAATACGAGCATAAGGGAAAATCTTTTGTATGCAAAGGAAGATGCAACTGAAGAGGAAATTATTGATGCACTTAAAAAGGCAAAACTTTTTGATTTTGTGATGAGCAGGCCAAACAAACTTGAAACGCTGGTGGGCGAAGGCGGGGTTGTTTTAAGTGGTGGGCAGAAACAGCGCCTTGCCATTGCTCGTGCATTCCTGAAAAACAGCAAACTTTTGCTTTTAGACGAAGCAACCAGTGCGCTTGATAACGAAAATCAAAACGAAATCAAAAATTCGCTCGACGCACTCAAAGGTGTTTGCACTTCGGTGATTGTGGCACACAGGCTTTCAACCATTGTTGATTGTGATGTGATTTATGTTTTGGAAAATGGAAAGATAACAGCAAAGGGAAAACACAAAGAACTTTTGAAAACTTGCGCAAGTTATCGCAAACTCTATGAAAAAGAAGAACAGGCAAGCAGAGAAGAGGGATAATAGTTTAGCAAAAGAACAATTCTTGCTTAAAATGAGGGGCTTGTGAAAGTTCTCTTTTTGGTTGTTTTGAAAAAATTTATAAAAAAGATTTAATGTAAAAATAATTTTTGGTGTAGGAAAAAGACTGAATCTTTATTGGGGTATATCTTAAATTGATAGGTCTTTTTTGTTTGGAATTTTAGATTGCAAATTATATAAAGATTGATAATTGAATGATATTAAATTTATTTTGTTGTTTGTATTTTATAATTAAAGCATAAATTTAATTTGTTAATTTTTAACTTGATAGTAAAAACAATTTTTTATTCTTTTTTGCTGAATTCATTGTTTTTAGATTACATTTTTTAGAGTTTTGATAAAATTCATAAAACAGTAAAAACATTAAAAATGATTTTTGTTCTGATGGAGTGAAAAGCAAAAGAAGGCACAGTGCTTGCGTATTGACATCTTTTGCTGTTTGTGATAAACTCTTTTTCAAAGAGGCTTTGATGATAGACAATATTATAAAAGAAATACAACTGAGAAAAAATGTTGCCTTTTGGAACACTTTTAACAGATGTGTTTTTGTTGAAGATAAAGTTTTGGAAAATAGCAATAAATTGGGGATAGACAGCATTTTGCTTTCTGAGCCAGATTATTCTTGTTTTTCAAAAGAGCGCCCACTTATCACAAAATGGCTTAACACCTTTTGTGATAAAAATTTGTTTGCTGAATTAAACAAAAAGAAATTGGGAGAAATGATTCAACATTTCAGCGAAATGGTGATAGAATCACAAGGAATTGTTCAACCGCAGATATATCTGACCTTTAATTCTGATATCACTGAGCATTGCATGGCAAACAGTGACCCAAACCGTTCGGTGCATTATTATCCATATGTCTATAATAATCCCGAAAATGTCGATGAAGAACTCAGCATGGGTATGCCAATCTATATTGTCCATGAAAATGAGCATTTGATGCAATTTGCTTTGGCGAAAAAATATCTTGGTGGCACCGACATTCCACAGTTTGACCAGTTTTGTCTTTTGATGGGCATTGTGTTTGGTGCTAACGCTGAAAGTGAGGGGAAAAACCTTATGGGTGAAATTGAGGAAAAACAGCAACTTATCTATGCGTGCGAGCCAATGGAAATTTTGGCAAGATATAAGTCATATAATTTAATTAGAAATCTTTCAAAATACGTAAGTTCAAAATATTATGATAACTTTTCTAGATATCTTGATGAAGAATTGATTTATGAGAATATTTTTGTTGAAGGGAATAATGTGCAGAAAAATTTTGAAAAAACAACAAAGCAGGCAATCAGCACTTTTGAAGAAAACTATGGAAATTGTGCCAAAGGTAAAAACATTTTGAGAAAAATTGAAAACCTTGACCAGACGCAAATCTATGATGATTTCAATAAGATTTTTGT
>CALWKH010000085.1 GCA_944381195.1 uncultured Clostridia bacterium
TTTATTTTGGTAAAACTTATGCACTGTATAGTGTGTGAAACTTTAAGTTTCTATCGTGCAACATCTTCATTAACTTTAGCGTGATGAAAGATTATTATTTTTGTTCAAATTTTGTGCGCTGTATTGGCTTTCGTCAATTTCTAATTGACCCCGTCATTGTAGTAGAGAATGCCCACTGTGTTGCGCCCACAGTGCGTTCCAACTGTGCAACCTGCACGAGTGATAAGAACCTCTTTGAAAAGTGGCTTGATTTTATTGTATATCATCTGCACAATCTCGTCATCAAGCGTGGTGTAGGTTAAAAAGCAACGAGTTTTGTCTGGTGTGTTAAACTTGCTTAAAATATAGTCAACATATTCCTCGACAACCTTGTCGAACCTTCCACGAGGCTTGTGCTCAACATCCATTTTTCCGTCTTTGAGTGCAATCACTGGCTTAATCTTCAATAGATTTGCTCCAAACATGGCAAGACGCGAACATCTTCCGCCTTTGTAGAGAAACTTCAGCGTTTCAATCACAAACGATGCCTGCACTGCTGACCTGCGCTCTAGAACTTTTTGATAGATTTCTTCTGCTGAAAGCCCTTTTTCAATTAACTCACTTGCATATATGATTTGCATTCCAATTCCAGTTGAAAGCGAAAGCGAGTCAACAACAAACACCTTGTTGTCAAACTCCTGTGATGCAATCTGTGCGTTTTGATAGAGGCTGCTTATCTTTGAGGAAATGTCAAAGTGAATAATGGCGTCATACCCTTCAAGTTCTTTACTGAAAAAATCAACAAACTCGGTTGGGTTGGTTGCAGCGGTTTGTGGCAACTCGCCACTTTGTTCCACCATTGGAAAAAGTTCTTCAAGCGTGATGTTCACTCCGTCAAGATATTCTTTGCCACCGTGCAGAACACGCACGGGCAAAATTCCAATGTTATACTTTTTGATTAACTCTTCACCAAGGTCGCAGGTGCTGTCTGATGTGATTTTAATTTTCATATTTTTGTTACTCCTTTTTTGTTTGGCTTTTAAAAAATTTAAGTTTGTTTAGCGTTTTAATTTTAAACTTAATAGAAAACTTGCAAAAACTTGTTTAGCGTAAAAATTTTAACACTTCATTTTGAAAAATTTTTGTGTTTTAAGTGTAAACATTTATAAAACTGTTGCCAAAATGACGTGTTTTAATCTTTTTTGCAATGCTTTTATTATAACAAAAATTTTTTTTAATGGCAACTTATTCAAAGGCAAAAAGTGCTGTTTTACGCACCACAACGCCCATTTTGGTTGCTTTTTTGCTGAAAATATGCTAAACTTTAAAGAAAATTAAAAGAAGGTTTTTTATGAATATTACACAAGCACTATCTCAAAAATTTGGCATTAAAGAAAGTTATGCCCAGAACATTATTAACTTGATTGACGAAGGTTGCACCATTCCGTTTATTGCAAGATATCGAAAGGAAATGCACGGCGCACAAGATGACCAAACTTTGCGTGATTTTGCTGATTCCCTTACGCAACTTCGCAATTTGGAAAAGAGAAAAGAAGAGGTTTTGAAACTTCTTGAAGAGCAAGGCAACCTTACCGATGAACTTAAAGCGTCCATAGACAATGCAATGACTGTTACCGAGGTTGAGGACATCTATCGTCCGTTCCGTCCAAAAAGGAAAACTCGTGCATCTGTTGCAATTGCAAAGGGCTTGCAACCACTTGCAGACTTTATTTTGGCAAATCAAAATTTGGATAACTTAACCGAAGAAGCATCAAAATATATAGACAAAGAAAAGGGCGTGGAAACAGTGGAAGAGGCTCTGCAAGGCGCAAGCGACATTATTGCAGAAATTGCCTCTGACGACACCAAAGCAAGACAAGATTTGCGTGAACTCTTCTTTGAAAAAGCAAAGATTTTTTCCGAATGGAAAGCAGACAAAGACGAGCATAAAACATATGAAACATATAAGGACTTTTCTGAATTTGTGCGTGAAATTCCTTCACACCGCATTCTTGCAATCAATCGTGGCGAAAAGGAAGGCGCACTGAAAGTCTATTTTGCAATGACCCCATCAAATGCCACCCTTTGCATTGAAACGATATTAAAAATGTTTGTTAAAAAGCCCGAAAAGGTTAAAATTAACATAAGCGAGACAAAGGAAGAGAAGGCGGAAAGCGAAGAAGAGGAAAATAAGGATAAGAAAGACAAGAAAAACGAGCAGTCTGTTGCTGTTATTAAACTTATTAACCTTAGCCGTGAACATGAAAAAACGCCTAAGAGCGAACTTAACGCAACGCAGTTTATCACCGAAGCGGTTACAGACGGTTTTTCAAGACTTCTTGCGCCTTCGCTTGAAACCGAAATTCGTGCAATGCTCACAGATAAGGCAAACGAGCAGGCAATCAAGATGTTTGAGGTTAACCTTAAACCACTTCTTATGCAACCACCACTTAAAGACAAAACGGTTATGGCAGTGGACCCTGCCTATCGAACGGGTTGCAAGATTGCTGTTGTTGATAAAAACGGCAAGGTGTTAGACAGCGGGGTTGTTTACCCAACTCCACCACAGAACAAGATTGATGAGGCAATCAAAGATTTAAGCAACCTTATCTATCGCTATAATGTGAACGCAATTGCAATTGGAAACGGAACAGCCAGCAAAGAGGCGGAAATCTTTGTTGCAAAACTTATCAAAAGCGTGCAAGTGCCAGTGCAATATGCAGTTGTGAACGAAGCGGGCGCCAGTGTGTATAGCGCAAGCAAATTGGGTGCGGAGGAGTTTCCACAGTTTGATGTTTCCATTCGAAGTGCAATCAGCATTGCAAGAAGGCTTCAAGACCCACTTGCAGAACTTATCAAAATTGACCCAAAATCAATTGGTGTTGGACAATATCAACATGATATGCCACAAAAACGCCTTGGCGAAGTGCTGGAAGGTGTGGTTGAAGATTGTGTTAATAGTGTTGGAGTTGACCTTAACACTGCTTCTGTTCCGCTTTTGGCACGGGTGAGTGGACTTAACCTTGCAGTTGCAAAGAACATTGCCAAATATCGTGATAACAAGGGCGGTTTTTCCTCCCGTGAGGAACTTCACGATGTTGATAAGGTGGGAGACAAGGTGTTTGAGCAGTGCGCGGGCTTTTTGCGTATTCCAAATGGCAAGAACATTCTTGATAACACCGCCGTTCACCCAGAGAGTTATCAGGCGGTTGAAAAGTTATTAAAGCACTTTGACCTTGACGAGCAAGCCATCAAAGACGGCAAACTTAACCTTCTTGATAAAATGGTGGAAAAAGAGGGGATTGAAAAGGTTGCAGAGACTTGTGGTGTTGGTGTGGATACCTTGCAAGACATTATTGCTGAACTGCAAAAACCTGGGCGTGATATTCGTGATTCCCTTCCACCAGTGGAACTCCGTGCTGACCTTTTGGGTATTGAGGACTTAAAAGAAGGCATGGTGCTTGACGGGGTTGTTAGAAATGTTATCGACTTTGGTGCTTTTGTTGATATTGGTGTGCATCAAGACGGACTTGTTCACATTTCGCAAATTTGCAATCACTACATCAAGCACCCAAGCGAAGAACTTACTGTTGGTGACCGTGTGAAAGTGAAAATCATTTCTCTTGACCTTGAAAAAAGCAGAATTGGACTTTCAATCAAACAGGCGCAAGATGAAAA
>CALWKH010000086.1 GCA_944381195.1 uncultured Clostridia bacterium
TGGCTATGGTAATGGCTATCAAGTGTATGGCCTCACAACCGCCCAAATGCAAGGGCTGCAAAGCAATAACTATATGTATCTTTCAAGCACCTTTTGGAACTTTGCAAGTGGACAATACCCAACTTTAAAGTATGTGGCACAGGCGCAAAATTAGTGTTTTAATAACATAGCATAAAAACGCAAAACAATCAATAATTTGAGTGCGAGGCGCACTGTGGCAGATGCATAATAAAATAGACCTAATCACAGCGGTGGAGCAAATTAGAAGATGGTTTTTAAACAAAAAGTTGATTTAAAAATACAAAAGCAAACATACATCAATTGTGGAACACACCGCAAATCGCACTTCAACTTTGAAGTATGTTGCTTGACTGCAAATTAGTGCTTTAATCACAAATTATTATAAAAATGCAAAACAATCTATAATTCGTGTGCGGAGCGCGCTGTGGCAAAAGTACAAAACTAGATTTTTCAAAAAAGTTAATATAAAAAGAAAAAATGCTTATTCTGTCATGCGATATATATAAAAGCACTTTTCAAACTTTAAGAATTTAACCAGGATAGATATAATAATAAACGAAAAAAGGGCGAAAGCCCTTTTTTAATAAATGATAAACTTCTTTATTCTTAGCGTAATTTAAAAAAACTTTTTAAGAATTGATGTGTTTAATATAACATCTTCTTCTCATGTGTTGTTTGTGCTCAAAGTTTTTCCAAGTGAGAAGAATTTTTTGATTATCCTCAAGACTGTGGTTTGTTTCGCAATATTCAAGGTTGTATTTTTTAATCTGCTCAAACATCTGTTTGATGATAATTCCAGTAAGCCCTTTGCCTTGATATTCTGGTCTTATTGCAATAAGTCCAAAATCAAAAACTTTCATGTGCTTTTTGGCAAAAAGAATTTTTAACGCAGAAGGCAAGGTGAGGCGTCCTTTTGATTTTTGAACAATTTTTGCAATTGAAGGAAGTCCAAAACCGAATGCAACCACACGGTTGTTTTCATCAAGAATGGTAACAATGCAATCAAGTGATAGCATAAGTTTAAATTGTCTAATAATTTGTTCTTGCAACGGCTTTGTAATTGGAATAACCCCATATAGTTCACGATATGCTTCATCAATGGTTTCAAAAATTCCAGCCTGATATTTTTTAACATAATCTTTAACGTTTTTTGCTGTTGCAATTTTAAGTTTAAATCTCTTCATAACTGCATCAGAAAGCCTGTTGATACGGTCGCTCATTTTTTCTGGAAGGGTGATTTTAAATTCAAGATAATCAACTTCTTTTTTGTATCCCAACTTTTCCAAAAACTCAGCATAATAGGGGTAACTATAGTCTGCTTCAAAGGTTGAAAGCTGGTCAAAGCCTTCCACCAAAAGCCCTTCACGGTCAAGGTCATTGAAGCCAAGAGGGCCATGAACAATGTCCATTCCTTTGCTTTTTGCCCAGTTTTCAACGGCTTCTAAAAGTTTTCTTGCAACTTCAATATCTTCAATAAAGTCAATGCGTGTGAACCTAACACGCTTTTCATTTTGTTTATCGTTATAAAGTTTTTGCACAATTCCACAAATTCTCCCAGCAACTTTGCCGTCTTTATAAGCAAGGAAAAAGACAATGTCGCAGTCGGCATAGTTAACATTTTTCTTTGGGTTGAAAAGATTAAGTTCATCACCACGAAGGGCAGGAACATAATAAGGACAATCTTTATATAATTTAATAGGGAAATCAACAAATTCTTTCTGTTGTTTCTTTGTTTTTACTTCTTTTATTTCAATCATAACAGTTTAATTATACTATTGCAAAATTTATTTTGCAAGAAAATTTAGCAAATTTCAACAAATTTAGTAACTTTTTTTAATAGTTATTTATTAATATTATATATAATGAAAAATAAAATTATTTCAAATTCGTAAAATAAAATTTAAAATTCATTATAAAAATTGTTTAAAATTGTTGACATTAAGTTAGAAATATAGTAATATATTCTTATCACACTTGATTAACGGGGTGTAGCGCAGTTGGATTAGCGCACATGATTTGGGATCATGGGGCCGGGGGTTCGAGTCCCTCCACCCCGACCAGTGTTTATCTTTGTGATAAAACATATTACTTGGCTCAGTAGCTCAGTTGGTTAGAGCGTCGCCCTGTCACGGCGAAGGTCGAGGGTTCGAGTCCCTTCTGAGTCGCCATTACCTAAGTTTTTAGGTTGTCTTATCAGCAAAAGTGATTGGACACGGGACTTTAGCTCAGTTGGTTAGAGCATCCGGCTCATAACCGGACGGTCCAAGGTTCGAGTCCTTGAAGTCCCACCACTTTGATTTTGCTCCGGTAGCTCAGCTGGTAGAGCATTGGACTGAAAATCCATGTGTCGGCGGTTCGAGTCCGCCCTGGAGCACCACTTAAATATGCTGGCGTGGCTCAACGGTAGAGCAGCTGACTTGTAATCAGCAGGTTGGAGGTTCGATTCCTCTCGCCAGCTCCACAAAAAGTGGCAGAAATGCCCATTTTATGCGGGTTTTCGAGATTTTTCGAAAACTCGCTTTTTTTGTTGTTTTTACCGTTTTTTGCCCAAAAAAGCAAAAAAGTTGTGTCAAAAGTTGTGTCAAATTCTATAATATAAATTATTATATAATTTATTCACATCTTCTGCTGACATGGTCTTGTCTATGTGTATATAAATATTCTGTGTTATCTCAACCGTTGCGTGTCCTAACCAAGCACTTATCTGCTTTGTTGGCGTTTTTAAGGCGTAATGGTTAGACGCAAAAGTGTGGCGCAAATTGTGCAAACTTTTGCCAACAATTCCAATTGATTTCAAAAGTTGATTGAATTGTTTATAGATGTTGTCGGTCGAAATTTTGAAATCTTTTTTGTGTCTAACGATAAACTCCTCAGCCTCTGGCGTCAGGTCAATGTAACGATAAACTGGCTTGACTGTTCTCTTTTTCTCACTTTGCACTTTTAGAGTATGATTCACAATTTCTTTTGCAATGTCTGGTGTGTATTCGTTTTTTCTTATTCCAGTGAACAAATACAGCATAATAGGTGCATAAAGTTTTGTGCCTTTGATTGCTTCCACAATTTTATATTGTTCTTCCTTTGTGAAAGGTGGTCGAATATTATTCAATTTTTTGTCTTTCACAATCAGTCTGCAAGGGTTCACGCCTTTTAGAATGGTCAGGTCAATTGCTTTTTGGAAAATTGCGTTTAAGTAGGTTGTCAAAATTTCCTTTTTCCTGGAAGTTTCATAACCGTTTAAAAAGTTTTGAATACTCACAGCGGTTATTTTATCAAGTCTTATTTTTCCAAAATAACTGTTTAATTCGTTCACATAAAACAATAAGTCTTTTGCTGTCTTTGGCTTCAAAAATGGTTCTTTGAATGTATAATACCATTTTTCTGACCAGGTCTCAAAAAGAATGTTTTTATTAAAAATGCTTTCTGTTGAGTTCTTTTTTAATTCTTTTTTTAATTGTGCAAGTTTGCTCGCACACTCTTTAAGTGAACTAGCATAGCAATAATAAGTTTTATAATTGAGGCGAATGCGCCCCATATATCTTCCGTCTTT
>CALWKH010000087.1 GCA_944381195.1 uncultured Clostridia bacterium
AATAAAAATTTTAAATATTTCATTTTGAAAAAATAAATAAAAAAAGCACAGAATTGTGCTTTTAAATGTGTGTGGCTAAACACTGCTTCAAAAACAAGGTAAAATTTGAAAAATGCGTATAATTGAATCTAAGCAATATTAAAGTTTGTTCTTCTTTTGCAACAAACAACGCAACAAATATAAAAATATCTTTTGCTCATAAAATTTCTTGCAACATTTTTATTCTACATATTTATCACTGGAATTTCACTTTGAGCAACCATTGGTGAGCTTTCTTCAAGAAAATCATGCAAATATTCCGCTCTTTCACGATGTGAAAGTGAAGTTTGTTTTTCTTTTTTCACGCTTTCCATATAGGACTTATAGCCGTCTGTTTCAGCAAGTCTATTAACAATGTTTTTTCTGCTGTTATCACCAGAGAGATTAAAACGGAACATCATTAAATCGTCATAAATCTGTTCCCAATCTTTTGGGAAAACATCATTTGAATATACCTCTCTTCCACCAAACCAAGCAATATTTATCTTATCAAGCAAATCTTCATGTCCGCTGTCCACCACTTTTTTAAGCGTTGCGACCATGGACCAAATGGAATTTTCTTCATCAAGCCAAACTGGTCTTTGAAAATCTTTGTTTTGCTTTTCTTTTTTATTAACGCAATCTAAAACGTGTGAATAGAAGGTGTTTTTTCTTATATTTAATGGAAACAAACAAACATTTTCAGCACCAAAACCGTTTTCATTGTCAAGCACTTTTAATAGACTTTCATAACTTGTGTCAATTTGCTCTTGCTTTGTTAGAAACGGCATGTTTGCCATGACATTCACAAAAACCTCAATGCCGTTTTGGTGAAGATAGTCAATTGCTTTTTTGTATTTTTCGTCATCAATTGGCTTGAAAAGAAGATTATCTCTTATTTCTTTATTTGCACTTTCAAAACCAAGTTCAATCACAGTGGTGCTAATTTCGGGGTGACTGTTTTTGAATTCAACAAGTTTTTTTAGTGCATAAGATTCCAAAAATTCGCCATTTTCATCAAGAGTGCCAAGTGTTTGATAGTGCGTTTCAAAATCAAGGCTTTTAATGGTCTTTGCACGCCTTACAAGTTTATCACAATCTTCAAAAAGAGCGTCAAGGCATTCATTTGAAAATTCGTTTGGGTCAAAAATTGAACCCAAGGCATCAAACAACACATAGTCAGTTGGTTTGCCAAACAAAAACTTGCTTAAAATCTCACTGCTGAAACGCCCCATTTCCTCGTGAACAATTTCGGGTGTGATTTCTTTTTCATTACCACCATAAGAGCAAAAACTGCATTGTCCAAGTTTGCACCCTGTGGTTATAAAGGTTAGTTGTGCAAATTTGCCAGCGTAATATGGCTTTGCAAAATATGTTGGTCTTTCTGTTTGCTCAGCAACTTTTGCCTTGCGACTGAGTGCATAAAGGTCTGCAAGCATTTCATCATTTGGAAGTCCTTTTTGATTTTTTCTTAAATTATTCCAACTCATTTTTTATCTCCTTAAAATTTATTATCACATCTTCAAGTTTTCGTTTTTGAACTTTTCTCTTATCTGGAAAGGCATCTTTGCCAAGACAAAAAGCAGAAACAAGATTGCCCGAAGCGCCAATTTTTTCTTTTAACTGTTTTCCAATAACATGAACAAGGTCATATATCCAAAGTGAGTCAAAACCCAAACTTTTTGCTGTTAAAAGTGCATTTTGAATTGCCGCCCCAACAGCGAGATAATTCACAGCAATATCTTCATATCCGTTTATCTCATCCATAAACACAAGCACAACATATGGCGCTTCATTCATTAGCCTTGCACTTCCAAACCCCGTTGCTTCTGTTTGATTTTGCGACAGTTTTTCAACAAAACTTTTAACCATTTCATCTTTTTCTTTGCCAGAAAGAACATAAAAGTTCCAAGGTTGTCTGTTTTTTGATGACGGAGCAAGCCTTGCGCTGTTTATCACATCAAAAACATCTTTAAGTAAAGGTTTATCTTTATCAAAACCAATCACACTTTTTCTTTTTTCTATTGCTTCTTTAAGTTCCATTTTTTCTCCCCTTTTTACAAAAAAAATTATAAATTTTTTTCATAAAAATTGCATGATTTATCCTGTGCAACTTTTATCACTTTTGCTATTTTTATTTTGCAAAAAATAACATTTGCAAAAAATATTGCTTAAAATCTATAGGATTTTATGTTTTTTGGTGTTTTTTCATATATTTTTGCGATATTGATTTGATTTAGTTGTTTTTTGAGTTCATTTTGGATACAATAAAAGTTACACAAGGAGAATTTTATGAACAAAGTTGTTATTATTGGTTGTGGAAATGTTGGAATGAGTTCTGCCTATGCGCTAATCATAGGAGGCGCACACATTGACGAACTTGTTTTGATAGACACAAAAAAAGAAAAAGCAGAAGGCCAAGCGCTTGATTTAAGTCATGCTTTAAACTATCAAAACAGAGCAATGAAAATTCGTGCTGGAGATTATCAAGACTGCGAAAACGCAAACATTGTGATTATCTGTGCTGGCATTGCGCAAAAAGTTGGCGAAACTCGTTTTGATTTGATAAAAAACAATTTTAATGTTTTTAAGTCCATTATTTCAAACATTAAAAAAACTTCATTTAATGGAATATACCTCATTGCCACAAACCCTGTGGACACCCTTTCGCTTGCCACACTTAAACTTTCTGGTTTTGATAAAAGCAAAGTGATTGGAACAGGCACAACCCTTGATACCGCACGTCTTCGCTTTTCCATTGCGGAAAAAACGCACATCAGCACCAGCAACATTCACTGCTATGTTCTTGGTGAGCATGGAGACAGTGAGTTTGTTGCTTGGCAAAACGCAAACATTGGACTAACCCCCCTTCTTGATATCATTTCCAAAAAAACTGCGCAGGAAATTGAAGAAGATGTTAAAAACAGTGCCTATGAAATCATAAAGAAAAAAGGCAACACAAGTTATGGAATTGGCGTTTGTATCTTGCGTATTGTGAATGCAATTTTGCAGAACGAAAATCGCATTTTAACAGTGTCTTGCTTTGACGAGAAAAACAACATCTTCTACAGCCTTCCAGCAATCATCAATCGAAATGGAGTGAAAAAAGTTTTAAGCGTTCCACTTTCACAAGAAGAACAAGAAAAACTTGAATTTTGCATTAAAACACTAAAAGAAAACAGCAAAGCACTGAAATAAAGCATTAAAGATTTTTTTGCTTTTTGTTTAGTTTAGTTTTTAGGACAAAATCTCAAATCTGTCTGTAAAAATATAAAACTATTCTTGATGATAACATACCCATTTATCTATCTATTTATCTAAAAAGAAATAGGTTGTCTAAATAACGCTTCTGTCTATAAAAAGATAAGACTAGATTTAACCACACATCTATCTAAAATATAATACTATTCTTAATAATAACAAAAGATTATTTATAACAAAATTTTTTCTTTTGCGTATTGCAAAAAGTGTAACATTATGCTATAAT
>CALWKH010000088.1 GCA_944381195.1 uncultured Clostridia bacterium
TTTGCCGAACTCCCAGATTGTGAATACTTTGAAAAATTGAGAAAAGAACACGAACAACAAAAATAAAAACTGTTAAGTAATTGGTTGAAAAGTGAAAAAATAAAATAAAATAAAAAGAATATTAGTCAAGTAATTTTTAAACTAATATAAAAAGGAACTTTGCTGTTTTTGTAAAGTTCCTTTTATTATTTTCTGCCAGTTTCAGAGTTAACAGACTTTTTGCTAGCATTTTTTATTATTCTTAATGAAAAACCACCAGATAGTCTGGTGGTTCAACAAAGGTTCAACGTCAAGCAAATTTCTACTTTGTTATATTTTTATTTAGTTTTGCAGGCTACATATTTATTATAACTAAGAAAGAACAATTAGTAATTTTACAGTGACTTTGTCTGCTGACTTGCGCATAACAGATTAGTCACATCAAGTGATTGTTTGTCTTTACAAATTTGAGAATAAGTCCCCTTTGAAAACAAATAGCCTTCACCAAATAATGTTTGGTTTTTGCCATCATCAATTATATAACTTCCATCGGTAATCGCTATAAAAGGCATTTTCTTGCTATCTTTCAAACGAATTTTATTAAGAATGTTTTGATTTTCAAAGTTTGGAGAATTTTTAAAATGTGGCTCTACATTGATTTTTGTTAGTCCCAAGCCTTTGAAATATCTTTTTTCGTTAATTTCTTCTTCAGTTTCAGGTGAACAATAAACTTCGCCTGCAAGATTTAAAGCCCCAGCACTTTGACCGATGATTATCTCTGTGTATTTTTTCAAAACGGATGAAAGATTTATTTTATTAAAGTAATTCATTTGGGTCAATGTATTCCCGCCAGCAAGAAAAACGATGCTTGCATTTTTTATAATATCTTCAAGATTTCCATCTGTCCGTGAGTCCAGTATTTGCAAATTTTTAAAATTAAAGCCAGACATATTAAAAGAATCAAATGTTAGTTTTGCATAGGTATCACTTATCTCATAAGCATTTGGGTCACTTACAACAAAGACAAAATTTTCTCCCTCAGTTATATATTTTTGGAGGTTTTCAATAAAATGGTTTGTGTTATCTAATTTTGAAACAGTTCTAACAGCATCAACAGTTTTACTTGCACCAATATCACTGGTAATAAATTTAATCATATTTTTCCCTCTTTTTTATTCTAGCGAAATAAAACGTAAAAGTCAATAAGTTTGTGAGTAATAAATTTAAGTTATATTAAACAAAGACGGTCAAACATGGCTTATTTTTATAAGTCAGCTTACTTTTGACCCTAGATTAAAAAAATATAGAAAATATTTTAAGTTAAAACAAAGAAGTTATAAAGCCACACATACAACTTTTTATCTTTCTTTATTTGTTGTAAATAAATGTTCTATTATTAGTTTTAAAAAACATTAAATTTAAAAACAAAGAAATAATAATTTATAACGGCAAGAACATTTAAAAAAAGCCTTAACTTTTATAGTTAAAGCATTTTTGCTAGTCATAAAATTTCCAAGTTTTGTCATGTTTTTAATTTTATAATTTAAGAATAAATATAAAAACAGAGCAAATCATAAAAGTTCAAGTGTTTTGCCAAAAACCTTTTTGAAGTCTGAACTTGCCTGACTTGCAAGTTGTCTTTCAAAAGAAAGGTCATTTTCTGAAACGGTTTTTAAAATCACAGAATCTCCCAAAACATCACAGATAATATCCTTTACATTTTGATTACCCGTGCATTCAAAACAAGAACAAATTCTGAGAAGCACCGCCAAAAATCTTACCGCTTGCAAATCTTCATCATTGACCATGTCTTTATATTTTACCCATTCTGAAAGTGAAAATTCTTCACTATATTGAGAACCAGCAATGAATGCGCCAAGCACAATTTCTTTGTGTGAAGCACCAAAAATTTGTGAATGTGTAATAACCTGCAAAGCATCTTTTTTTGTTGGACAAAATCTCATTCTTGCGCCACTGTTACACATATAGGCTGCAATTTTTAATGGTTTTATATAGTTTCTTGAAAGTCTGTGCATAACTCTTAGTTGTTTAAACAAAAGCATTGCCAAGTCAAAAATGTGTCCGCCATTTGTTTGATCTGGCTGATATATTTTTTGATTTGTTTCAAGGCTGTAGGCAAGAATGTCAGCAAGAGGCTTTTCATTTGTGATTGTCACACAATTTTTAAATAACAACCCTGTATCTATGTTTGTCGTTGCAATAGAAATGTTTGAAGGTTCAAACGCCTCAAACAAAGCACTAACAACAGCAAAACCACTGACAATATTCCCAACGTCAATAGAAGATATCCCTTTTATTCGTGCATCTTTATCAAGTTTAAGTTGGTTAACAGCACCAAGAACATTTTCCAAATCATGTTTGCTCATTTGATAAGCATGTTCAAGGTCAAGCGGATATTTCTTCCCTTTTCTGCTGATTTTTCCAAGAGATAGAAAAACATCACCAATCCCAATATATTGAACCTCATTTATATCAGCCTCGGTCAGCCAATCAATCGGTTGAATTTGCTTTATGAAAAATTCTTTGATTGTTCTGCTTATTTCTTCAAAACTTTTATCACTTTCCATAAAAAGTTTTTTCAAACTTTTAAACCCAAAAGGAATGGACTGCCTGCCAAGTATCAGTCTTCTGTTGTAACCAATGATTCGAGTTTGTTCTTCTTCTATTGAAAAAATGATTGCCTTAGACATATCCATTGAGTTCACAACTGCTGTGTGAATTGCCACCGTTTCATCATTTTCATCAAGCAATTTGATTTTAAAACTTGATGAAATTTCAAGTTCATCTAAGAAACCATAATGATTTTTTGCAGAGCGCAAATCACAAGTTGCATATGCAATGCTCTTTGTTATCTTCATCAAATCACAAATTTTACGATATCTTTTTATAATTTCTTTGCAAATCACAACCTGAGTTGGTTTAATCACACCATCACGGTCAATGTCTTCATAAACTGAAATTGGCTCAACATATTTATCACAGATTTCAAAAGCATTTTCAAGATGCCACGCAATAGACATACTTATTTCATATGGAGTTATCTCAATAAGAGCAATCTTTTCTTTATCTACAACTTTCTCTTCTATTATTTCCTCTGTTTGTTCTTTGTTCAATTCCTATTCCTCTTTCTTATCAATTTCAATCGCACCAACAGGACAAACACCTTCACAAGTATGGCACTTAATACATTTATTTTTATCAATCTTTGCCTTTCCATCTTCATCAAAAGAAATAGCACCAACAGGGCATATTCCAACGCAGGTTCCACAACCTATACATTTATTTTTATCTACCATCTTTTGTTATCCCCCTTTTGCCGTCAATATAACACGAATGGGGGCTATTGTCAAGGGGGAAAAGCAAAAAAATTGCATTTTTTTGGTGCCGTTGGCACTTTTGAGCATTTGAAAATGCTCAACTTTTCCCCCTTGGCTACTTCGTTCGTCGGTCGATAAAATGCAAGCACTTTCTCT
>CALWKH010000089.1 GCA_944381195.1 uncultured Clostridia bacterium
CACCAGAAAATATTGAAATCATAGAAAATAACGGGCAAATTTTTATCACATTTGATGCTGTTATTGGTGCAGATAACTATGGTGTGTCAGTTAGAAAAAGTGGTTCAAGCGAGATTTTACAAAGTTTTACCGTTCAAAACTCAACAAGTCCAGAAGTTGAAATAACTTCTGCATTCAGTGGTGCTGGCAGTTATGTTATTGCAGTAAACGCAGCATCTTCAAGTTATGCGGGGGAAATTGGTGTTTTTGTCAGCGATACTAATGAATATGAGTATGTTTATACCTATGAACTTGAAACCCCAACAATAACAAGTTTTGCAAAAGTTGGAAATGAATATGTTTTGACTTGGAGCCGAGTTAACGGCGCAACCAGTTATGTTGTGAGTCTTTTGGGAACAGATAAAACTCTTACAACCACATCGACCAGCATGAATGTCGCAAACATTGAGGGTGGACTTCCTGCAATTGTAAGTGTTGATGGAACACCTTCATCAACCGCCTTTATTGTGGCTTTTGTTCAAGCGGTAAGTGATGATGAATACATTGAAGACTCTGACTTTTCTTTGGGTAAGGCATATTATGGTTACACGGGCAGTCAAAATCTTGGTTTAATCAAAATTGATAATTTCTACAGTGATTTTCAAGGAACAGACACCTTTGATTTCTGCGCCGACAGTCAAGAAGAATTGAACACCATTATTTTCTATACAATTTATTACAGACTTTCTGACATAACTGTTTATCAAAACTTTACCAGCACAAATGCGCTTTCAACAGCATTTGCAAACTATCCAGAAATAATGTATCTTCAAAGAACAGGTGGGCTGACTGGTGGATATATGAACATTGAACTAAACTATATCACTCCAAGCACACCAACACATATTGCACTTGAAGACTATGACGGAAATGACCAAGTGGTAACGCAAGCAGATTTTGGCGAACTTTCAAGTTACAGTGATACGCCAAGAAGTGATGATGCAAGTTATTTCATGGAAGATTTGCCAGTCTATGAAAGAACACAAACCATGAATGTCTACACAAGTGAACAGTTGTTCATGGCTGTTCAAGCGGGATATTTGCCAATTATTGTTGGAGATTGTGGCGCCTTGGATGTTTGGAATCGGGCTTGCCAAATTAACATGGAAATTCTTGACGATTCCATGACAGACTATGAAAAAGTGCTTGCAATTTTTGAATGGCTTTGCTACAACAACACCTATGATTATAATCTTCTGTCTTTCAGCGACAGGCAAACAGAACTTGTGAATGATTATTATAATTCAAGAACTCAAACTTGGACAAATGCTCAAGCAGAACAAGAATATGAGGAAATAGACCTTGAACTAAGAAATTTCCGTGGTTTTTATTTGGAAGGAATGCTTTTTGATGACGGAAGGGCTGTGTGTGATGGAATTGCTAAAACTTTTGCACTGCTTTGTGGTATAGAGGACATTGAGTGCTATAAGGTTAACGGAACTGCAAATGGTGGAGGTCACGCTTGGAACAAAGTTTTTCTTGACCTTGATAACAATGGAACAAAAGAGTGCTATGTTGTTGATGGAACATGGAATGACTATTCACTTGGCTCAACCTATAACAGAACAGAATATCTAACTCACAACTATTTTCTTGTAACGGATATAAGCATAAGAGCAAACCACACAGAAACATGGCCAAACAAAGACACTGCATCAACAAACTTTGACTATTACACCTATACAACAATAGATATTGATGGCACAGAATATGACTTATATATAAATGAAAATGTAACCGAAATGAACAATCTTTTAAACTATTTAACAGCAAACTATGATAATTTCAACATAAAGGTTACATCAAGTCTATACAGTGCGCTCACAAGGTGGCTTGACACAACTGGTTGGCTTTATGTAACAGTTGATTCAACAGGCAGTTGGGCGCAAGATTATATGCTTTCAGTATATAAACAAAATTATACAACTTAACTTAAAGCGAAATAAATTAAATCACAACACTAAATACTAATAAAAATAATCAAATTTTATAATCATGAAAAAGATAGTGAAAAGCGATAACCAACATGGTTAAACTTCACTATCTTTTTTAAGCGAGCCAAAAAGATTTAAAGAGAGCAAATTCATACAGGAATAAAAAAATACCACAAACATCATTGTTTGTGGTATTTCGAGGGACATCGGAGCATGATAAAAAAATCACGCCGATACAATGAGTATAAACTCAAGGAACCCTCTCCCTTGTGGCTATGAAAACACAGCCAGTGCAATGCAAAAATAGATTTAGTCTATAAGCATCATAACTATTATACACAATTTTATAAAAAGGTCAACAATGTTAACGAAATTTTTTAAAAAAAGATAAAACAAATAAATACAAATGTAAATAATATCCATTGAAAAAATTTGTTAGAACTTTTTTAATATTCACAAATTGCTTCAAAAAATTTCAGCCTTTTAACTGAAATAGTGTGACAAATTGTTTATTATATATATAAAGGAAAAGGAAAATCAGTCAAAAAAGTTACAACTTTTATGAATTTCAATAAATCTTTTATGTTTAAAAAGTCTAAAAATAGGCGTAAATAAAGCAAAAAACCATGACACACACGGCGAAGTGCTCTAAAAAACCCGATTTTTCGCAAAATTTTTAGATTTTTTTTATTTTTTTTTAAAAAGTTGTTGACTTGACCAAGTGTTTTTGCTAAAATGTCCTTGTATCACTCGAACGGAGTTGATACCGTAACCGTGGGTTACGTTAGGCACATTGACAACTGCATAGCATATAAGAAACTGATGAAATCTTATATACAAATATCTTTAAAAATTAGTGTAATATGCAATTTTCACAAATTACAATTTATGCAAAGTTTTTAACAATAAACAGGAATTAACTTATGCTAATGATATCAAATGATATCTGTCAGTAAAGCAAATGTAAACAAGAATCGACGTATACGATCAAGCTACAAAGAGCGTATGGTGGATGACTTGGCACTAGGCGCCGATGAAGGACGTGACAAGCTGCGATAAGCTACGGGGAGTCGCAAATAGACCTCGATCCGTAGATGTCCGAATGCGGAAACGCATCACTCTTAACCGAGTGATATCTTTGCAGGAATAAAATACTGCACTGAGGGGAACCCAGGGAATTGAAACATCTTAGTACCTGGAGGAAAAGAAAGAAATATCGATTTTCTTAGTAGTGGTGAGCGAAAGGGAAAGAGCCTAAACCAATGGTGGTAACACATTTTGGGTTCGGACTGACATCACGTACAGGATAAGG
>CALWKH010000090.1 GCA_944381195.1 uncultured Clostridia bacterium
CTTGACGATAATATTCCCATTTAACAGTGTAGTCTTCGTCTTCAATTAATTTGCCAACAACAAATTCAGGTGTTACATCATTTCCTGTTTGATTTGTCAAAGATGGGTTTGTGATTGAAAAGTCAACACTGTCAAAGTCTTCAATGTCAGGCAAAATGAATGCACCTTCAATTGCAACTTGAATTGTAAGCACATTAAAGTTATCTGTGTCTGCTGGTGTGAAAACAGCAGCATATTTGTTTTCTCCAAGTGTGATGACAGTTTCGCCATTTACCCATGAGAAGTTTTCTGGAAGGCTGATTTCAGAAAGTGTTGTGTGAATGTCAAAAGATTGTTCAAACGTTGGCATGGTGTATTCTGGGTCAGCCTTTGCAATTGTGAATTCAACTGGTTCACTTACGATGTCTTGATGACCTGTTAAACCTCTAACATATCCTCTAACATAGTATGTTCCAACGTTTTTTGGAACTGCTGATGAATATGTGCCGTCTGCTGATGAACTATATTCAAAATAAACCGTTCCAGCATTAGCGGTCAAACCTGTTGGTGCGTTTGGCTGTTCGCCATATGTCCAACCTTCAATTGAAAGTTCACCAACAAAAGCGTTTGTCGCACTTGAAACTTCAATTGAAACAACGATTCCTGTTGTGTTAGTATAGTTTTCTGCATCCTCTGCAGTATATCTAACTGTGTGAGTTGCTGTTCCAACATTTCCAACAACTGTTGTATCCGCATCTTCTTCCCATTCAAATCCTGCTGGAAGTTGAATTTCTGAAAGAGTTTGACCAAAGGTTGCTGTTAAACCTGTTGGAGCCTGAAGTGTTGCTTTGTTAACTGTTAAAGTAACATCAATGCCCGTTATTGTGTTATAGTTATTTGTGTCCTCTGGTGTGTATGTAACTTTGAATGTGTGGGCTCCCGCATTTCCAACTGATGTTGTAAGTGGGTCTTCCCAACTAAAACCGTCTGGCAGTGTTACATCTGCCAAAGTTTGCCCATATGTTGCTGTTAAGTTTGTTGGAACATCATATGTTGGATCCTGCTTACCACAAGCAGTAAAGACTATGGCACACATAAGCACCAAGCCCAACGAAATGACAGCCATCAAAACTTTAGACAGAACATTACTTTTTGCATTCGTCATATTTACCTCTCCTTTTATGAGTTTAAAAAAATGATAGCATAAAAAAATTAAAGAAGTCAAGCAAAAAAATCAAATAAATTTTAAAAATTTTTTTCTTAATTTTCTAGGCAAAATTTACTTTTTTGACCAAAAATTATTTGCTCAATTTTACTTTATGCTACCCCATTTAAGCCTGCCCTTTTTTGTTTTTAGAATGATATATATTGTATATTAAGAAAAAAGAGCGCCTTATATTAGTTATTATGATAAAAAGAAAGAAAAATATCATAATTTTTTCAAAAAAAATTAAACATTATAATACCGCATAAAAATTGCTACCGAATTTTCTGTTTCCATTTTGTGATTTTTGGTTTTCATTTTTACAAGCATAAAATACACTAAAAAACATTACATATAATTTTCTATGATTGTCATAACCTTTGTTTACACTTTTATTTATACTTTATTTTTCTTAAAAATTTATTTTTGATGTTTTTTTTGCTTTTAAAATTAAAAAATAAGTTTCGTTTTAAAAGTTACTCTTTTCACAAAATTTTTAAAGTGTAAAATATATAGTAAGCGTGCAAAAGAATTTTTAATATATAATATATGGAGAAAAATATATAATAGATATATAAGAAACACAAAAATTTTAGCCAATAAAAATTTTAAATAATAAATTAAATCACAGAAAAATTTATCAAAACTTATAACATTAAACAACTCACAATTCGCTGGACTTTATCTAGCACAAAAAAACAAATTTTGCAAAAATTTTATTAAAAAAACAGCAAAAATGCTGTTTTTTATGTGTAAAAACTAGATTTTATTGTCTTTTACAATAATTTTCTTATCTTTTATTTCAAAAATCACATTTGTTGTTTTGCGTAAAAAATCTTTATCATGACTCACCAAAACAAGTGTTCCATTGAAACCTTCAAGCACTTTTTCAAGATGTGTTTTGTTTGCAATGTCAAGATGATTGGTTGGCTCATCCATAAAAATCACATTTGCATCGCTGAGTATAACTTCAGCAAGTTTGATTCTCATCTTCTCGCCTGAACTTAGTTTTTCAATTTTTGTGTTAAAGCGAGATTTATCAATTTTCATGGTGCAAAGATTAAGAATAAAATTTGTTCGAAATTCTTTATCTTTGCTTTGACTTAACTCATTTATTGTTTTGTCAAAATCAAGGTCATAGATATCTTGCCTCATCAAACAGCTTTTTACGCTTGGAGCAACAAAAAGTTTTCCTTCGAAATCAATCTTTCCAAGAAGAATATTCAACAGCGTTGTTTTGCCTGCGCCATTATCTCCAACAATTCCAATTTTATCTCCACTTTTGATTGTAAAATTTGCATTTTCAAAAATAACTTGATTACCATGTTTTTTAGATAAATTTTCCGCAATAAACAAAAATTTTGTTTTAACATCATCTTTTGCAAGTTTATATTTTATCTTGTGCTCTTTTTCTGGTCTTTGAACATCTTTATCAAGTTGCTGTTTCAGTTTGCTGATTCTATTTGCGGCAAACCTGCTTAGACTGGCAGCACGCTCATCTTGCGTTGTGCTGTTGCAGGTGCGAGAACTTCCCCTGTGCTTTTTTGAGTCCGATTTTGCAAGCGCTCTTTGATAGATATCAATTTGTTTTTTTATGTCTGCAATCTGTTGTGTGTGTTTTTCATATTCTCGCTCAATCCTCAATTTTTCATTTTCTTTTTGAGAAAGAAAGTCATCATAGTTTCCATAATACTCAAAAACTTTGCCGTTTTTAAGTTCAATCAGTTTATACGCAATTTGATTTATGAAATCAACATCATGACTAACAACAATCAATGTGCCGTAAAAATCTTTCAAAATTTTTACAACTTCATTTTTTCCATTTATGTCAAGATGATTTGTTGGCTCATCTAAAATTAAAACACTTG
>CALWKH010000091.1 GCA_944381195.1 uncultured Clostridia bacterium
ACGCTTGATAAAATTTTTTATATGTGATATCATAAAACGATAACAGTTATTGCTGTGTCGTTTTTATTTTTACATTTTAGATACTTTTTTGAAAAAATTAGATATAATATTATAGTGGCACAAAAAGACCACTAACTTTTGGAATTTTGAAAAAAGAAAACTTTGACTTTTGAATAAGTAAAAAAGAAAATTTTGATTATGTGAATAATTTTTTGTTATGAAGTATATTATGCTGATGTGGCTCAGTTGGTAGAGCAGATGATTCGTAATCATCAGGTCAGGGGTTCGAGTCCCCTCATCAGCTCCACTAAAAAAAGGGGGGGATATGTATGTCTAAAATAATAGTCACAGGTGCAACAGGACACATTGGAAATGTGCTTGTTCGAGAACTTATAAAAACACAAAAGGTAACCGTTCTTGTTTTGCCAACGGAAAACTTGGAACCTCTTGATAAACTTGATGTTAACATTGTTTTGGGTAATGTTACAGACAGGGAATTTATTTTTAACTTTATTGAAAAGGATGATGTTGTTTATCACCTTGCAGGACTTATAGACATTGAAGATGCTCCCTTTGAAGCAGTTGCAAAGGTTAACATTGAAGGCACAAAAAACATTGTTGATGCGTGCATAAAAAATGGTGCAAAAAAACTCATTTACACAAGTTCAGTTCATGTGATTGACCCTGTTAAAAATGAAAAACTTGTTGAACCAACCGTTTTTGACGAGAATAAAGTTGTTGGAAACTATGCAAAATCAAAACTCATTGCCACAAGATATGTTTTTGAAGAGTGCAGAAAACACAATTTTGATGCAATTGTTGTATATCCATCAGGCGTGATTGGACCTTATGATTTTCGTGTGTCGCAACTTGGTCAAGTTGTTTTGGATGTTGTGAACAAAAAACTTCCAGCATATATTGAGGGAGGCTATGATTTTGTTGATGTGCGAGATGTCGTTTTTGGAATAATTCAAGCAAACAAAAAAGGCCGTTCGGGTGAGGGCTATCTGCTTACTGGCAGATATGTTTCACTTAAAGAACTTATGCAAATCTTAAACAAAATTGTTGGACGCAAGCATCTTCCACCAAAACTTGCGCACTGGTTTGTGCATTTGATGATGCCTTTTGTAAATCTTCATTATAAGGTTCAAAAGAAAAAACAAATCTTCACAAAATATTCACTTTACACTTTGCTTGCCAATGCAAACTTTGATAATTCAAAAGCAAAAAAAGAACTTGATTATAATCCACGAATGGTTGAAGACAGCCTTTATGACACAATAATGTGGTTCTTGCAGAATAAGCCATTCCTAATAAGCAAGAAAGTCAAAATCAGTGCAATTAAAAAGGTTGGCAAGCCAGTTTATGTCACAGTAAAATAAGCCCAAAGGGGCTTTTTCTTTTTATATTATTTTGTTTGTTGGCTTTTTGAGGTGGTTAAAATGTGAAAAATAAACTTATTTGAAAGATATTTTTGGAAAAATTGCAATAATTTTTGTAAAATCTTAAAAAGTAAATTAAAAGCAGTATGTTTAAAATTATCAAAATAACATTGTTTTTATGAAAAAGACTCGTTTACTTCTCCTAAAGTTTGTCTATTTTTTACCAAAAAAGCTCTTTATAACTTGAAAACAGCCCTAGTTTTGCAAAAATGCCAATTTTTGACCAAAATTGCACCAATTTTATCAATTTTTTCGCTTAAAAATGCAATTTTTTGAAAAATGGGTATTTACAAATCACCCGCTTTATGGTATAATAAAAATAACCTAGGAGGGTTGAAAAATATGCAAACAGAAGAAGTAAGAAACGAAAGAATGCAAAGGGAAGCAGACCGCTATAACGATTTAGTTAATACTCTTAACATGGAAAAGGCTGAACTTATTGCTAAGAATCGTGAAGTTGTAAAGGCAAACACTTATCCAATCTATAAACACTATTTAAAACAAGGTGCAAAATATGCTCTATGCGGTGCATTAGTTGCGCTTGGTGGTGTTCTTGTTCTATCTCCAGCATCAATTCCATTTTTGGCAGGAGTATCTGCACTTGTAACAACACCAATTGGTGCTGGTGCAATTGCTGGTGGAATCATGGGTGGCATTGTAACAAGGCTTAACAGAAGTCTTGAATTTAATGCTCGCCATGACGCAAAGAGAATCAAATTTTTCTGGTCAGAAAGCAAAAGACTTAGAAAAATTGAAAAATCTCTTGAAAAGATGAAAACACTTTTGGCAACAAATCCACAAAGAGCAAACTATTACAGACAAAAGGCACAACAAGAAATCAGAGCATATGAAAAAACAGCATTTCAGTTCTATCGTGAAGTAAATCGTGACCTTAAAACAAGAACATCAAAATATGGTAAAGAAGGAAATCTTGGAAGACGCTTTTTGTTCTGGACTGGTGTTAACCACTTTGACGATGTTGAAGACCTAAGAATTTCACAACTTTATCACATGAAAGATTGGTCGCTTATGCAACTTAAAAATGCTGACTATCTTCGTGAAGAGGCTGGACTTGCGCAAAACGAAAACACAGTTGAACTTTTCAAGAACATAAGAGAAGACTGCGAAAGACTTTCAAAAGAAACAAGTGAAGAAATCATTAAGAACATCACAGACCGTAAAGACCTTGAAAGATGTGAAACAGACAAAGCATTCAAAGAGGCAATTGAAAGAATGTTGACATCAGACAGATTGAGTGATGAAGAATTTGAAAGCAGATTTGCAAAATATGGAACAATCTACAACTTAACAGCAGAACAGGTTTTCAATGAATGTCTTGAGCACAACTTTGGAAGAAGACCGGTTGCAGCAACATTGCAAACAATTCTTGGTAATCTTGAAATTAACGAGTTTTCTGAAGAAGGCAAAGCGAAATTAGTTGAAAAATATGAAGAACTTGAAGACGAAGACAAAGAAAGCATTTTTGAAACCTTAACAGAAAGGGCAAGCAAGGCAAAAGGTAAATCAAGAGAGCGTATTAACTCACTTCAAGAAGCACTTCTTCCTGCAGGAGCATTCTAATGTA
>CALWKH010000092.1 GCA_944381195.1 uncultured Clostridia bacterium
CTTTTTTGTTTCTTTTTTATGTGATTTTGCTTGTTTTTTGATGTTTTTTACTCTGTTAAAGATAAGTTAAAATGTAAGATGCGTTTATATTTTGATTTTTATAAAATGTTTTATAATATAAGTTTATATAATATTTTTTTTATATGCTTTACAATATTACATTCTTTATATGTCTGTTTGTATTTTTGAGTTTCGCATATTTTAGGCATCTAAAGGTTTATTGGTTTAAAATTATATCTAGAATATGTCTATTTTTGCTTTTAGATTTTTATTTTAGGTGTAAGTATTTTTTTGTAAAAATATTTATTATTTTTTAGTCAGTGTTTTTGGTTTCATTTTTTGACTTATCAAGTTCTAGTTTTTTTAAATGAATTGTTAGAACTGTTATATCGGCTGGCGATACACCGCTTATTCTGTTTGCCTGTCCAAGATTGATTGGTCTGATTTTATCAAGTTTTTGTCTTGCTTCAAGCCTGAGCCCTGCAAGATTTTTGTAGTCAATATCTTCTGGAATTAGAATTTCTTCATTTTTGGTAAATCTTTCAATTTGTTCTTGCTGAATGGATATATATCCCTCATATTTTGCAATGATGTTTAATTGATTTAAAACCTCATCATCAAAGCCCTCAAAAAGTTTTAATCTTTTATTTATTTTAAATATGTCAAGGTTTGCCCTTTTTAATAATGTTTTTAGTTTAATACCAGTTTTAAGTTCATTTTCTCCATTTTCTTTAAGAAGATTTTGTAGGTCTTGACTTGGTGATAAAACTTTTTCTAAAAGTTGCAAACCTTTATTGATTTGTGCCTCTTTTTCTACTACTTTTTGATAGTCTTTTTTGGAAACAATTCCAGCCTGATAGCCATATTTTGTAAGTCTTAAATCGGCATTATCTTGTCTGATATAAAGTCTGTGTTCCGCTCTTGATGTCATCATTCGATAGGGTTCATTGGTCCCTTTTGTCACCAAATCATCAATAAGAACGCCGATATATGCCTCGTTGCGCTTAAGGATAATTTCTTCTTTTCCTCTTAGTTTTAAACTTGCGTTAATTCCTGCAACAAGCCCCTGCGCAGCCGCTTCTTCATATCCACTTGTTCCGTTAATTTGCCCTGCGCAGTATAGATTTTCGACAATTTTGCTTTCTAGTGTTGGTTTAAGCTGTGTGGAATCAATGCAGTCATATTCAATGGCATATGCGGGTCGCATGAACCAGGCGTTTTCAAGCCCTTTAATGCTGTGAATAAAATTTTTCTGCACATCAAGAGGCAGGCTGGTGCTTAAGCCTTGAACATAGATTTCATTTGTATTTAACCCTTCTGGTTCAAGAAAAAATTGGTGGCGATTTTTATCTGCAAAACGCACAACCTTGTCTTCTATTGAAGGGCAATAGCGTGGACCAATTCCTTTTATTATTCCTTGATAAAGTGGACTTCTGTTTAGGTTCTCTCGTATGATTTGATGTGTGTTTTGATTGGTATATCCAAGATAGCAATTACGCAAATTCTTCGGCATTTTTTTTGTTCGCTTGCTGAAATTTGGAGTGGATAAATCTCCTGGGTGTATCTCAAAATTTGAGAAATCAACACTGCTTTTATCAATTCGCATTGGTGTTCCTGTTTTAAAACGCAGAATGTTAAAGCCTAAATTTTTAAGATTTGAAGACAGGTGTGGAGCATTTAAAAACCCGTTTGGACCACTGTTTTGTGTGTGGTTGCCGATTATAATTCTGCTGGAAAGATAGACGCCCGTGCAAAGAATAACTGCTTTTGTTTGATATTCTTCGCCAAGATGTGTGATAACCTTGCTGACTTTGCCGTCTTTGGTTTCAATTTTAACAATTTCTGCTTGTAGAATGTATAGATTTTTTGTGTTTTCAAGAGTTTTTTTCGCTATTTCATGATATTTGTTTTTATCAACTTGAGCGCGCAAAGAGTGAACTGCTGGACCCTTTGTTTCGTTTAACATTCTTCTGGTTATAGTGCTTTGGTCGGCAATGTGCCCCATTTCTCCGCCAAGAGCATCAATTTCAAAGACAAGATGTCCTTTTGCTGTTCCGCCAATGGAAGGATTACAAGGAAGAAAACCTATGCTGTCTAGGTTTAAAGTTGTAAGAAGGGTTTTCATTCCAGTTCTGGCACAAGCAAGTGCTGCCTCAATTCCTGCGTGGCCACTGCCAACAACAACGCAATCAAAATTCATTTTTTATCCTTTTATTTTATGAAATTAAAATTTTAATATAAAACTTTTGTTTTAATTGTTAAAATAATGTTTGATTTTAGATTATATATCTAGTAGTCTTTTTTACATATTTAATCTATATTATTTTGCAAATTTAATTTATATATTGTTTTATATATCTAATTTGTATAATATACATTATATATTTAATTTATTTAAAATTTATATGTTTAAATTATTTGCTATAAATTTCTATATCTAACATTATTTATATTAAGACTTTTTATATATTAATGCTTATTTTAAGATTATATCATCAGAGGCAAAAAAGTCAATAATATTTTAAAAATTATAGCATTTTATGTTTAATTTTTGATGTTTTATATGCATTTTTTGCTTTTTTATATGATTTTTCACAAAAATAAAAATTTTTTCAAGTTATTATAATTTTCTGTTTTTATAAAAATTTATGTTTTTTATTTAATTGTTTGAAATATATTTGGTTTTGCTTGTGTTTTTTAAATTTTTTGATGATTTTGCAATTTTTATTGTTTTAACTTAAAAATTGCGTGCCTTTAAGTGTTATGTTTTTATTGCTGTTAATCATTGTTTCTATGTTTGAAATGTTTTTTTGCTTGATTTAGTTGTTATTTGTTTTTATCTTTTTTTTGCTTATTTTTTTGTTATGAAATATTTATCTTGCTTGTGCTTTGTTTGTTTTTATGATATGGTGCGTAAAATTATGATTTAAAATTTTGTTTTTTCCAAACAAAAAAATGTTATTCTTTTAAAAAATATTGTTCGTCCAAATGAAATGATGTTATTTACC
>CALWKH010000093.1 GCA_944381195.1 uncultured Clostridia bacterium
GTGATGTCTTCATTTCCTGTTATGTATTGCAACAGTGAACTTAAAGTGTTTGCGTTAAAATATCCCTCGGTTTCGTTCCAAATTTCGCCAACAGACACATAGGATGTGGTGTCGTCCGTTTTGGTGGCGTTGATTGACGAGCGCTCATTGTTTAACCAATGAACAAGCCCCCCCCCCCGCACACATGAAGGTAAAGAGAGCAACCAAACAGAACATCATCACTTTTTTACGCTTTGAAAATGCCTTTTGTTTTTCCATTCTTGTTTTCTCCTATCTTTTTTATTTCTCTATTAGTATATCTATTTTTCTTGTTTTTAGCAATCAAATTTATGGGTTTTTTGGTAAAAATTAAAATATTTAAACCTTTTTTTAAAAAACATCTATTTTTTTATTTTTTTCTTTATATATTTTCCCACTCATAATGGCTTGGTGGGTTATAAAAAGCGTGCAAGGGCTTTTTGAGTTTTAGAGCAAGTTTTTATGGTTGTTAGTTAGATTTTTCTTTTTTATTTATTTTTTCCTTTTATATTAACTTGGTGGGTTGTAATGAGTGCGCAAGGGCTTTTTTGCGTTTTGAAAAAACGCAAAGGGCGCACATTTGATGTGCGCTGAGCGCCAGCCATGGCGCAAAGCCCTTGCCCTTACTCTTTTAACCTGTTGACATTTTTCCCTTTTGCTCACCCCATTTTAAACCTGATGACATATTTTTCTTTGTTCTAACGCTTTTAACCTGCTGACTTGTTTTTTCTTTTATTAAACTCTTTTTCCCTACTATCTTGTTTTCTTTCAATTTTATCCTCTTGACCTGACAACACCTTTTTTCATTCTTGCTGTCTTTGACTTGCTGACCTGCTTCCCCTTTTAATTCACTCTCATTTTTTTAACTGCTTAACTATTCTTGCTTGAAATCAACCCCTCAAATGTTAACATTTTTATAATACCAACCTTTAACCTGCTGACTTATTGTCGTAGTGCTGAAACTTTTGAAACATCAAACGCTTTGCAAATTGGCAAAAACAAATTAGCCATGTTTTCATTTTTGCAAACAAAAACACACTCCAAACAACTTGGAATGTGCTTTAAAATTTCATTTATATACAAAATAAACTTTTTAACAACACTATTAAAAATTTTATTCTGCGCTTTCAGTTTCGGCAAAACTGTTCGCAAAATCGTCATTTGCATCTGCAAAAGGTTTTTCAATGTTGAGATATTTTGAATTTTCCTCTTGCTTTTTGTTTGGCTGTGCCAGTCTGTTTGATTGAATGTCTTTGTGAATGAGTGGTTCGTTTGATTTTTCAACCTTATAGGCAATCACCCCGTTTTCTGCAAATTCAAGGTTTGTGAGTTTATAGTCAAAGTTTGCATTTTTTGCGATTGCATCAATGAAAGTTGCAAATGCGCTGGCATTTCTTGAAATGGTGTTTGTGAACATCTTCCAATAGATGTCTGTTGCTCCCCTTTTGTTTTGCAGTTTGGAATAGAGAATTGCATAACCATTGAAGTTTGTGATATCAATGGCAAGTTGATTGAGTGAGTTAAGTGATTCGGTCATTGCCTTTTTGATTGAATCTGGGTTGATTCTCTTATTTTCCATTTTCAAGATTTTTTCAACTCCACGCTTCCAATAGTTTGCAAAAGCCATATCAAAATAATCAGACAAAACTTCTTGGTGCTTGTTGTCATAGACAAAGCGTGCACTTTTGTCCAAAAGTTCAAAAATATCTGGTTTTGACAGGTCAAGTCCGTCATATATTCTCATGGTTTTTGAACCTAGATAGTAATTCTTTTCAACATCTTCTTGTGTAAACATATTTTATTCCCCTTAAAAAAACTAATAATAAGTTTAGCATTTTAAAAAAATTATGTCAAACAAAAAAAATGAAGTTCTTTTGATAAACGGAAAATAAAAAAGTGTTTTCAATCTTTTTAGCAAAAAAAAATTTTAAAAGTGTTTTATTTTTATTCATATTCCTTATATAAAAAACATATTCTCTTGATAAAAATGCTTTATCCCACCAAATTTACAACTTGTTTTTGTAATTTTATTAAACAAAAAAAGATGCAAATGCACCTTTTTATTAAATGTCTTCTTTAATCTTAGCACGCTTTCCTGAAAGATTGCGAACATAATATAGTTTTGCACGTCTAACTTTTCCTTTGCGAACTACTTCAACACGGTCAATTCTTGGTGAGTGAACTGGGAATGTTCTTTCAACACCAACGCCAAAACTGATTCTGCGAACAGTGAATGTTTCACGAATGCTTCCATTTTTGCGCGCGATAACAACGCCTTCATATGCTTGCAAGCGTTCTTTGTCTCCTTCAACAACCTTTACATACACTCTAACGGTGTCACCGATGTTGAAGTTGCCTGCTTGTTCTTTCAAGCCTTCTTTTTCAATGGTCGAAATAATGTTCATTGACTATATACCTCCTAACAGATTTGTCCAAGTGTTCTTGTGGTTTATTTTGATTTTCAACAGAGGACCACCCGAGTCATAGCGTTATGATATCATAAAACAAAAGATTATGCAAGAGTTTTTGCACATTTTTTTGTTTTACCAAGCATTTTTTATGTGATGAACCTGTTTATCAAGCACTTCCACCACATCAAAGCGAATTTTGCTGTTAAAAAGCCCGTTTTGCATAAGATAAACTGTTGCAACCTGCTCTATTTTGCGCTGTTTTCTTTCGTCTACCATTTCTCTTGGCAAACCAAAAATTTCGGTTGTTTTTGTCTTAACTTCAACAAAAACAATGGTGTCTTGGTCCTTTGCTATTATATCTATTTCACCAATT
Source organism: uncultured Clostridia bacterium (assembly GCA_944381195.1). Lineage (GTDB taxonomy): Bacteria > Bacillota > Clostridia > Christensenellales > UBA1242 > UBA7584. Next base: position 2,803 of record CALWKH010000093.1, read on the forward strand.
TTATTTTTATAATTCTTTTCCAAAATTTTATATTTA
>CALWKH010000094.1 GCA_944381195.1 uncultured Clostridia bacterium
AATTTGGAACAACTTTATGTTTCACAGCCAGACAATGGCGAACAGGCGCTTGACATCACCGAAAGTTTGGTGAGAAGTGGTGCCGTTGATTTGATTGTTGTTGACTCGGTTGCAGCACTCACTCCACGCGCTGAAATTGATGGCGAAATGGGAGATAGCCATGTTGGTTTGCTTGCAAGGCTTATGAGTCAAGCAATGCGTAAACTTACTGCCATTATCAACAAATCACACGCCTGCGTAATTTTTATTAACCAACTTCGTGAAAAGGTTGGTGTGATGTTTGGAAATCCAGAAACCACAACGGGTGGAAAGGCTTTAAAATTCTATTCAAGCATACGCCTTGATGTTCGCAAATCAGACACAATCAAAGAAGGAACAGAGGCTATTGGAAGCAGAACAAAGGTAAAAGTTGTTAAAAACAAACTTGCACCTCCGTTCAAAACCGCAGAATTTGACATTATATATGGAAAAGGCATCTCAAAAGAGGGTTGTATTCTTGATTTAGCGATTGAAAACAATCTTATTCAAAAAAGTGGTGCTTGGTTTGCCATGAATGATGAAAAAATTGGGCAAGGTAAGGAAAACGCAAAGCAATATCTTGCTGACCACCCAGAAATTTGTGCTGACCTTGAAAAGCAAATTTGGGATATTGTCCACAATAAGCCAACCATATAATTTGCCTTTTAAATATAAAAGTTTAATTTTGAAGCATGAAAAACAGATTTTTTGTCTGTTTTTTGTTTATTTTTTGCCCAAAATCATGATAAAAAAGTAAATCATGGGCAAAAATAGTTTTATTCTAAAAATAAAAGAATTTTTTTATACACTTGACATACTTAAACTTTTAAATTAAAATTAAATTGTATAAATTCATTTATACAAAACTTAAAGGAGAAGTTGATATGCTTAACATAGTTTCTGCTGGAATGCTTGGCTCTGTTAGCACAACTGCCTTTGTGTTATCTTTGATTGGCGCCATCATTGTTGGGGTGGTTGCTGGTATTTTTATATTTAAACTAATTAAAAGTAAAAATTTAGATAAATCAAAAGCAGATGCTTCAAAAATTTTAGAAGATGCTTATCAAGAGGCAAAAACAATTCTAAAAGAAGCCAAACTTTCAGCACAAGAAGAATCGTTGAAATTGAAAACGGAAATAGATAATGAACTTAATTTGCGCAGAAATGAAATTGAAAAACTTAACGAACGCTATTTGCAAAGAGAAGAGTTTATAAACAACAAAGAGCAAACTCTTGAAAAAAAGAGTGAACATCTTGACCAAATGAAAGAAAAACTTGCAGAAAAAGAAAATGAACTTGAACAGAAAAAAGAAGAACTTGACGAAAAGAACAAGCAAATAGTTGCACAACTTGAAAAAGTTTCTTCAATGACAAAAGAACAAGCCAAAAACGAACTTGTGAGGGCTATTGAAGAAGATGCAAAACATGAGGCTGCACTCATGGTTAACAAGATTGAACAGGAAGCAAAAGACACAGCAAATAAAAAAGCAACAAACATAATTTCTCTTGCAATTCAGCGCTATTCAGCAGATATCACCAGTGAAGGCACAGCCTCAACTGTGGCACTTCCAAGCGATGACATGAAAGGTCGTCTCATTGGAAGAGAGGGAAGAAACATTCGCGCTCTCGAACAAGCAACTGGAATTGACCTCATAATTGATGACACACCAGAAGCAATTGTTCTTTCAGGTTTTGACCCAATAAGGCGAGAGATTGCAAGGGTTTCCATTGAAAAATTGATGCAAGATGGCAGAATTCATCCAGCGAGAATTGAAGAAACTGTTGCAAAGGTAAAAAGAGATATTGAACAAGATATCAAAGAGACAGGAGAACAAGCACTTCTCGACTCTGGCGTTCATGGACTAAATACAGAACTTGTGAAATTGCTTGGAAGAATGAAATACAGAACAAGTTATGGACAAAATATGCTTAAACACAGTCTTGAAGTTTCATATATTGCAGGAATGATGGCGGACGAACTCGGCGTTGATGGCACAGTTGCAAGGCGTGGGGGACTTCTGCACGATATTGGCAAAGCGGTTGATTTTGAAGTGGAAGGCTCTCATGTCGCAATTGGTGTTGACCTTGCTAAAAAATATAAGGAAAATGAAAAAGTTATCAATTGCATTGAAGCGCATCATGGAGATGTTGAGTTTTCATGTGTTGAGGCAGTTCTTGTTCAGGCTGCAGATGTGATTTCATCAAGCAGACCAGGCGCAAGGCGTGAATCTCTTGAAAACTATATCAAGCGTTTGCAAAAACTTGAAGAAATTTCAAACTCATTTAAAGGTGTTGAAAAATCTTTTGCAATCCAAGCGGGCAGAGAAATTCGTATAATGGTTCAACCAGAAGAAATTGATGATGCACAAGCATTGTTCCTTGCAAAAGAAATTGCAAAGCGTATTGAGAATGAAATGGAATATCCAGGGCAAATAAAGGTCAATGTCATTCGTGAAACTCGTTCAATTGAATATGCAAAATAAAAAAGCACCAAGTGCAAACTAATTATGCAAAATAAAAAGTGAAAAACTCTGTCAAATAAGATAGGGTTTTTTGTTTACCTTAATTAAAAATTAATATTCAATTTTCTCTTTATTTTAAATTTTTGTTTAAAAGTTTTTTATTAAAAATAGAAATCAAACAAAATAATTTTTTATAAGTTAATAAAATTTATTTTTTCTTTAAAATTCAAATCACTAGACAAATATAAATATTTTGTAATATAATAAAAATATGTATAAAATTTGTGA
>CALWKH010000095.1 GCA_944381195.1 uncultured Clostridia bacterium
GTGTTTTATAAAAATTCAAAAAATCAACTCCGCACTCCAAAGTTTGAGCAACAAATTTTGATGAAATTTCATAGCGAAGCATTTTGCCAAAACGAGAAAATTCCACAAGCCCTCTTTCTCGCATAACTTTAAGTTGATGACTGATTGTGGTTTGATTAACATTTAAAGCATCGCTTAAATCCCCAACAAACATTGGGCTTAAACAAAGAGCGGACAAGATTTTAAGCCTTGTTGGATCGGCAAAAGTGCTGAAAAATGTTGACATATCAAAAAGTTCTTTTGTCTTTGGCAAGAAGTTTTTTATCATTGCGTTTTCTTGAGCGTTTGCCATGATATTCTCCTTTTTATTTTAATTTAATATAAAAAGAAAAAATGTGCAAGTGAGCACATTTTCGAATTTGGTCGCATAATAAATTTTAAGACATTTTTTTGTTTAAAAATGGAGGTTACATATATGACAGTTTCACAAAGTGTGGTTTTGGTTTTGATTATTGCACTTTGGTCAACGGGTGCAGGAGTTGACCTCGTTAACAACACCACTTTGCTGATAATTCTGCTTGTCGCACTGATTGCTCTTTCATACGCAACAAACAATAACAGGCGTGGTTGTTGTTTCAACTATCAAACAGCCAATAACAGTTTGTTTAACGGTTTTAACGATTTTAACAACTTCTTTTAATTTAAAACTAAACAAACTTAAATAAAAAACACGATTTTTTTCGTGTTTTTTAGATATATTTTAAAAAACTCCAAAAACTTTTAAAAGCCCTGTTAAAATCGCACCACCTGTTATTGTCATGCAAATTACCGCTGGGAACAAACAACCTTTAAGATTTTTGAGACAGCCAACTGGACCTCCTGCAACTGACTTGACATTTTCAACAGCCACCTCTGCTTGAAGTTCGATTGCCTCAACCTTTTCTTCTGCTTCTTTCTTTTTATAGTCAACATCATATTTAACTGCGGTTTTTAAATCATCTGTTCCCTTAAGTCTTTGATAGATTTTTTTGCGTTCTTCATAATTTTTGTTATATTGACGCATTTTATCTTTTATTCTTTCATTTTTGCCCGCAGCAAATTCAACATTTTTTCTAAGCAGATGGTGTTTGTGATATGGGTCTTTGTCCACATCTTTTTTTATACGGTTTTTTATTCGTTCAACACCTGGTTGACTGCGCTTTCCAAAAAAAGATTGAGGTCGTGGGTTATTTGCAACTTTTTCGCCGTCATCACTTTTGCTGTCATCATCTAAATTCTGACCGCTATCTTCTTGTTGACCATTTTGCAAACTCATTTTGGCGTTTGCGTCTTGCCCATCATTTTCGTCTTGATTATCCATTTGTTCGTCATCTTGGTCAACATTATTCCCGCCCATATTGTTTGTAACCCTGCCTTCATCTTGAACATCGTCAAAATTGTCATCAGCCATTTTGAACCTCCCAATTTTTATCCGTTAAAAAATTAGCCCCATTTTCTGTTTGACTTCTTTCACTTTTTCGTGTGCTTGCTTTTCAATTTTTTCTTTTCCCCTTATTGCAATTTCACGAATAAAGTCTTTATTATTCATATAGTAATTATATTTTTCTTGAATTGGCTTTAATGTTTCAATAACAACGCTTACAACCTCTTCTTTTAAAAAGCCATAGTTTTTGCCTTCGAAAAACTTTTCTGCCTCTTTGATTGTTTTGTTTGTTAAAGCGCAATATATGCTTAAAAGATTGGTTACCCCTGGTTTATCTTCACGAGCAACAATCTCGCTTCCGCTGTCTGTTACTGCACGCTTGATTTTTTGACGAACCAAGTCTAGATTATCATCAAGCATGATATTTCCCGTGTCATCGTCATCACTTTTGCTCATTTTTTTTGTTGGGTTTTGCAAGTTATAAATCTTTGCACCCACCTTTGGATAGAGCCCTTCTGGAACAACAAAAGTGTTACCATAGGCATTATTAAAACGAATTGCCAAATTTCTTGCAAGTTCAAGATGTTGGCGTTGGTCTTCGCCTATTGGAACATATTTTACATCATATAAAAGAATATCAGCAGCCATTAAAACAGGATAGTCAAAAAGCCCAACAGACACATTTTTGTTCTTTTCTGCTTTTTCTTTATATGCTGTCATTCTGCTTGCCTCACCCATTGATGTTACGCAGTTTAAAAGCCAACCAAGTTCTGGATGTGATGAAACTTGCGATTGATAATAAAGCACACTTTCATTTTCATCAAGCCCGCACGCAAGATAGTTTGCCATGACGGCATAACTGTTTTCGGTTAGTTCTTTTGGGTCAATTTTAACAGTTAATGAATGCAGGTCTGCAACACAAAAAATTGAATCATAATCTTTTTGAATTTTTACCCAATTAGATATGGAACCAATATAATTTCCAAGTGTCAGTTTGCCTGTTGGTTTTACTGCGCTGAATAGTTTTTCCATTTTTTATTCCTTCTTTTCTTCCTTTTTGTTTCCTTTTTCTAGTTCATTTTGATTTTTAATATCAGTTTGATTTGATTTGTTGTTATCTTCTGTCACAACATTTTCTGCTTGTGATGAAGTTTCTTCTTTATTATTTTGTTTTTTATCAGTTTTCTTTTTTCGGGTGTTCTTATTTGATTTCCTTTTTGTTTGTAACTTTTTTATCATATTTTTGCCTTTTTTTGCAACTGGGCTTTCCAAAGCATCAATCACTGTTGGGTCAACATCTTCTTGCGAGTTCAACATATCTCCA
>CALWKH010000096.1 GCA_944381195.1 uncultured Clostridia bacterium
CATATCTTGTTTCAATTGCTTTTTCAATTGTTGGACTTGTTTATGTTGGCAAGTCAAGAAAAGCGGCTTCTTTGGTTAGAGCAAAAAATGAACTCAACAGCATGGCCTGTGCCTATAACATATTGTGGCTTCTTATAAGCATTTCTTTGCTGGCAATTAACACAGGTTTCAGTTTTGGTTTGATGTTCAATCTATTTTAAAAGGGGAATATAAAATATGCAACAATTCATTTTTCCAGCAGTCCTATATAAAGATGTTGAGAACAGAGGTTATACCATAATTTTAAATGATGTGAACATATGCACAGAGGGTGTTTCTGTTGAGGACGCTTTTATCAGAGCAAAAGAATTTTTGGAAGTATATTGTCGATGTGCAATGGAATATAATGGTGAAATTGAACCAGCAACAAAATATGAAGATGTAGAAAAAGAAAAAGGTACAATTGTTCTTTTGGTTGATGCTGTCTATGAGGGTGAGGGTGCCCAGCAAACACGCTTTACCATTGATTTAAGTTGATTTAAGGAAAAAATATGATTTCAAAAATGTTTACGAGTGAACAAGCGTTAGAGCATTTGGGTTATGCTTTAACTTGTGGTTATAGTTTTGAAAAGTTTATATTTGGAAAGGGGCTTTATGGGAATAGAGTTTCTTTAATGCGAGATAAAAATACAGCCAACCTCTATGGTGGTGATGCACAAATTAAGTCGAGCGATTTTCACATCATCGAGGGAATAAAGGCTCTGGAAATTCCTCAAACCATTTTGCTGACAAGAAAGAAAATTGAAAAGTTTTTTACAAACAAAGAAGATATGCTTGATTTTTTGGAGAACTATAAAACAGAGTTTGTTTCAAGCGAAGATTTTGATAAGGTTGTGGACAACTGGTATAATGGTGTAAGCAAAAAACTGCTTGTGAGCAATGTGCTAGATTTTGAGGTGCTTAACAATTTTATAATAAAAAAAATAATTTTACTTTTGCCAATCAGCACTCAAATTGACATTGCGAATTTCAGAAAAAAACAAATCTTAATTCTTTTAACACAGCAAATCATTCCAGAAGATTTTGCACAAAAGCAAATTGAATTGTTGCCAACATCACAGGAAAAACTGGTGGCAAAAAAGCAACAACTGTTATTACAAAAAAAATAAAATGTCTTGTTTTAAACAAGGCTTTTTATTTTTAAACACATAAAATTTAATCTATTACAAATAATACAAAAAAGGGGAGTTACAAGTTGCGCAAAACTTTTTTTGTCTTATTTTTAATTGTTGCACTCATTTTTGTTGGTGGAAGTTACAGTGAACAAGATTATGTTTCCATGTCTTTTTCTTATAACGGAAAAAGTTGTGTGTGGAACGACAGCATAGTTCTTGACAAAACAAAAGTTTTCACAAACTTTGAAAAAGCACAAAAAAATGGCAGAATGTCAAACCACAGAGTGCGAGCAGACCTGATTGAAAGAATTCATCAAATGGGTTTCTCCTATGAAGATGCTTTTGATTATACCTTCCTTGGTTTAAGAGAAATTGTAGATAAAATAAAGAAAGACATAGACACCCCCGTTAAAGATGCCACGGTAAACTTTAACCCAAACAGAAAACCATATTTTTTCTATCAAAAAGAACAAACGGGTTTTTTGCTGGAAAAAGAGAAATTTTATGCTGACCTTTTAGAAAGGTTAAAAAATTCAAGTCAAATAAACATAAAAATTGAGCCAAAGGTACTTAAGCCCAAAGTAACAAAAGAAATGCTTATAAACCAAACAACGTTAAAATCAAGGTTTGAAACAAACTATGCTTCAAGTTCGCAAAACAGAAAAAGCAACATTGAACTTGCCATGAAACAATTTAATGGGCTTGTTTTACAGCCAGATGTTGAATATTCATTTAACGAGACAACAGGGAGAAGAACAAAGGAAAAAGGCTATAAACAGGCAAACATCATTTTAAACAATGAATACACCGAGGCTTTTGGGGGAGGGGTTTGTCAGGTTAGCACCACACTCTACAATGCACTTTTGCTTGCTGGTGTGGAAATTTTGGAAGTTCACCCTCACAGTCTTGCAAGTTCATATGTTCAAATGGGCTTTGATGCAATGGTAAACTTTGGTTCAAGTGATTTGCGCTTTAAAAATAACTTTCAGCACCCAATCTATTTAAGAACATATGCCAATGGTCAAACAGCTGGCGTGGAAATCTATGGATTTAAAGAAGGTAATGCTCTATCCATAAAAAGAGCAAATGAAATTGTCAGTGAGATAGCACCACCGTTTGATAAAATCATTGAAGATGATAACTTGTTTGAAGATGAATCTTTCTATAAGACCTATTCAAAAAAAGGCTATAAAGTGAAATCATATCTTGAATATTATAATGGAGATGAGCTTATTTCCAAAAAACTTATAAGAACACAAAGTTATAAAGCAGTTCAAGGTGTTAGGGTGGTGGGAACAAAGAAAAGACCTCCAGAGCCTGAGATTCAAGAAGAACCACAAGGCATTTTGCAAGATATATATAGTTTTCTTTTTTCAAACAAACAGAATAATTCAGCAGGATAAAGTCTGTTGAATTATTTTTTTATAAAAAATACTTTTAAGTAAAAG
>CALWKH010000097.1 GCA_944381195.1 uncultured Clostridia bacterium
TATTCTTATTTTTGGCCTGTTACCAACTCTGACCATTCTTTTTATTGATAAGAAAAACTATGATAAACAACTTATTCTCCATTTTTTAAATATTAATATCAAAAAAAATGTTAAAATGCAAAAATTTTTAATTATATTACAAAAAAAACACTCAAAATGAGTGTTTTTTTGCATTTTCTTACATTTTTAAAGGGTAAAGATATATTGTTTAACTGTAATAGTAACTGTTCTTTCAATGTCATCAATGCCGTAATTTTCTGCAACAACAAAAACGATTTCTGTTCCAACTTCAACTTCCTCCGAGTTAAAAATGCTTATAACATCATTATATGTTGAAAGGTCATGAACGGCGCCGTTTCCAATTTTAACACTTTTTAAAATGTCATAAAGTTGAAGAGATGTTGATTTATCTGTTCCATAGAAAGTGCTTTCTTGCGGAATTTCCATAACAATTGGATAGGTGCTTTGTGCTCCAAATGTGCCGATTGTAAGCCCCAAATTATATTGTCCAGGAATATAGCCAACACCAGTTGAAGCATCCATGTTAGACAGAAGTGTTATTGCAGTTTGAATAACATCATATGCTGGCAATATAAAATTCACATTTTGTGCATCTTGTGAGTCATAGCCACCAACAATCATGCCAATAAAGTTCCCGTTTGCATCAAAAACTCCACCACCAGACATTCCACCGTTTATTGCTGCATCAATTTGAAGGGCTGTCAAGGTCAGTCCGTCAATGGTGATTGTTCGCTCTTTGCTTTGACTGAGACTGCCGAAGTTATATGTGAAATCATAAAGACCAAGTGAATAACCAACCGCAAAAACAGATTGACCAGAAGAAAGGTCACTGTTTGAACTTATTGAAGTGATTTTTTGATAGCCTGTTCCTTCAAATTTCAAAATTGCAACATCACTTGATGTGTCGGCACCAACAAAGGTTGCTCTTGTTGTTGTTCCGTCATAAAGGGTGATATAGATATTGTTTGCGCTTGCAACTTCAATAACATGGTGGCAGGTTAGAATATAGGTGTATTCTTCATCTTCCATAAAGATTGAACCACTGCCATAGTATGTGCTGGAAGTAAGTGGAATTTCAATCATAACAGAACTGCTAAAAGCTTTTTCTCGTGTTTCTGTCGATGGATAACCTGTTGGAATTGACGCCTCATCTTCATAAGTAACTGTATCAATGGTAACGTTAAAATTATTTGTGCTATCACTACTGCTTGTGTCATCTTTTTGGTTAAAAAAATATACGCAAGTAACAGTAAAAAGCAATGCGAAAAATATTGCAAGGCTTAGAAAAATAATTTCTTTTTCATTAAATCTTTTGTTTATTTGTTGTTTCATGTTTGCACCTCTTCATAGAGCATTTTAACATTGTGGAGTTAAAAAGTCTATTGATTTAATTACAAAAACAAAAATTTTTGAAGATTTTTCGACAGTTTTTCATCTTTTTTATCATGCATTTTTAGTAAATTTGCAAATAGTTTGTCCAAAATAAAATAATTTATTTGTGAAAATTTTATCAAAGAAATATTCTTAATAAAAACAATAGGAGACGAAAATGAAAAAATTGGTTCTAATAACGCAAAACTATCTTTTAAAAGAACGGGTAAAAACTTTTTGTTTTGAAGTCGAATGTGTTGAATTAGAAAAGGTGTTTTCTTCCGTTGACACAGCATTAACTTGGCTTAAATTTAATGATGTTGATTATCTTTTCATAGACTTTTTTCTCTATGAAATGGATGGTTTGGAACTTTTAAGAAAAAGCACAAGCATAAAGTGTCGCAAAGTTTTGATAACGCCTTGGTTTCGTCAAGACATTTCCCAGCAGGCACTTCATTTTGGTGCTCAAGTTATAAAAGACAATTTTAATTTTGAGGAGTTTGCAGGAACTTTCCAAAATTCAAACTTGGCTCAAACATTAAAAGATGGTGAAATAAATGAAATGGCAGATTTGGAAACAAAAATTGCAAATCTATGCTTTGAGATTGGAATTTCACCACATGTTTTAGGTTATAGATATTTAAAGGAAGCAATCAGGCTCACAATAGAGCGCCCAGAATATGGCTACAACATAACAAAAGAACTGTATCCAAAAATTGCAGAAACATTTGATACCACTGCAAGCAAGGTTGAAAGGGCAATCAGGCATTCGCTTGATGTTGCAGCGGCAAATAAAAAGCTTGAAAGAATAAACAAAATTCTCAACGCCAACATCTGTTCTGCCGATGACAAGGTAACAGGTGGACAATTCATTGCCATGGTTGCTGACCGCTTTTTGTGTAAATTGAAACTTTCTTAAAATTTTTCATGTCAAATTTTATTAAAAAAAATATAAAAATTGAAATGCTTATTTAGAGTTTTTGTTTGACTTTTTTTGTCGTAAAATGATAAACTAAAATCAGTAATTTAGTTTTAAAAAATTGCTATTAAACAAAACTTAAATTTTTGGGCATTTCTTTTATTTATTTGTTTATTTTTTAAAAGTTTGAAAAAACTAGAAGTAGAGTTTATCATTTAATTTTTCGTCTTGTGCAAATCTTGACAATAAAAGATA